>CAZIFW010000011.1:16121-57816 GCA_964538275.1 uncultured Bacteriovoracaceae bacterium
AAAGAATCTCCAATATGATCTGCAACAGATATTAAATTAGCGCGTTGATAATGATGCCCTAAAATCATCAACTTTTTTCCCCAGCGTTTTCTTTCAGCGGCGATATCACTCAGTATTTCTTCTGTGGGTTTCATATGTTCTCTCACTCAACACTCCTGCGAATTGAGCCTCCAATCAATTCAATTTTACCCCTTAATTGACCTAGAATTGGATAAGCTTTGAAATAGTGCTTAGCCAAAAAATAGGCTAAAAAAGCCGTCATGAATTCAGAGCCTTACAATGCTTATATTGGCCGGCATTCCGCCCTCTTAAGCCTTGTAGAAATTGGTCTCGGAAGCCTTTTACATGGCCTTAGAATACCCCTCTCAGGCCAATTCCTCTCCTGCAATCAAGGCTTTCTGCTATGTCGTGCTGTTAGAAATGCTCCAAAAGATCAAAGCAATAGACTACTTGGAGCTAGTATCTCTAACGTAGCTGCAGTTTTGAAAACCTTGTCTCCGGCTGGAAAACGCCTCACACCCATGCTCGCTATCAGTGCCCAAGGCTTTCTATTTTCTTTAGGCACACTTTTGTTTGGTGCAAACTTAGTGGGCTGTCTTGTGGGAATTAGCCTCCTAAGTCTATGGGCTTTTGCTCAGCCTATACTTCTAGCGTACTTACTTTTTGGATCTTATTTGCTTTCAGGTGTTCAAAAACTTTTTCTTTCAATAAAACAAGTTTTTCCATGGGTGAATTTAGATAATTTCCTAGGCCTTGTATTAACCCTCATTGGAATCAAAATACTCATCTGCTGGTCACTTTGTTTTTTAGTTTATTTTAGACAACTTAAAGTAGAAAAATACTTTAACAAAATGGAAGAAATAGGACTTAAACAAAAAAACTTACAGAATCAAAAAAAGAAAAAGGGCTTTCTCTCATTTCTACTTCAACCCTTATTTTTAATGTCATTTGGCATCACTCTTTTCTTTTTTTATTTTGCAGAACGACCTTACTCTGAACTTGTTTGGATTCTTATTCGTCCACTTGCAGCCGCTATGATTTTATATTTTGCAGCTCTTTGGCTTCCTCTTGAAAATTGGCTTCAAAAAAATAAAGCGGGGAGTGTTTCAAAGTTTAGCCACACTCTAAACGAAGCTCTCATGTATTTAAAAAAATATAAATGAGCTCCTATGTTTAAAACATTTGCAACGTTATGCTTGAGAAATGCAACAGTGCTTTGCCAATCGCTCTTTTATCTTATTTGCAGTTTTTCTTAGCTTTAACGTCATTAAAATTCAGTCTCTTTCTGCACAAACATCCGATGAACTTGAAAAATACTTTGATAAAATTTGGAGTCTCAGCACGCTCTATAGCAATGATGACAATAAAATCATTCAGGAATTTAAACTACAAGGTCGCTATCATGGACAGTATCACTGGTCAGAGAACAACGAACTTCACTCTAACGACTGGGAAGATCGTCGCATACGACTAGGGGTCAGTGGTCTATTTTTAGAAAAAAAAATAGAAATAAAAATTGATGCTCAAAGCTCTGACACCTTCGAACCCTTATACAAAGATCTTGCAGATGCCTATGTTAAGTGGTCGCCCCAAGATACGCTCTCTTTTACAATAGGGCGTCAGAAAGTAAAATTTGCAGGTTATGAATTTCAGCAAAGCTCCAATCGTTACCCTGCTTTTGAACGCGTACAACTTTTTAATCAGCTACGCCTAGATAGAGCAACCGGTCTAAGTGTTGAATACACTCAGGACAAACTTACTTATCAAAGCTCAATCTACTCCAACGACGTTGATAACGAATTTGGTCAATTTGGCGGAAGCTATGCTTTTGGAATCGGTGCGCTTTATGATTTAAGCCAATTCTTAGATATCAAAAAAGCAGAGATACGTTTTGATTATCTCTATAGCAACATTAAAACAGGTAGCAGCACACTTAATCGTTACGAACATTTAAGTTCTTTAGGCTTTTGGATTGAAAACAATTCATGGAGTTTTGCCTCTGAATTCTATCACGGAAAAAATAAAGCTTTAGAGATTATTGGGTTTATGCTCTTACCTACTTACGATTTAATTCAAGACAAGCTTCAAGCTGTTACACGTTATTCTTTTTCTAAGGGCAACAAACCCAACTCAATCTTTCCGCAAAGTCGCTATGAAAGACTTGTGGGGGCACAAGCAGGTGAACAATATCAAGCAGCCTATGTTGGTTTACAGTACTTCATCTATGACGATAAATTCAAAATCATGGGTGGTGCTGAGTACGCAGAACTTATAGGTGGCGACTACCGTGGATGGACTGCACTGCTGGGCACGCGGTTCTATTTTTAGCCCAAACACGTTTAACGACGCAGCCAGCCATAAATCCCCTTAAATCATTGTAATCCTTTAAGTTACCTATACTATCAATTTTTCCAATCTTTAGGATTGGACTGCGGTGCAAGCATGTTTTTGATGGCGAAAAAACTAACGATTTACAACTCCTTTTTTGCGAAACGAATAATTTTTCTGCTAAGTGCTGTCTTGTTACAAAGTCATGCACATGCACTGACGTGTGATGAACTGATTTTCCACATAGCCAAGATTAGCAAGTCTCACTATTTGTACAGTGATAAAAAATTCTATGACGAAACCCCTAACATTACTGGCGAAAAAGACTTCAACTTTTTTTTACTCACTCTTGATAGAGCTGCAAATGTTTGGGTTAACAAACAAAATCAATCCCTCAAAACTCGATTAACTATTTCTGAAGAAACGAAGGCTCGCAAAGCTTTCGCAGCCATGAAAGAAGAAAATTGCGAAGCTACTCTTGAACTCACAAACATTAAACTTAAGGCATTGGAACGCTTTGAAAAAAACTTCAAAGAAGCCGTTTCGGCAATAAAGGAAGTAAAGAGTGACAATTCTCTTTCATATTATTTTGTAGAGAAAAAAAGTTACCCCAGTGCTAAAGACGATGCGCAACTTAAAGAAGAAAGCGTCCTGTACCTAAACTCACTTTTTGCCAATAATTCAAATGAACTTTTGAATCCTATAGAAAAAATAAAAAACACCACCCAGTCCATTGCACGAGAGATTAAAGATTTAAAACTTAAAAAACCGACCGATATCTTTGAAGATGTTCTGGATTCGTATGCCGCAGCATTGGATCCTCACTCTGAGCACTTGAACGACTATGAGCTTCGCAAGTTTTCAGAATATATCTTTGGCAATTTTAAAAGTGTTGGGCTTACAGTCGAATACACAGAGCAATATCCTAGTGTTAAGAGCATCCTTAAAGACCCAGAAAACCCAAATGTAGACATAAAAGTTAAAGATGAAATAGTCGGAATCTCTCAAGATGCTAAGACATTTGAAAACACCCACACTTTAACCTCTCAGGAGTTTGAAGATAAAATGCGAGGAGAGCCTGACACCGTAGTTTACTTCAAACTAAGAAGAGCAGGATCTGATGCTCTCATAACAGCTAAGAGAACACGAAAGACGTACGACGAAAGCAACCCTCAAGCCATCTTAGTTGAAAGCGTTGAAACTCCTGACTCTAGCGGACAACTCAGAAAAGTAGGTATCATTCGATTTTTTACTTTTTATTCTGAAGTTGCCAATGATGTGAAAGCCGCAATTAAACAACTATCTGACGCAAAAGTGGAAGCTATTGTCATTGATGTGCGTTCTAACTTTGGCGGATCCTTAGATGCCACTGCTGAAATTGTAGATGCCGTAATAGCGGAAGGATCAACCGTTCAGGTAAAATATAACAGCGAAAAGATAAATCAGTATTTTAGAGCGAGAGATCCAGAATACAAAAGCAAAAACCCCGAGGGATCAAATACAGAAATACTCTACTCAGGTCCGCTCGTGGTAGCGATTAACGATAATTCTGCATCTGCTTCAGAAATTCTTGCGGGAGCACTTAAAGATTACAAAAGAGCTCTAATAGTAGGATCGAATAAAAGCTTTGGTAAAGGCAGCGTTCAAACCGTTCAACTTAGGATTGAGGACAATCTCTACAACAGACTGAATAGGTTACAGCCTAACGGAATTGTCGGCGCGCTCAAATATACAATTGCAGCCTTCTTTTTGCCTTCTGGAAAATCTACGCAATTCAACGGAGTTCAATCAGATCTAATAATTCCTACACCTCGTAACGATCTTTTGGATCGTGCAGGTTCAGGCGAAGCTGCTTTAAACTATACCTTGGACCTAGAAGACATTGCTCCCGTAATTAATATGGAGTTAGCTTTGGGTTCACATCCTTGGAAGATTTTGAGCGAAGCTCAACTTCAAACACTTAAGCAATTATCTAGTGAGCGCTTAAGCCAAGATAAAGATGCTCAATTGATCGCCACATACAACGAACGCGTAAGTTCTATAGTCCAGAAAGATACTCTCACAGTTGGCGAATACGAAGAGATAAGCGCTTGGAGACATAAACATTTGAGCCAACAAGAGATTGATATCAGGGAAGACACACGACTAAGTTCTGAACGTTTAAAATATAATCCCAAGACAAACTTAATGGATCGAGAAATTCTTGCGCTTTCGGCTGATTATATAAGCGTTTTAAATGCACCAACTGCAAATATGCTTTCAAACGTCAAGCCTTGAGCAACGTAGAGATTATCTACTTTAAGGTTGTTAAAAAGGCGCCTACAAGAGTGAGAAATACACCTACGCTTTTTAATACCGTAGGCGAATTGTGTTCTACAAATATATCCCACATCAAACTCCCCACGCATTGCCCTGCGACCGCTATAATAAAAACTTGTGCGGCACCCACATAAGAAATCGCCAAGGGAAATCCTACTACGATAATGAATCCACAAATTCCAGGAACAATGTACCACCACTTTTTAAATTGAAAGGCACCTTGACCACTAAAGCTTTCAGGTAAAGTGATCAAAGAATATTTTTGAGCAAAAAATAAAAGCATTGAAATTACAAATGCAATGACAGCATTTAAAGCAACAACTGAGAGCAAACCATTACCCATTAACATGTTTTTATGAAGACCTGACTGCAAAACAGTCACCAACCCAATAACAAAAGCCGCAAGCATTGGTAAAATCATAATGAAACTCTAAAACTATTCTTGTTACAGGACTAGGGGACGCTCAACATACTGAGCGTCTCCTTGACGCTGAGTATGACAAGCTTCACCCATTTCGCGACCTACATCGCTCATGAGAATAGGACTTAATGCGTAAAAAGAAGTTTTTCCAAATTCTACTCCTAGCTGAAAATACATTTCTCTAAACAAAAAGCCTTTTGAAATACTCATGGATTCCACTGTAAACGATGCGCGTCCCGTCTCGTCTACTTTTACTAAAAGAGTTTCGGACTTATAGGGAACTTGATTCCAAGAATTTTTAAACACAATTTGAACATACAGCGGATGCTTGTTTTCGGTTTGAACATAAGCCTGCAACACTTCAGAGTTAAATTTTATAATGACATCTGATTCCGTCTGATACACATACTGACACGTGGGCATTATGGAACGAGACCAAATTTGAGCGCTTTGTTCGGCATTCGCAACACATAATAAAAAAGTACCCAAAAGAATAGAAAGCATTTTTCTCATTCTTAAAACACTAACAGTTTTTTTATTATTTGGAGGGAGTCGCGGGTTTTCTAAGTGCGTCTCGAACGTCACGTGTCATTTGGCTACGGATAACTAAAAACTTTTGCATTTTTTCGGTGCCAAGCAACGTTCTTAGTTCTTTAAATTCTTTAGTGTTTGCTTCTGCTACACTCACGACAGTTTTTTCGTAATCACCCAAACAATTAGGACATGCAGCATTAGCTTCTTTAGCTTTTAACTCGCTCCCTACCTTATTTAGAATTTCTTCTTGTTTAAGTAACGCAGTTTTGCGTTGTTCCTGATACTTGCTAAGAATGGTTTTTAATTTTTGCTCGTCTTGAGGCTTTAAAGCCAATTCATCAGAAAGGCGCCAAAGCATAAGTTCGTTCAAGCGATTTTCAAAGCGCGCCTGAGCCGTACGATCTAACTCTTCAGGCTGAATAGCGTGCGAAGAAGATATCATCATAAATGCCACAACTGAGAAGAAAAGTTTTCGAGCGCTCACCCAATCCACTGAACTCCATTAAAGAGCGGGTGCCCACTTCTTTTCAAGCTCTGCGAGAATTCTTTTTTGCTCGCTGTCGCTGGAAGGGGCAAATTCGGGCATTTCAGCCGAATCTTGAGCCGCCAAATCGCCATTTATGCTAATCCAGGCCTGAAGGGCCTTCTCGCCCCCCCGCTGAATCATAGAAATCAACTCAGGGTGACTGCGTTTGTTTTCGATGTCTGCAAACTGATGTTGTGCCCCATCGTAAAATCTAACAGCACCCAATACTAAAAGAACAGCGCAGGTTGCCCCAGCCATTCTCCATACAGATAATTCAAAGCGAAATACATTCAACTTGGACCAAAGTGATTCACGTTTCCATAAAGGAGATGCACGCAAACCTTTGATCATGCGTTTTTCAAAGTCAGCATCGGGTTCGGGAACAGAAAAAAGCTGCTTTTCGTTCTTCAGAGCTTTTAAAAGAGTTTTCATTTGTACTTCGTTCATAGTGTTTCTACTCCAGGAATCTCAATTCCATCTTCCGCCAATTTTTCTCTGAGTTTAATCAGAGCATGACGAAAATTTGCTTTTGCCGTATCAAATGGGCAATCCATTATCGTGGCAATTTCTTTAAAGCTCAACTCTTCGAAGAGCCTTAACTCCAGGGCCAACTTCTGTCTCGGCGGTAGAGCATCTACGGCGGCCTTCAACCTTGTCATCGTCTGAAGTCCTTCTATCTTTTGATAGTCCTTATGCTCAGCTGCAATCACTTCGTCTTCAATGTTAGATTCGTTTCTACGATTCTGACCTCGAAGTACGTTGCGACCCGTATTGACGACAATTTGTATAAGCCAACTTGAGAACTTACTATCACCTCTGAAGCTACCAATGTTTTGATAGGCCTTCATAAGCGCTTCTTGTGTAATGTCCTCAGCGACTTCCGCACTGTTCACCAACCGATACGCCATCCTAAAAAGTGTGCGCGCATGAAGCTTCGCCAAGAGTTCAAATGCTCCCTTGTCTCCACTCTGCGCTCGCCGTACGAGATCCTCTTCGTTCAAGAGACCTCCCTACACGGCTGCACAATCATTGCATCCTGCAATTCTCGTGCGCTGGCACTTTTTCTTCTAAAGATAAGACACCCCATCATTCCCATTCGGTTAATTAACCTTCCGATTCTTTTCGGCTTTTATAGGGTTTCCAGAAACAAAATACGGACATATCGTTCGTCCCAAGCGTATGCCCGCCCTAGGGTTCATTACAAGCTACGTCGCTGACAAAAGAGCTAAAGCTTGGATTATACGTGGTTTTTAGAGGATTCATGACTTGAGCGCCGTAACGCATAGCAAAACGCAGGCTGCTTATATCAATAAAACATTGCTCTTTTATGCTTAAAACTTATTCTTACAACTGATCTTTACATAGAGCTTTAAGAGCCTAGGTTGCTTTGACCTTTCATAGCTAAATACTTAAAATACGCCCATGGGTACACGATTCCTTAATCCCAAACTCGTCTTGATTTTAGGAGCTTCCACTATTTCGCTTGCTCACGCTAAACTTAACGAAGGCATCTGTACGCTAGAACCAAAATGTTTGGGTCTTAAAAATGCCGCCAATCACAAAACACTTTATTTGACTCGCGCTATTGAAGTGAATGAAGTAATTGCCCACCCTGAAAGTGAAGCTACTCAAATTAAGATAAAATCGGGAACAAATTATGATGAAAAGAAATCAGCACCCAAAAAGTGTTTTGAAGCAGCGATAGAACGCAATGCATACATAGAAGCCCTACCAGTAAAATATTTTATGCCTGATGCTGAAGACTCTCACGGCAATCAAGTTGCATGCCTCCCATTTGTAAATTGGACTTACATAGATAAAGAACAAAAACTTGAGGGCATGGTTACTTTTGAAACCAGGTATGTTTTTGAGCGTCTGGCAGCGAATCAAGCACAAGTAGAACTTAAATATACAGGCGACCAAAGATATAAAAGTGCTGACAGCCCTAGCAAAGAATGGCTCGTTCCAGTGGCTCATTAAAAAAATGGAGAAAATAAATGAAAAACTACAAATTATTTTTCCTAAGTTTTGTCTTTTTACTTTTACAATTTACAACTTCACTCGGCCACACGAACCCTCGCGCTTATCCACTTCTTAATGATCCAGCTGCAAAAACTCTCAAGCAAAACAATGTTCGTCTAACGAATGACATTCAAGTATTGGCACTCCTTATACAAACACGCGATAATCACACAGCACTAGCATTGCTCTCCAATAAAGCTAGTTCCAAGCTCAATACCTTTGTCACACATGAATGTTTGGACGCCGACTATTCGTTTGAAGGCGATTCCGTCCTTTTCCAGTGCATAGAAGATACAGGCCCTCTCAGCAATGTACGCAATAACACTTACAAAATCACTCTTACCTTAAATGCTGATTCATCCATTAAAACTGAGAGTAAACTCGTAAAATCTAGCAATGCTCCCGTAATCGGCTTGCTCCTTGAATAAGTGTTTAAATTCTAAAGAGCTTACTTTTACTCGGCACACCCTGTAGTCCGCCTTTACAATCGCCTTGCCTTGGTCCCAAGTGATGATCAACACTTTCAAGATGCTTGCGAAATTCACGTAGAAAATTTGTGTAAAAATCTTTTTCTAACGAGCGGGTTCGGTAGGCCTCCATAACCATTTTGAAGGAATCATCTGTGTCCGACAAAACGAGTGGATGCTCTTCATAACCTTGCGCCCTAAGCAAAGTTGCAAAACGTATTAAAGCTCTTTCATCGCCTTGTCCGTGAGCTTTTACCGGTGCCATGGCTAATATCTTTCCTTGGTGTATAACAATGCTTCCGGCAGCAAGAATTTCCGGCTCCGAAAACATAAAGGCCCTATCCCGTTGGGTATCTACTCTATCTGTATTGTGAAAGACATACATTTGACCACTGGTATCGACAATAAAATTAGCTGCATACGGAAGTAAATAACTACTCGCGAGAACTGTTTCATATTTTGGATTTTGTGGAGTAGAACCCCAAAGTTTTCTTCGCGCGTAGAGCAAACCATCCGCGCCAACACTTACCTTATAATCTTCATTGGGAAATGCAGCTTTATCGGGCTCATTGGACGGCGTACGGAAAACCTCAAATTCTACTCCTCCCACAACAACTTTTTCGTTTTTCCGCATGTTCTCGATCAGATGGTCATCCGCCGCCCAAAAACACTTAGGAAAAATCAAAAAAGTTAATGCGAATACTAAACGGAATATGTGCAGCAAGGTCACTCTATAAGTGTAACATATTCTTTAAAACTGCCTCTCCAACAAATTAGAGCTAATGCGTTAAAAGCACACGTGACCACTTGCGCATTTTTTTTAACCACCCCTGCTCCAGCGCTCTTTAGCGGCTATAAATATACCCATGAGCGCAACTATGAGAAAAGCCCTCGATCAAATCCCAGAATACCTCCTACCGTACACCACTGTTCAAAAGCCAGATATGTATTCTTGGATCGATCATTCGGTGTGGCGCTTTATCATGAAAATATCGAGCGATTTTTTTGCGGGTACTGCCCATAGCAAATACGTTGAAGGACTCAAAGAAACCGGAATTGTTCTAGATCGCATTCCTTTAGTTTCTGAGATGGATGAAAAGCTCAAAAAAATTGGCTGGCGCGCAGTAGCCGTATCTGGCTTTATTCCACCCGCTGTTTTTTTGGAATTCATGGCTCTTGGAATTATGCCCATTGCTTGCGAAATCCGTAAACTTGAAAACATTGCTTACACACCCGCTCCAGACATTGTGCACGAAGCAGCAGGCCACGCTCCAATCGTTGCAGATGCAGATTACAACGATTACGTACGAAGCTACGGAGAAGTTGCCGTAAAAGCTATCTTCAGTAAAAAAGATATGGACCTCTATGAGGCCATCAAAAAACTTTCCGATATCAAAGAGAGTCCCAACAGCACTAAAGCTCAAATTGATGAAGCACAAAAAGGATTCGAAAAAGCATTTGCAGCTGTTGATTATATTTCAGAAGCCAATCATCTTTCGCGTATGGCTTGGTGGACCATTGAATACGGACTCGTAGGCAAGCCCAATGATTTTAAACTTTACGGTGCGGGACTTCTCTCATCAATGGGAGAATCCTTTCACAGCTTTGATGAAAAAGTGATGAAAGTTCCACTCACTGTAGATTGCGTGAATATGGGTTTTGATATCACACGCCCCCAGCCTCAGTTGTATGTTGCAACGAGTTTTGAATCAGCTCGTGAAGTTTTGGAATGTTATGCAAAAACCATGGCTTTTAGAACGGGTGGAATTTCAGGACTGAGTAAAGCTCGTATTTCCGAAATGACAACAACCTCTGTGCTTGATTGCGCCTTGCAAATATCCGGAACGGTGACGGCATTTGGAATTGAAGGCGATACGGAAGTGACTTGGATTGAAATGAAGGGTCCCTTACAACTTTGTGAAGACGATAGCGAGATCTCTGGATTTGAAATGTCGAAGCTTCCAAAAAAGTTAAAAATACTTTTGGGTATAAATTCTCCAGATAAAATTAAAGGCACCGTTGAAAAAGAACATACCCTTAAAAATGGTAAAAAGTTTTTATGGATTAAAAATGATGATGGCTACACACTTGCAACTTCATCTAAAAAAGTTGTTTCCGTCTATGGTGGCCCTGCAGATAGAGCTCTTTACATAAAATCTACTTGGGATGGGCAATACGCAAGCAAAGAACACATTACAAATTTAAGTCCTGAACAAAAAGATCAAAATGAACTCTTTAGGCAAGTACGCGAAGTTAGAGAAGGTAACAAAGCACTCAATACACTTGATAAAACTTTTGCAGAGATACAGAAGAAATTCCCCAAGGATTGGCTCTTACGTTTTGAGCTAGTTGAGCTCGCTCTTGTTCGCAAAGAAAAACCTAACTACTTTGCGAAAGCTTTTGATGAGCTCAAAGAACTTCGCAAGCTTGACGACACTCACAAAGAACTTATTGATCGTGGCCTTAATTTTTTAAGAAAACACACATCTCTTAAAGAGTGGGAAGTTTAAACTATTTATTTAGGTGTCCCGGAACTGTAGACTTTGGACGAAACTGAACAGAACAATCCACAAAACTGGAAAGAGCCATTAGCCCCATAGACTGGTCAGCACCGTAGAAGCCACCGTAGCCTGAACTCACCTGATTTTTGTCATCTCCTGTGAGTGCAAAGTCTCCGCTTTCTCGTAGCAACCCTGTTACTCTCCGTTGAGCCTCCAGTTTAACATTCTCTAGTTTTTTGCGCTCTTCATGGGCCAATTCAGAATCCTGCTCAAGCGCTTCGAATGCATAACGTGTATAAAACAAACTAGGATACAAATAATAGGGCGCTATACCATCCTCTCCATCGTGAGTACCCTTGCGTTGCAAGTGCGCACTTAAATCATCAAAATATTGATAAAAGTATTTGTTTAAAGCTTGAAGCAGAATGCCACGATAACGGGACTTTTCCTCAGGATTTTGAGAATGCTGATACAGAGATGTGTAAAAAGGAATTGAGCGTGCAATAGCTGAACGCTCGGTGGTGCTAGCTTGCGTAAGTGCAGTTGCTTTAACGGGATTATAAGGCAACAAAATTGGGCGATTTTTTAAATCGATAGGTATCTCCTCAGCCCGCTTACGAATTTGCCTTTGCGATTCAGAATCAAGCTGATTCAAACGCACAGCATGTAACATTGTTGAATAAGCATAAAGATTACTGCGACTTCCTTCCATTCCTATAAGTTTCGGATACTTGAGTTCTTCAACAATGGAAGCTTCCACTTGCTTACGTAAGGAAGATAAATCTCCTATATTCTTATCTTTTTCGAGATCTGCAAAAAGCTGCAACAAAAACGTTCGATCATAACTGTCGGGCATTCCACTAGACGGATCTACCGCACGTTGCAAAGAAGACTTTAACTGATCGTATATAAATTTTGAGGGACCACTGACCTTTGAGTTATCACGCAATGCCCTAACCACACTCTGTAGTTGCTGGCCATACTCTTTAAGATCACTTTGTCCACATAACTTAGAAGCTCTATATAAAGTGAGCAACTTAAGTTTAGTAACAGCCGAAGAAAAAATACTAGTGGGCGCCATAAATGAGGGTAAAACGTCATCAGCTCGTCTTATTTCATTTAAAAGTTTTTGCGCTCCTGCACAAAATTTATCGCACACATTTACCTGTGGGAGGATAATCGAATCCTCTTTCAAAGACTTCGGTGAAATCAATTCCAATGACCGAATAGCAAAGCTCCTCACTTTTACATCAATGTGTTTTAATAATGGTCTCGCCATAGCTAAAACTTCATCGTCCCTTAGCTTGAGTTGTTGATTAATTTTCAACAGTTCCTTGTTCTTAAAAACAACCACGGCTGCTAACGCGACATCTTCTTTACTGTGCTGAGCCGTATTTTGTACTATCTCCAAAGATTCCTTTAAGGTTTCCAAAGCTGAAGATCCCGTCAGACCATCCAACACTTCTCGATCTTCTAACTTATCTCGAAAAGATGAAATGGAAGATGTTGGTTTTTCATTTAATGCCTTACGACAGACATGTGCACGAGAATCTGTAGCTTTGGAGCAGTTTTCTAACCAAGCTTGGATCGCTGGGAAGTGATTTTTTACATCAGAACTCATTGCTTGAATAACTAGCTCTAAATCTTGAAGCTTAAGTTTTTCTAATTTGCCCGTAATCCACTCAAAGAAAGATTTGACGTCGTCATCAAGTTTTAGAGCTGCCTTTGCCTGCAACTCTCCAATATTCATGGGCTTGTTGAGTAACAAAACCATTAAGTGTAATTCTTCTTCTGAGTTTAAATTTTTATAGCGAGATAAAAGTGAATTCAACGTATGAAAACTTGAATTATAGGTGCCTAGTATAAATTTTATCATTGATTCAAGTACAGAATCACGCCCAAGACTTAAAATCGTTCTAAGTGTTATTGATTGTTTGTCATCAGGACCCGAATTGGCTCTTCCCAAAAAAGAAAGGGCATTAGCCTTCGTCACAAGGCTATAACTTTCTAAATCTTTATCTATAATTGAAATGATCTTATCACTGTGATTTTTTGCAAGCGCCTCTAGTAGTCTCTCAGATTCCACTGTAACACTACTCAGTAGTGCAAATCCTTTTATGTGCTGGGTCGTATCTTGATCCAAAAAGAATTTTGCTAAATATCCTAGGTCACTTTCATCTAATTGCTTAGTAAGAAAATGTTCTATATCCAGACCCGTAGAAACAAAGTCTAAATTTGCGTATATTTTTTTTAGAAGAGGTTTTACATGAGAAAATTCCGAATTCGAAAAACTCATTAATTCTTGATTCCAAAAAAATGAAATTTGATTCAACTCAGCAGTATTAGAAAGTATTATTTTTTCAAAATACTCTGCTCCCTTAGAACTCATTTGCTTTAAAAGTTCGGAAAGTGGTAAATTTTCCAGCACTTCAATCGCCTGCGGATCTAGGCTCTCATATGCTTTTTTGAGCAACTGATCAGCCCTTTCAGAGCTTCGCACTCCAATAAACCCACTAAAAATAGCCGCCCTCGGAACGTTTCCATTCAATGAATAGAGCTGCTCTAAATGTTTAACATCTTCTGACGACGCTTCCTTTAATGCTAATCTATCCATGTTAACAGCTCTTAAAAAGTCTTCGGGATCATCTGCCGCTCGAGCAATAGCAGCTTTCCAACCTGGACGTTGTCCTGTTTGATCTTTAGCAATCATTATGAGTAAAAGACCCGTATTGTTATCGATAGGACTCTTCTGAGGAAATTTGATCTGTTCAAATGAATTAACTAAATTATTGATCACTTCCATTGGAATACTCAGTGTGCGCCATGGAGGATCAAACTCTTTGCCCTGCAATTGCTGATAATCATAGTATCCACGTAACACTAACAAAGCCCTTTTCAGCACCGCAGGATCGCTGGACTTCATCTGATCTATCGCTTCTTGTGGGACGCCTTTGTTGCTAACTCCTGCATACATAGCTAAACGCACTTCAGCTTCGGAATACTCTTTATCAAACAAGTAGGCAGGCCCAAATGAGGCGTTGCTTCGTAAAGTTGATGCACGCGTAAAAATATCTTCAACTTCTTCCGCAAATCCAATGCTACAAATTAAAAAAAACGGAAAAATCCGTTGAATGAATTTACACATAGTAACCCTTACTTATCGACGCAATTTTGGGTTTTCTAGATAACAATACGCCAAGCAACTGACACAAGTTATCAAATGTAAACATACGTTTTTATAAGAAATATTTGCCGAATCAGGAACCTCTACATTTTCTCTTTTTTAAACTCATTTGCTCTTGGCCATTTGTGAATACGCTATATCCTATTAGCATGAACGCGAAGAAGTTGTTTTTACTCCCTCTACTTGTTTTAACTCTGGGTCTTACTTCATGTGTTGAAGAAGACAAAGCTGCCAACGACGACGATCAAATTCCTACAGATATAGAACAAAAAGGTGTTTTAGGTTCTTGGAGTCACATTTACGAAAATCAAGATCAATTTCCGTCTATTGGAAGAGAATGGATCATCCAGCGCAACCGCGTAAGTATTTACAATGTTTGCAACTTAGGCGCGGGTCGCATTAGCGCTAAAGTAGAAGTCAACGCAGAAGTTCGTGGTGGCACCGTCACTCTTCTTGAAAGTGCCACTCGAACTATTAGTGAGAACGGACTTAACTGTTCAATCACTGTTTCCGCGAACACTATTTACGGATTAAATTTGATTTCAGAAAATGTACTAAGAATCACTGAAGGTGGCGAGTCGCTACAATACACCCGCTTTACTGATTAATTAAAAAATAATGTCAAAAAAAAAGGGTGCCAGCCTAATAAGCTGGCACCCTTTTTTCATGCTTTTGTTGCTAATCACTGCGCTTTAAATTCTGTCCATAAACGATCAAAATCCGCAGTCTTATCTCCCAAATCTTTCATTTGCTCTAATTTAGAAACTCGTTCTGCCTTAGGAAAAAGAACGGGATTGTTTTTCAAATCTTCTGCAACGATTGCCGCAAGATCTTTAACGACAGGACCAAAGAGTTGGCTTTCGAAATTAATTTTGTACTGTGCAGGCGTTAAAACATAGGCCACAAACTTTTGAGCAAGTTCTTTAGATTGTGCGCCTTTGGGAATGGCAAAGTTATCAATTGCAATCGGACCGCCCTCTTCAGGGAGCACGAAATCAACATTCAATTTACCTTCGCGCTTAAGTTGCAATGCATCTGAGGAGTAAATCTGGGCAACCGCGATTTCTTTGTTACTCAAAGCCAAATAGGGCTCAGAAGTAAAAAGTTTAATACGTGAACGCACGTTTTTAAGAGTTTCTTTAGCTTCTTTTAAATCAGCTTCACCTGTTGAATTGATACTTTTGCCTTTAGCTCTAAGAGCTGCGGCAATCACTTCGCGAGCATCATCCAAAAGGGCCATTTTTCCAGAAAGTGCCTTATTGCTTAGAAAAGCGTTCCAGCTTTCTACCTTTTCTTTGATCATATCCTTGTTGTAGGCAATTCCCGTGGCAGTCCATGCATATGGAAGTGAGTATTTATTTTCTTTATCAAAATCTTTGCCCAAAAAGTTAGGATCAACATTGGCTTTTGCAGAATCAAATGTAGTACCAAGCTCTAATTTAGAAACTCGTTCTGCCTTAGGAAAAAGAACGGGATTGTTTTTCAAATCTTCTGCAACGATTGCCGCAAGATCTTTAACGACAGGACCAAAGAGTTGGCTTTCGAAATTAATTTTGTACTGTGCAGGCGTTAAAACATAGGCCACAAACTTTTGAGCAAGTTCTTTAGATTGTGCGCCTTTGGGAATGGCAAAGTTATCAATTGCAATCGGACCGCCCTCTTCAGGGAGCACGAAATCAACATTCAATTTACCTTCGCGCTTAAGTTGCAATGCATCTGAGGAGTAAATCTGGGCAACCGCGATTTCTTTGTTACTCAAAGCCAAATAGGGCTCAGAAGTAAAAAGTTTAATACGTGAACGCACGTTTTTAAGAGTTTCTTTAGCTTCTTTTAAATCAGCTTCACCTGTTGAATTGATACTTTTGCCTTTAGCTCTAAGAGCTGCGGCAATCACTTCGCGAGCATCATCCAAAAGGGCCATTTTTCCAGAAAGTGCCTTATTGCTTAGAAAAGCGTTCCAGCTTTCTACCTTTTCTTTGATCATATCCTTGTTGTAGGCAATTCCCGTGGCAGTCCATGCATATGGAAGTGAGTATTTATTTTCTTTATCAAAATCTTTGCCCAAAAAGTTAGGATCAACATTGGCTTTTGCAGAATCAAATGTAGTACCAAGCTCTTCTATCAGGCCTTCGTTTGCCATAATTTCAACCATATAGTCCGAAGGAACGATAAGATCATAAACGTTACCGCCGGCTTTGAGTTTTGCGTAAAGCTCTTCGTTAGCGCTAAAATTAGACACTTCCACGGTAATTCCGGTGTCTTTTTCAAAGTTTTTAATCACTTCTTCTGAAATATAATTCGGCCAAATAGAGAGTTTTAAAACCTTTTTTTCTTCTGCTTTTTGAGTGCAAGAAATAAGAGCCAGAAAGGAAAGAACAAGACTTGATTTAATTAGTGTTTTCATGAAATCTCTCAACATGTCATACCTCGAAGTTCGTGAGTTATCCAAGAATTTTGGAGAATTCCAGGCTCTCAAAAAGATAAATCTAACTCTTAAAGAGGGCGAGTTTGTTGGGCTAATTGGCCCTTCAGGGTGTGGAAAAACCACTCTCTTGCGTACACTCGCGGGATTAGAAAGTCCTAGTTCGGGGAAGATTCTTTTGGACGCTAAAGATATCACGGCCTTAAAGGCACGAGAGCGCCCTTTTCATATGGTTTTTCAGAGCTACGCTCTTTTTCCTCACCTCAATGTAGGCGAGAACATTGCGTTCCCCCTAAAAATTGCTCGTTGGAGCAAAGCAGATATTGAGGCCCGCGTGGCAGAAGTTTTGGATTTAGTGCGCATGAAAGATTTTCAATCCCGCCCTATTTCTTCACTCTCAGGTGGGCAAAGCCAACGAGTCGCACTTGCACGTGCACTTGCATCCAAGCCACAAGTTCTTTTGCTTGACGAGCCCCTCAGTGCTCTTGACCCCCAGCTTCGAGACGACGTTCGCGCCGAACTCAAAGAATTGCACCAAAAACTTAAAACCACCTTTGTGCTTGTGACTCATGATTGCGACGAGGCTTTTGATATGTGCTCCAAAGTTTTTGTTATGAACCACGGAGAAATAATTCAAGAAGGAGAGCCCGAAGAAGTTTACACTAACCCCAAAAATCTTTTTGTAGCAGATTTTTTGGGAGAGCTTATGTCGCTACCTCTCGATGCTCTCTTAGCTTCTGAAAAACAGCTCAACCTATTACGCAAACTAGACTCCGCGCCAGATGCTATTTTCTTTCGCCCTGAAGATTTATCTTTTGGAGGCGAGGACCTAGACATCAGTCCCGATGATCTAAAACTTAATAGCAGAATTAGCGATATAGGCTTTCGAGGCTCTCACCGTAGACTCATGTTAGAGATACCTGCTCTTGGAAAAAAGGTTGCAGCTTTTGATCCACACATTGAAGAAAAACGCAAAATTGGCGACGCCATCGAAATATTCATTGATATTGAAAGAGCTTTTTTAGCTCATAGTGAGCGTTGCCAATAAATGATCCGTCGAAATGCCCCTCGTTTTGCACTTTATGCATGGATTGCATTTTTTGTAGCCTGTCCCCTCCTTCTTACTTTAGCTTTGAGTTTTTTTAGTCGCGATCCTCGTGGTGGCTTCTCCTCTGAACTCACCTTTCAAAATATTATACAACTTGCTGACGCTACCTATTTATCTATACTCTTTAAAAGCCTCAGGCTCGCACTCTTAACTTCCGCCCTGTGTGCTCTATTTGGTTTTCCCATTGCCTATGTAATTGCCACTTCGACTCCCAAGAAGAAACTTTTTTACTATGCCCTTTTGCTTATTCCTTTTTGGACAAATTTTATTGTTCGAACCCAGGCGCTTAGACAAGTTTTTTCACCAGCGGGTTTAGACATCCCACTCCCCGCAACAGTGCTCGTTCAAATTGGAATGCTTATGAACTATCTTCCGCTTTTTGTATTACCGTGTGCTGTCGCCATTGAGCGCCTTCCCGCCACTGTTTGGGAAGCGGCAAGTGATTTGGGAGCACGTAGAAAGTCTATTTGGATAAAAGTTATTTTTCCTATGCTTAAAAAACCTCTTTTTCATGGGAGTTTAATGGTTTTTGTTCCGGCACTCGGGGAATTTGTGATTCCAGATATTTTAGGCGGAGCTCAAGGCTTTTATTTAGGCGGCCTGATCAGTGAACAATTTTTAAAAGCTCGCAACTGGCCTTTCGGGGCAGCACTTTCTCTTTTGTTACTCTTAAGCGCAGCTCTCATTGTTAGCTTTCAGCGCAAAGACACTAGCGAGGAGAAATTATGAAAAAACTTCCTCAAGCTCCACGCGCTTTACAAATTTTTGTGCTTATTTTGTTAAGCATTCCCTTCATTCCCATTTTTTGGACTTTAAGCCCTTTTATTTTGGAAAAAGGATTTTTCACTTATTCGTTTTCTAAACTAGTTGCTAAGTCAGAACTCATAGAAAGCTTATTTAGAAGCCTAAAAATCGCTCTTTCGAGTTCACTCATTTCTCTTCTTATTGCAGGCTTAGCTGCATGGCGTGTAGAAAAACATAAAGATAAAATTGTGGGATATACCTTACATTTTTCAATGGCTTTGCCCGAAATTGTTTTGGGACTATCCCTTCTTTTAAGCTACTCCCTTATTGGCATTCGACTTGGAAATGTTACAGTTGCTCTGGCTCATGCAAGTTTTACTTATGCTTTTGCGACTTTAGTTATTAGATCACATGCACAAAATTTAGATCCTAAAATTTTTGAAGCGGCCAAAGACTTAGGAGCCACTCCCCTGCAAAGCTTAATACGTGTTACTGCTCCGCTTTTTTCTTCAAGCTTAATTTCTGCTTTTTTACTTTGCATGACTCTCTCTCTGGATGACTATCTTATTTCTGCATTCACTTCGGGAGCAGGACAAGACACTTTACCCATGCGCATCTATGGTCTGTTGCGCTATGGCTTTGGCCCTGAACTCAAAGCTATTACCCTATTACTATTTGGCACTTCACTCGTTTGTGTTGTCTTAGGATTGCCTCTAGCCATGCGTCGTCAAAACAAAGCGCGTTAAAACTTCCTTATCTAAAAGAAATTTTATCCACATACGAGCATTGTTCAATACACAAGAGTGAACCTATTAACAGTAGAAAATTAAAGAGGGAAGGAGACAGAATCATGGAACAAAATTTAGATAAAAACTATTTCTTACAAGAATTAAACTTACTTGTGCTAAGTCTTGTCGTCACCACTTTTGTCGCCCTTGACTCTATTCACTCTCCAAAGGACACAGCTGTATCGATTACTAAAACAGAGGAGAAACCCCTCGTACTTAAACACGATAGAGAAATGACGCTGCCCGCTACTAAAATTAAAAGCAGAATTTAAGAAACAAAGCAGCATAACAATTTAAACAAAACTAAATACAAATACCCTTTAGAACAAAGAGGGGAGAGAATGCTGTTTATGAGAAGTTACATCTACGTATTTATTTTTTTGAGTCTTCTGAATGATGCACGTGCTACAGGTGCTGATATTCCCAGAGACCCACCAGAAACAGTTTCATCCGTAGAGATTCCTCGTTACTTAGGTAAATGGTACGAAATAAAACGCATGCCCAACAGCTTTCAAGACAATTCAAAAGACGGTTATGGTGTCTGCAAAAATACCATTGCTGAGTATGCAGAGCGCGGTCAAGAAAAGTTAAGCGTGCAAAATACGTGTTATCGCTATAATTCACAGAATGAAGAACTTATAGATATTGCAAAAGCAAAAGGTCGTGTGGTCGAAGGTTCAAACAACGCCAAACTAAAAGTAAACTTTACAGGTATATTTCTTTTAAACTTGTTTGGAATTGGTGATGGCGACTATTGGATACTCGGTCT
Organism: uncultured Bacteriovoracaceae bacterium; assembly: GCA_964538275.1. GTDB lineage: Bacteria > Bdellovibrionota > UBA2428 > UBA2428 > UBA2428 > CANIGN01. Next base: position 36,255 of record CAZIFW010000011.1, read on the forward strand.
TGGACCCGTTAATAAAGAAGGTCTTTATAGCTGGGCCTTTGTTGGAGCGCCCAAAAGAAACTTTGGATGGATATTAAGCCGCACGCAAACATTAGCTGCTGGCGAAGAAAAAAAGATTGAAAAGATAATCATAGAAAAAGGATACTCACCTGATTCATTTAAATCTTTTAACCATTAAAACACGATTTTAAATCTAAGTTTTTTCGTTGAGCTCTCTCTGGATTGTTACATGACGGGTATATATCTGTGTGAATTCCGCTCCCCAAAAAAAGATCTGGGCTGAATAGTAAACCCACAAAAGTATAACCACAAATGAACCCGCAGCTCCGTAGACATCCCCAAAACTACCGCGACCCAAATAAGCACCAATGATGGACTTTCCAATAGTAAAGAGCAAAGCAGTTAAAAAAGAACCCATCCATACATCACTCCAAAAAAGCTTAATACTTGGCAGAAATTTAAAAAGCATAGCAAAGAGTAACGTCGTGAGTGCCAAAGACAAAACAAAGTGCACAAGCGACCAGAATATTTTTATACCTGGTAACATGTTACCCAGATTATTGGCAACCGCTGCTAAAAAAGCACTGCTAACTAGCGACGTTACGAGTAAAAAACCCACTCCCAAAATCATCACAAAAGAAACAACTCTTTCTTTAAAAATGGATTTTATAACCGACCGCTTGCCAGAAAGATCTATGTTCCAAATTAAGTTTAACGAATCCTTAAGCTCAACAAAAACTCCTGTTGCCCCAATTATAAAAGTTACAACACCCGCAAGTGCCGCTCCAAGACCCGCCTTTGAGCTTTTCACACTCACCAACATACTTTCTACAGTGTGTGCACCCTTGGCACCGATAAGCTCAGCAATTTGTCTTACAACATGCTGACGCGCTTCGGATTCTCCAATAACAAAACTACTCACGGTGACGAGTAAAACTAAGAGTGGAGCTAAAGCAATCATAGAATAGAAAGACAACGCAGCCGCTAGTTTTGGACAGCGATCCTCCATCCACTCATTAGAAGTTTCCTTCATAATTCTCCAGAGCTTTTTAAAGTCCATATTTAGTATTGCCATATTTACACCTAAAACCTGTGAAACCACTCCAAGAGAGTAGACGCTGAGCGGTTGCGATTTTCCTCTTGAGGCTCCTGAACAGTAGTTTGTATGCGCCAATGTTTAGAAAGTCTTCGCGTGAGACTTGTATCTGTTAAGCCTTGAGCATTGGCTCCAACATTGAGAGTTGTACCATCTCCTAGTTTTACTTTAGTTACCAAACCATTGGTATGCGGATTATAGCCCACGGATTCAATGGGTGTTGATGCGAAAATATAAAGAGAGGCAAGAGTGAGTGCGCCGTCTTTAGCAGCGGCATCTGCATTTCTAACGGAGCCTGTTTCATCTGGCTCAAGTCCTTCAAGAGGCTTACCAAATAGAAGCACTGCAAACGCTTGGTCGCGAGACATTGGTGGATCGCTTTCCAAATTAAGCTGAACAGATTGAGTCGTACCTGAGAGTAAAATAAAAATTTTATAATCCGCATAATCAACACGTACGCGACTTGTAAGCTCTTTAGTTTTTAAATCGAGCAAAAAGTTTTCTATGGTGGCATTTCTTTTAAAAAGTTGTGTTGAGTAATTGCTAATTGAAATCTTCCCATTCACATCTTGACCATTCTGCGCGTGAACATCCATATGTAAAGGAAGATCTTTTTTTAAGAAATCACTGAGTATGAAGATTGGATTTTTAACATTTTGGAAATCAAATTTATAAGCCAGTGGGCAAGCACTTGCTTTAGCAGGTTCTTTGCGGTTTAGAACAAAACGCGAATCAGGCATAATCACGGGAGGTTTTTTGTAATCAATATTTGGGAGACGCAGTTTCATCTGAGTAGCTTTGAGATCTAAACTTACAAATGTATTTTCTTTTGGGGCCTCACACGCCTCAAAAGTAAGTCGCCCTTCAGCATTCAAATCCAAAGCTTGCTGTCCTGCCGCAAGCTTTGTCACTAAAGCTAATTCTAAAAATCCAGATAAGGGAGATGGCCGTAATTCTCCCTGACCCTTTAGGGTTACAGCTCCCTTAAGTACATTCACAGGACTGGGCACAACAAGACTTGTAGAGTTAAGAATTTTAGCAAGACTTTCAAAATCTTTAACAAGCAAGTCACTCTCAATTTTTATAGGATCAAAGTCGATTTTTGAATTTTCATCATCACTGCTAAAATTAATTTCGTAATGAGCCAAAAGGCGACCATCAAGCAGCGCGCTACTGACAGGCCCTACCTCTAATTTCACCCCACCCAGCAATTCTTCGTTTCCTAAAGTATTTTTTTCTTTTTTTACATGTGCACTGAATAGAAAATCCACCTGCTTAGGGAGTGAACTTAGATACTTTTGATCTGTTACTAAATCATGAGTCCGAATGCCAAACTTACAAAGAAAACTACCGTTCTCAACGAACGCCAAGCTTTCTTCTTTTTGCTTTTCTGGTAAAGCTATCTGAAAATCACATCCAGAAAGACGAATGGGACCTCGAAGTTGCTTAAGTAATACAAGCCCACTTACACTGCCTTTAATTTCATTTTGCTTGTGCTCAAGAGCCATCCCAATATCAGCCTTTACTGGAGCCCCATTGTAGAGTGCTTTGATATCAAATCGTGCACCAAGCTGTGTTGCTTCGCGTTTAGCTTCTAATTTGACATTTTTTTTACCGGCTAACTGAGCTGAAATATTTGCTTTTGCAATATTCAAAAGATCTAAAAGCTTTGTTGTATGCTCACGTGAGAGATCAACAAATGCTTTTTCTAAAGTTGTCTTTTTCTCAGACTCCACATCTGCCTTCAAAGAAAAAGCATTTGACTGAGAATTTTCTATTTTTAACTGCCCAGAGTAACGATCCTCCGATGTGCGGACTATAAATTCTGAGACTTCTACAAAAATTTTATTTAAAGTGATTTTTTTTAATAAAGCCCATGTATTCAAGGTACTGGGTTCATTTTCTTTGTTTTCTTCGGGAGGAATACGAACTCTTAGCTTTTTTGTTAAAAGATGCAGTTCTTCAATGTGAAAAGATGTGAGGCTAAAAGCACTAAGATCAAATACGCTATCAATTTTAAGATCTGGGAAACAATTTTCTCCCTCATTAAGCATGTCTACACAAAGATTTTTGGATTCTATAAGAAGACTTTTTTTCCAAAAGCTCTGGGATCGAGCCATAATTATTAAATTATCATAACGAACTCGAAACCCTTTTTGTTCTACTTGAGGCAAAACAAAACGCTTCACTGTAGTTTCATGAATAAAAATTCCTGGATAAAACCATACAAGTGCCAAAGTTAAAAAAATAACCGCTATGAATGCTCCCATGAGCCCTAAAAGCATTTTCATTATTTTCAAAGGCATTTAGAATTCCTCTCCAAAACTTAAGAAAAACTGTGGATCAGATCTTTCTGCCTCCGCTACTCCCCCCACCGTCCATCCATAAGCAGCCGTCCCGCGAAGTGTGCCAAAAGTTAGCGGCCAACGAAGACCAATCCCTGGAGACACGTAATACGGCTCTTCAAAATTTAGTGATTCATCAGCGAGTGCGCCCGCATCTGCAAATAAAAGAGGTTCTAAGAAAGCAAAACGCGCAAAGCGAAGTTCTGTCCCTAAATAGGCTGCCGACATAGCTCCCATGCCACCTTTGGGAAGTGACTCTCGCCCGAAACCTCGAAGATCTCGTGATCCCCCTAAGTAATTTTTGAAAGAGGGAGGAATTTCGCTATTACTTATTTTGCTTTCATGGCTGTGAGTGGAACTCAGAAAACTACGCATTCCAAGAATGAGATCTAGAGCCCGATTGTCATATAAATTCCAAAGAGCTTCGGCAGAAGCTTTGTAACGAGTTGCAGAAAAAGTTGATCCCAATTTACGAGCAGTGCTTTCTACATTCAATCCAAGGCGGTACCCTTCTTGAGGGGAATTTACAAAGTACTCAAAACGATGGCTGGTTAAAAAAGCAGAAAATTCTACAGAAATATTTCGCGTCTCATCAGGCCCTTCTCCACGGTAGAGCTTTATATACTCACCTTTTGGCCCCAAACGCAGATCAAGTTTAGATGCTTTCATCTCAAATGAAGTGGCCGCACCTGCCGCAGCAGTGAGCGTAAGAGTGTCGTATTGTTTTTCATTTTTGTGCTCTACGATAAAATCAGTATATAAATGTGTACGAGACTCAGGCGGCCAAAGATGAAACTTCGCAGAGTTAGTTAATGATTGAAGCCTAAAGGAACCAAATGCTTCGCTCTCTAAACTAGAACCTTTTTGAGTGAGACGATTTAAACTGATTTTAGCTTTAGCAATTGCTAATTGCTCTGTATCAAAGCCGGCTCCAATACTAAAAAAGCGAGACTTACCTGTAATCGTTTTATGTTTTACGGAAAATGGCTCACTGGTATTACATTCCGGATAATAACTGGCATCCTGAACAAGACCACTGTTGCGAATACGCCTTTCCGTAAGCTCTAGAAGCTTAGAGTCATACACTTCACCTGCAGAAAAAGCTTCAAAGCGACTTAATGTGCGTGCATCTATATCTTCTGAGGGAAGAGTTATGGGATCGGGAAAAACTTGTCGTGCTCCGCTACTTACGTGAAGATGTACTGTTTTTTCAAAAGGAAATGCTTCAGACTTTACTTCTGCACAAGGATAACCCTGCCCCTTTAACTGTAGCGTTGCTCCGGATTCAATCTGATCCAACGAATCAGGCATCATTGACATACCTTTGTAGCGTCTCTCATGAAATGGCTTTAAATCAGATGGCCAATTATGCACTACGAATTTTTCAATATCGACACGAGGACCCAAAGTAACTGTTACGCTCGTGGGCTCCTCTTTTACACTCGGATTAAAGTAACCACGTTCTAACAAGAACGCTTTCAGATGAAATAAAACTTGAGGCCTTGGAATAGAATTCCAAGCAGGATTCTTAACATCGCCGCAAATAAGTTTTTCTTCAGATTCCGTAAAGTTTATTTTTTTTCCTTCAAGAAAGAGGTCGTTACAAAGCTTGCGCTTTTTACTTGCGCAGCCTGCTAACAAAAAAACTATAATAAAATAAGCTTTTAATTTTCGACTCATTTCAGCTCTCGAGGGGTATAGCAGTTAATTCCATGTGCAATTCAATTAGCTTACCCCTCAATAGCTGTAATATCGAATCTATCTACTTGTCTTAACCTCTAAAGAATAAAAACCATAATATGAGACATACTCCAAAGGGTACGCCTAAAAAGTAAAGTAAAAGAGGGGGCAATACGCGCCCATCTTTCGAAGTGACTCCTTGATTCATCTGATCGTTTGATACATTTTGATTTTCTACAGTTTTCATATATTAAAACTCCTCTTAATCCTTTTACAGCAAGAAACAGACCAGCTAATAAAGGTCATTAAAAGCCAGCTCAGCTCAATAAGCGTACAAATATTCCCCACCTACTCGTTCAAAGAAGTAGCATATCCCCACTTGTTTTCTCGCAGCTTTCTCTGCAAGACATAAAAGCCACAGAGAGGAATGGCATAGCTTGTGCATTCAAATAAACGAGAAATTTAATAATAAGGGAGAAATATTTTTTATTTCTTAAGGAGATTACAAATGAAAACTCAAACATCAGTAAACAGTAAAAAGAAAAACAAAAAAAACGGACTTAAAATTGACCTCCAAAAAAATCAGCAAAGTCAAGAAATGACAAATGGAACATACGTAGCTCATGCGGATCATAGCAATGCTCTGAAGCCTGCACTTGGACTCAAAGCCAATAAACTTGAGCGTGTATCTCAAATTCTGAATAAAACACTTTCAAACCAACATGTGCTTTACGTGAAAACACGCAACTACCATTGGAATTTAGTAGGTAAGCGCTTTCATACTTTGCATGTTTTTTTAGAAAAGCTCTACAAAGACTTAGAAATGGCAATTGATGAAACAGCTGAGAGAACTCGAATACTTGGGGGCATCCCTAAAGCTTCAATGAAAGAATTTTTGGCAACAGCTACACTTCTTGAAGACGAAGGTCGCCTTATTGATGGAGATGAGGCGATTGCTCACCTTCTGCGAGATCATCAGGCCTCTGTGGTAGCTTTAAGACAAAGTATTCAAGAACTAGAGGATAAAATTGGAGATGCAGGCACAGCCGATTTTTTAACTGATCTCTTAAGAGTTCATGAAAAAACTGCTTGGATGCTCAGAAGTCACCTAACGGCTTAAGGCTATTAATATCAATTTAGAATAAAAAAAAGGTGCCAAGCTCAATGCTTGGCACCTTTTTTATTTTAGAACTTATGAGCTTTTAGCTCAGTCAGTAAAACAATTTACTGTTCTACTTCAACGCTTTCGCTAGGAGATACTGGAGCTTTGTTTCTTACGATAATCTTACGAGTCTTAAGTTCCATTTCGCCTTTTTTGTTTTCTACACAAAGAGCAACAGAGAAGCTGTTGCCTTCGAGAGAAGAAACAGGTGTCGAGAAGTCAGCTTTAAAGAAATTAACGCTGTATTCTTTATCACCAACAACTTTTTTAGGCTCTTGAGGAATTTCGTTACCTTCAGCGTCCACAACGGGAGCAACTTCAACAGTTTCAACTCCTGTACCTTTACGTGTTACCTGAGTTGCTTGAAGCTCAGAAGCAGTTTTGAAACCAATAACTTCTTCTTTATCGTTAAGCATTAAGTAAACAAAACGACCAAAGTCATTTGTGTTTTCATAGCGAGTTGTAACAAATTCAGAACCTTCTTCTTCACCTTCAACGCGTGTGAAGTCTTCGAATGTTCCAAGTGTTGTAACAAGGTTACGCTCTAAATCTGCAGAAATCGTATCCACGATTACGCGCTTAGAAACTTTAGAGCTATCAGAAACAGAATCCTGACATGCTGCTACTGATTTAAGAGCTTTTGAAATACGGCCAGAAACAGATTTCAACTCTGCTTCAACTCTTTGCATTTCTTTTTGAGCAGCAGACAAGTCTGACTGAAGAGCACTCTCTTGTTCAGCGCGAGCCTTTTGAAGCTCTTCCCATTTTTTAAGTCTATCTGCAAATGCTTTTTTAATCGCATCGCGGTAGAACTCAGCAGAGCGTTGTGCACCTTTAGCAACAAGAGCACTTGTGTTTTCAGTTCCTTCTCTCTTAAGTGCTTCAGGATCCATTTTTCTTAAGTCTTCAAGTTTTGCCATACGAGCTGATGAGCTTGTTAAAAGCTTTTGACTCAAATCACTTTCAGAAATCATAGCGTTGTTATAACGATAAAATTTGATTGTAATCTCTTCACGGAATCCAATTACACCTTTTTTCTCGATTTTAGAAAACTTAGCTAACTCAGTTCTTGCTTCTGCAAGAGCCGTTTTCAATTCAGGAGCCGAACGCAACTTCATGATATCAGCAGTTGTCATTTCGCCCTTTTTCTTAAGCTTAGAAGCTTTTAAAACTTCAATCTCATCGCGAAAAACTTTTGCACCAGCAAGAAGGTCTTTTAATACAGGATCTGCATCAATAACTTCTTTGCGGATTTCAGCATCGGATTTACCAATAAGTTGCTTACCGAAAACGTTTACGTTAGAAAATTCTTTTCTCTTAACATCGAAAGCTTTCTTGAAATCAGCTTCAAGTATTTTTGCTTGTTGATCAAGACCAGCTATTTGTTGGTCGATCAACTCGATTTCAAGTAAAAGAGCTGATTTCTGCATTTCTGCTTTTTGTTCAGTGCTTGCTTCAACAGCTAATAATTCTTTTTCAAGAACTTTAATTTTGTCTTCTAATGCTTTCACTTCGTTAGCGCGACCACGTCTAGCATTTGAAAGATCAATAAACTCTTGGTCGTATGCATTAATTGCAGCTACGATAGAATCGATTTCTTTTTGCTTTCTTTCGATCAAGAACTGAGTGCCGCCCACGATTTGAGTGAGAGTTTCTGCACCAAACTTTTGATCTACTTCTTTAATGCGACCATCGCGAAGTGCGATAGAGTTGCGCTTAGCAGCTTCAAACTTAATTTTTGCATTAGCGAGATCTTTTTCAAGTAATTCTTGAACGATATCTTCCAATGCTCCGTTTTCTACGTCTGCAGCTTTAGTTGTGTTCAATTGGCTCATCAAACGAGCACCCAAAGCGGTTGACTTAGATGCTTCTACGTCCTTGCCACTGGTGTCTGTTCCAACGCCGTACAAACTGTCTCCATTACCTTGCCCAGCAGGCGCGATTGCAGCTCTGTCCTCAGGAAGTTCGAGCGTTACGTCGTCTGTAATCACAGCTGCTGTGCCGCCACCCTTACTTCCGCCACAAGCAGAAAGTCCGAACGCAACAGTTGCTATGAGTAGCAATTCTGCTTTTGTTTTTGGGGTTTTTAGTTTCATAAATTCTGTATCTCCTTTAAAAATAAAAAAACCACGCAGGCTTATTCCTGCATGGGTCCAATCTACGTCAACAGTCCATATTTTAACGCATTGCCCCATTTCGCTAAAGAAGAATCTTTAATGAATTCAGATATTTCCACCTGTTTTTGGGACAAATTGCGGCAGGGCTGTATAAAAGTTATCAACGAGTTTGCACCTCAAAAGACAGCTATTAAGTACATTTCATGCCAAACTGAGTCAAAGCTATTATCATAAAAATCGGAGTAATCAGAAGAACTTGGCAACAGAAAACATAGAACTCAACCCCGTTAAAGCACTCGACTTAGTAAAGGGCACAAAAAACCCCATCAAAAAACTCTATTATTGGACACTTCACTGGGCCGCAACTCCCTACGCAATCCCAGCTCTAGTTGTGCTTTCATTTACAGAGTCTTCTTTCTTTCCAATCCCCCCCGATGTTTTGCTCATTGCACTTTGTTTTTCTGTTCCAAAAAATTGGTTCAAACTAGCATTGTTTTGCACTATCGCCTCTGTGCTTGGGGGACTTCTTGGATACGCTATTGGTTGGGGAGCATGGGAATTGGTAGGCGATCCAATCGTTAGTTTTTACAATGGCCACGCAGTTATTGAAAAAATTAAAATTTGGTACGAGAACTACGGATTTTGGGGCGTTTTAATTGCTGCCGTCACTCCTATCCCCTATAAAGTTTTCACAATTGCGTCTGGCAGTATGCACTTTGACTTAGTTCAATTTACCACTGCTTCTGTACTAGGAAGAGGATTAAGATTTTTTGCAGTTGCATGGCTGATTCACAAATACGGTATAAAAGTAAAACCCTTTTTAGAGAAGCACTTTGAATGGGCCACAATCGCATTTACCGCACTCATTATCTTGGGCTTTTTAGCAATTAAATACGCTTTTTAATGTTTAAATGCATCTTTAAGATTAGGAGCACCTACCAAGTAGTTCTTTAAACAAGCGTTGTTGTTGATAAACAAATCCATATACCAAGTTCCCATAGAGCCCGTGATCCGAACATTGGTGCTCCTATCACCACTAGGACTAATGATATTGAATGAATCTCCTTTAGATTCTGCTTGCATTGCCTTCGCTGCAATAAAAGTTTCGAGTGGATTTAAGGATACGTCCTTGGGAGTCATTTTATGGAGCCATGCCTGTACAGCACTATGCTCTTGAGTTCCATCGCCCATTGCGGCCGGTAAACCTACATCTGCAAAACTAAGTGCCTTATATTTTCCATTTTTTTTGTCATGACAATCTACGCAACTACTCATAGTTCGAGTGATGGCATCTCTGTTAATAGAGATAGGCTTTTTAGTATAATTTGCCATCTCAATTTCTTCTCCAATTATGGCAGATAAAATTTCCTCACGTTGAGGATGCTCCTCGCCCAATATAGGTAGATCCAATCCCTGAAAGGGAGAAGCATCTAAAAAGATTCCTTCTCTCTGATATTTTTTTACTTGAGCATTAAAATGGCCAAGGTTTGTTTTTTCCACTTCAGTCAGATACTTATCTGTCTCCGGATGAGCACCCAAAAGCCACACTGGACTGTCCTGACTATGACACTTAAAGCAGGAATCGCTTGTTGTGACTCGTTCGTATCCGGTGTGTTTTCCATTTGTAAAAATTTTACGTTGATCGCCCATTCTTACAATATGAGGTACTCCTGAAGAATGTTTAGCTCGATCGAGTTCAATGCCTATTTGGCTCATTAAAAACAAGTTCTCTGTTTGAGTCACTGAGCGCTCGTTTAATTTTTCTGGATATGACATTTGAAAAACCTGGGCTTCTTTAGTGCCTTGAGCATTTGTGCGCTCTACAAAAACGACAATACGCCCTAAACCAAAATCTTTAAGATGGTCCTTCATTTGCTGAGCAAGCTGTTTGTATTCAGGCGAGTCGCCTTTAAGTTTACTCATTTGATTGATGTAATATTCTTCAACATCTCTTAAATCCATCCCTCGGAATGCAGAAATATTTCGAAAAACAGAAACCCTTTCATCAATACCTTTTTTGCGATTTTCCCTATTAATAGATTCCTGAATTCTAAGAATTTCATCTATGGGCTTTAATCCATGTATGGCTTCTGCCAAAGGACTTCCGGGGCGCAATATATCTGGGATACTCATGACCGAAGGATTTCTCATGCCTTTTCCTGAATAGTAATCATCATCAGGCAAAGTCATTCCCAAATCATATTTGTTAGCATCCTGAGGTAAAAGCAAAGCTCTTGGTAAAAGATGTTTGTAAGGTGCAAAACAATCTAAAACTGGTTGATACACTTCTGGCCGAGACCTTCGGCACTCTGCTAGATTACGAACCAGATTTTTCACCAAACCTTCATCTGGAGTTTTTATTTCTGAAATCTTTTTTACAATTTGGGTTTGAAGCTCTTCTTTAGTTGAAGCACATAGTGAACGCGAGAAGTCTTTTTCAGTACCATGCGGAAGTAATTCTGATTTTAGCAACTCAGAATTTTCGTTGAAATCCATTTTTTTATAACCTTGCTCACCCACCGGATAATCTTTTTCAGAATTTAGATGTGATTGAATTTTTGTATAAAAACTAAAAAAAGCCTCTGTATTGCAGTTTTTTCCATCTGGAATTACTTTTTCTATAAATAAGCGCTCTGAAATAACAAGAGTTCCACCTGCTCCAGGAGGTAGATTTTTTTGCTCTACAGGGTTGGCATTAAATAAAACACTCGCGTAACTTGCATCACTTGAAGAATCTAAAGCAAATTCTCTTATTTTATATTTTGAATTTTCGGGACTTTTTTTCAAAGAAAATTCCGCAACAACTTTATCAAAACATTTCTCATAAGAGTCTGTCTGCTTATTAGTTTTTTTCTCAAGCTCACCCGAAAATCTTGGACGAGCAAAAAAAACAAGCTCACTTTCGTTGGGTATAGTTACATTCTTATCTTTGGAATCAAAGGCAAGGCTTACATCATACCAAGCACTTGATAAAGCATCGTAATATTCACTAAGTCCTACTTTGGGCGATTTAGAAGACTCACTGGCGGTAGCCGGGATAACCCCAAACAATACAAATAGAAAATATAACCCTAAATAGCCCACCTAGCTTTATTCTAAAGTATTCTCTGCGCTTAAGTAGCTTCTTAACCAAAAATTAACATTATTGGGGATTTGAGCCCAACTTAGCTGCGCACTTTTCTAAGGCACCAAGCACTCTTTCGGCATCTAATTGAAAAATGAATTCCTGAGGAATTTTTAGTCTTAAGAACTTTTTCTCGGATTCTAAAAATTCAATCAATTCGTTAAACCATGGCATTGTTTGAAAGCCAATCCACATAAATGGTTCATCTATATAAGCAATAACATTTGATATTCCATCGGCCATATGACTTTGATTTAAATCTACATATTTCTTTTCTATGCGCGATAAAAAAACTTTAAGCCGTGTTAAAAATGCAATTTGTTTTTCTGGCCAATCGCCCCATAATCTAATGCTATTTATAATTGATTCACGAGCTTCTTCAGATGCTTGGCGAATAAACACATGTCGCAATTCTATATACCTATGTCTTACAATTTCGGTCGCTGCACCCATGGGTACCACACTCGCAAAAGCATCAAGATTTGGAATTTTTAAGTTCTTCATGACACCTGATTTATCAACAGCAAATATATAACTCTTAAGGTCTTCCACAGCGCTTCCTTGAGGGAGACGAGGATCGTGATTGAACCTATCCATTTTTGCAGAATGTAGTTCTGGAAAAATGTGCAAGACAGTCCCAGGTTTAAAAACAGGCTGATTACTTAAATGCAAGGGACGTTCTGCACTATGAAGAATTCTATTATCTTGCGGCTCAAAAAACATCCAATTCATAATGTCTCTCGGATTAGCTGATTCATTACCTAAATAAACTGCATTGATCATGTGCCCATTTTTCATGTTAAGACTACTTTGCTCTACTTCGTGAATGGGAATTTGATATTTCCTAATGGCCTTTTCAAAAGTGTATTCTGAATCAACATTCAAGCGCTGCTGTGCCAATGAATATTTATAATATCGCTCACGAGAAAAATGTCGGCATTCATAGCAAAAAGTTAAATCAATAGCATTGGGTATCTTTCGCCCCTTGATATACTCCTTTGGCTTTTCAAGATTCATCACGTAACGTGCAAATCGATATCGAGCAAAATCGCTTTCTAAATATTGCCAAATCAAAAGTGAGTCTGGCCATTGATCAATAGCAGACGAATAATCTGCTGAGAGATACCAATTGTCGTCGTTAATAACTTTGCATAAATGCTGAACTTCAAAAGGTGCGCCAGCACAAGCTTGAGCGAGTGAAACAAGAAAAGACGAGCAAAATACAATGCCGCAAAGGAACAGCGACCTTGAAGCTCTAACGAAAACTCGCATTAAGGCCACAAAACTAGCAACGGCAACGCTTAGCGTCAATAGGGCTTAAGTCTCAATTTTTATAGATATTTTAGCCTTACGAAAAGAGCAAGGATTCTCTAGCCAAGCCCTCTGCAGAACATTAAGATCGCCAACGTGGAACGCATGATCCTTCATTTAAGTGGTCGAGATGGGCCTGGTATTACTGCCGCCCTATCTCGCTGTTTGGCTGCCAACAACGCAAAACTCATCGATTTAGGTCAATCGCTTTTGCACGATTTTCTAAACTTATCTGCCATCGTTGATGTTCCAGAAAATTCAAATCTAATCAAAGAACTTCTTGTGTTGAGCCAAACAAAACACATGCGTTTTGAAATTCTTCCTTACAACGAAGATAATCAAAAAAAAATAAAAACAAATCCTCGCCTTTGCATCACTTTACTCGGTGAACTGGGAGCACAAACTGTAGCAACAGTTACGCAAGAAATTGCTGATTTGGCTCTTAATCTAGGAGAAATCCGAACACTTTCTAAAAAAAGTCTTGAAGGGCTCGAACTCTTTTGTGAATCTCCAGAGCCTACTTTCTTTGAGAAACAATTAGACGCTGTAAAAGATAGACTCTATCGCAAAGCTCACGAACTAAACTGTGATATATCTATTCAGAAAGATTCTATCTATCGTCGTAACCGCCGCATTGTAGTGTTTGATGTGGACTCTACTTTCATACCCTTTGAGATTGTAGATGAACTAGGATCACTCGTGGGTAAAGGCAAAGAAATCGCCGAAATCACAGAGCGTGCCATGGCAGGTGAACTCGATTTTAGAGCAGCTCTTGAAGAAAGAGTCCGATTGCTCAAAGGCCTCTCTATGGAGCGAGCAAAATTAGCCCTTCAAAACATTAAGCCTAATCCAGGCGTTGAAAAACTCATCGCAGTATTGCGAAGCCTTGGTTGTCGAATGGGCTTGGTGAGTGGTGGCTTTGATTTTTTTGTCAGCGACTTACGCAAACAATACGGATTAGACTTTTCATTCTCCAACAAACTACAAGTTATTAACGGTGAAATTACCGGAGAAATTGAAGGTCCAATTGTAGACGCTCATCGCAAAGCTCAAATTCTTAAAGACATGTGTGAAGCTTATCAATGTCAACTTGAACAAAGTGTTGCAGTAGGCGACGGATCCAACGATGTTGAAATGCTTAAAATTGCAGGTCTGGGCATTGCCTACCAAGCCAAACAAAAAGCTCAACAAGCCGCGGATGTTCGCTTTAATCATAGCCAGTTAGACGACGTACTCTACCTTATGGGCTTTGGTGCAGAAGAAACCAGTCATTTAGATGTGTAGTAAGCTACTCAGATAAAAATCTAAAGGGTGGTGAATCTACCTCTGCAAGTTCACACCATTTTACAAGAATTTTATAATCCTCATAGCTCATAAAGCGTTCACTTACCTCATAACTCTTGGCATCTGCAGAGAGTGCCGAAATTACTTTTGGCAAATTGTAATTAACATTCACCAGAAAATAGTGACGATCTTCTTCTATTGCTCGATTTAGAAATTGTAATTTAAATGCTTCAAAGCTGTGTACTAGGTCCTTTGCGTATTCAACTCTAAAGCTTGCCTCGCTATTGGGAATAGCGGCAAACAAAGTATAAATTTCGTGTTCGAAATATTTAAAATTACTTTTTCGATGATACGAAACATACTTCTCCCAAATCGCATCCAAAGGATAAAAACGAATCCAATCAGGAGCATGAGGCTCCGAGTAGTCATAAATGAGTGTAGCTAAATTAAACATTGGAGTAGGCATTGTATCTAGCTTGCCTGCATCGAGAGGTGTTCTTTCACGGATCTTTCTAGAAAATTCAGCCGCTTTGATATTTGTGTTTAACAATCGCTGCTCGAATTCTCCCTCGAGAGCATAATATCTAAAGTGGTTCTCTAAAAACAATTGAAACGCCTCTTGTTTAGCAGGTTCTTGCTCCAAAGAAAGTTCCTGCATGTGTTTTAAACGGTAAACAAACTCCGTTAACTCTCCCACTCTGTTGCTAAAGACTATAGGGGCCTGTGAACTCGACGCAGCCTCAGGAAAATAAAAAAATCTGAATAAAACACCGCCCAAAAGATAAGCTCCTAGTTCTGTTTCCTTGTAGGTGTGTAAAAAATGCGAAACACTCGTACCAGTCACACGCGCTAATGCTTTACGACCTGTGGGATTTGCAATAAAGGCTTGAGCAAAAGGGCTCAACAACTTTGTATTTCTGTCTATGAGCAACCTTTCGAAATTAGCTAAAACTACTGTGAACTTTTCAAATTCAGCATCCGCTATATGAGCGAGCCAAACTTTTGTGTTCAAATCGACACGAGATTCAGCAATTTTTTGCTGTGCTTCTGTTCGAATGGCAATTGCAGACTCCAGCGCTGAGTGACAACTCGAATGAAGCATGGATACGTGAGAAAACAAAAAAGCCAAGAAAAGCAGTGAGATGTGGCTCATCTTTGGAGCGAGTTTAGAAGTTGCCAATTTTTAGACACCTTAAGGCGTCAGAACCTACAACACTAAGCGTTATTTTGGCTATGAGAAAAAGCTTTGATCTACGTTTGATGTTCGCAGAAGCCCTCTAAGTTAAATATACCTGTAAAATAAAATAATATGGGGCGACTATCGGACTGGAATGAAAAGACAAAGACCTTTCTCGTGGAGAAAAGTCGCCACCTTTTCGCAGCCTTAGATTCTAACAGTGAAGCTTCAAAAAAACTCATGGCAAGCATGGGTCGCGTACGCGCAGTTATGCTTTTCTTGTTGGGTTTTTCACTTTCTGCACTTTTAATTGAAGTTCTCTTTCAACATGTGATTACTCCGGCCCCTAGAAAAACAAACGTAAGCGCTTCCACTAAAAAACTTTATTATCTTCAGTCACGATCAAACTACGAAGTGATTGTACAAAAGAATATTTTTTGTCCTGGTTGCCCTATTCCAGATTTGGAATCGCGCAAAATAGATCGCCCCAAAGATTGTAACAAAGCTGAACGATTGGGTGGCGCAGTGAAACTCATTGGTACAATTGCATTGGATGTTCCTGAATTTTCGGTAGCGACGCTCAGTTCTGGCGGGCAAGCAAAAAGCTTTAAAGTTGGCGATCAGTTTGATCGCTATGGTAAAATTTTTGAAATTCGTCGCGATCGTGTGTGTATTCTTAAGAGCGACGACAAACTTGCCTACGTAGAACTTCCAGGAATACCTAAGTTTGAAAGTATGGGTGCTTCGCGGGGCTCTTCGAGACCCACAGCAGAAGGAATTGCTCAAGCCTCAGAAACTGATTTTGAAATTAAGCGCGACTACCTCATGAAAAGCCTTACAGATATGAGCGTTTTACAAACGGCTTATGCAACTCCTTATTTTGAAGACAACGAAATCAAAGGATTCAGAATTCAATCTATCGAACCGGGGAGTCCGCTTTTGGCTCTTGGATTGCGACCGAATGATATTCTTTTAAAAGCAGATAATCAGCCTTTGAACTCGCTTGCTAAAGCTCAAGAAATTCTAGCCGGCGCTTCAACCCTAGATAGTTTAGTTATTACCGTTAATCGTAACGGTCAGGACGTGAACCTCAATTACAAGGTGGGCAAATGAAAAAAGTAGAAAAAAAAACACAGATAAAAAAACAGATGAAAAATAAAAGAACTTTTGTTCAAAACTTTTTTTACTTAGGAACAGTGCTCTTTGCGTGGAACCTCATTGCTCAAAACCCAGTGATGTCTTCTGGTCTTAAAGAAGAAGAAAGCCTAGACGGACTTGAAGCCGAACGAATTGATGACGAAGGAGTTGTCCCCGTTCCACCTGCTCCAAACGCGCCTTCTGCCAATAACTCTACAAACACGGCTCCTCTACCTACCAACACACCACGAGGTAGAAACAATGCGAACAGAAATTCCAATCTAAGTACGAATTCAAACATCCGAGCAAACACGGCTCCAAGTACTGCAGGAGCCACAGGTACCACTCGAAGTGGTCTGCCTAAGCTCAACATGGGAAGTTATGTAGAACTTGATGAATCTTTAAAGAATCAACCCTTTGAAGGAACGATTGACTTCCCCGATGCAGAATTAACAGAAGTTCTAAACGCAATTTCTAAAGTTTCACAAAAAAACTTTATTCTAGATTCAAGCCTCAAAGGAAAAAGGATCACCATTCTTTCTCCACAAAAAGTTACCAAAGAAGAAGCCTACAACGTATTTCTCACAGCACTTTACATGAACGGATTAACACTTGTATCTAGCGGCAAATTTTTGAGAGTTATTCCTTCGCGTGAAGCTCCCAAGAGTAACGTGCGTGTATTCTACGGCGATTTTGTTCCTGCAAGCGACGAAATCGTAACTCTTGTATTCCCACTTAAAAACATTAGCTCTGAAGATATGCCTCGAATTTTTCAAGACCTATTACCGCGAACAGGTAACATTCTCGTTTATCCCGAAACCAATAGCGTTGTTATGACAGATTCTGGATTGAACTTACGCAGAATGATTTCGATCTTAAAGTCTGTCGACGTTCCTGGCTCACAACCTAAACTTGAGAATATTCCCATCAACTACGCTTCTGCAAAAGACATTGCAAAGTTGATTGACGAAATTCTTGAAGCACAAACAGGTGGAGCTTCTGCTCGTCGTACGACCGCAAGAAACCAAAGAGAAAAGAAAATTCAGGGGGGTGGCGTAATCACCAAAATTGTTCCGGATGATCGTACAAACAGCTTAGTCGTTTTAGCGAACGGAAAGGGCATTGAGCAATTGCGCAGTCTTGTAGCAAAACTCGACACCCCGAATGCCTCTAACAGCGGAAATATTCACATTTACTTTATTAAAAATGCTGTAGCCGAAGAATTAGCCACAACTCTCAACAACCTCCTAGGTGCAGGTGGAAGCACATCTTCGCAACCCGCTAGAGATACTCCAGTGGGTACAAGCAATACTCGATTGCCCACCACTCCTACAGCTCCTAATCGTGCTACAAATGTGGGCGCCTCGCTTGCGGGTGTTGCACTTGAGGGACAAGTTAAAGTTGTTGCCGATAAACCTACAAACTCACTCGTGGTGCGAGCGTCTGCTGCAAACTACGGTGCTTTGAAAAAAATTCTTGAGCGATTAGATATTCCTCGCCGCCAAGTAAACGTTGAAGCCACCATTATGGAAATTCGTGTTCGTGAAAACGACACCTTCAACGTAGCTGCAAACATTGCGGTAGACGGATTTACGAGTGCGGGTGGATTCATTCCCACTACCATGAGTGCCTCTCAATTTGCTGCTGCCGCAGCCAGCCCTGCCGCACTTAACGGATTGATTGCAGGTCTTCCTCTTGGTAAAAAAATCGATGTTAAAAGTCCGGACGGAAAAAGCACTCTTTATTCCATTCGATCTTTTGTGGGTTTAATTCAAGCAATCCAAGGTTTATCCGTGGGTCAAATCTTGCAACAGCCCAACATTTTAACATCCGACAATGAACCTGGAACTGTGAACATCACTGAAAAAATTAAAGTTATTGGCAAAACTACACTCTCCTCAATAAACGATCAGGCCGTTCAAACACAAGAAACTGAAACAGTCCCTGTAGAACTTGAACTCAAAGTCACTCCTCAAATTGGAGCCGATAATGAACTTGTGAAGTTAAAAGTTGAGCAAATCATGGAAGACTTTAACAAGTCGGGCATCGTTGCAAACCAAATCGATACCATACGCAGAAAAGCAACCACAGTAGTAGTAGTACGCGATGGAGACACTGTAGTAATCGGTGGATTAGAAAAGAACGACGTTAAAGCGCAAAAAAGCAAAGTTCCCCTCTTGGGCGACCTACCCATCATAGGCGCTTTATTCCGCGGTAGCGACACTGAAAAGATTCGCTCTAACTTAATGCTTTTCTTGACACCAAAAATTATCGACGACAACGATCGCTTGCTTGAATTTACTCAGCAACAACTTCAAAGACGTCGCGAAGTGGGCAAAGAAGCTTATGATCCTAAAGATTTTCACCGCAAAGACGTGAGCAAACTTCTTAAAGATACTGATGAACGCCTAAAAGGTAAACGCAGCTGGGGCTTTAAGAAAAAACCAATCGGCTTATCTCTCAGATGATGTGCGTAGTGAAAAACCAAAAGCAAATGAAGAATCTCGCCTAAGCGAAGACACCATGATCAATGACCAAGGGATTGAGAGTTCATCTGACTTACTTCCTCCGCCTGCCGACCTTGATAGTGCGGATGGATTAGAAACCCTTGATATTCAGTAAGCGTTAATTAACGATTCTTTATAAAAAGGAGCCTCCCTGGCTGGGAGGCTCCTTTTTTGTTTTCTCCCAAAAGGTACCTAGTTACTTTTGGGAGGTACCCGCTACCTTTTTATTAAAAAATCCCCAAAAGGTAGCGGGTATGTTCTAAAAGTAACTAGGTACCTTTTTGAAAAGAAAGGGTATAATTTAGTTATGGCATATCAATCTCTCGAGACACGTATTGGTCGGATATTGATTGAGAACGCTGGTCTTCAAGAAAAAGACCTTGAAGAAGTTCTTCGTATTCAAAAAGAAAGTCACAAAAAGATTGGTGAAATTCTAGTTGAAAGAAATATCATTCGCCCCGAAGACATCACCAAAGCACTTTCTAAACAATTAGGTCTTGCTTACATTGAAGACCTTAAAGCGAACGAAATTGACACACAATGTGTAGTAGGACTCAGTATACAATTTTGCCGAGAAAACAAAGTTCTTCCCATCATGCTTCGCAATGAATCTGTGCGTGTTGCTGTTACAGATCCGTTTAACTATTCCTCAATTGATGCTCTTAAACTATTCTTCGCGCGCGAAATTGAAATTGTACTCGCAACAGAAATGAAGTTGCTAGATGCGATCAACCGCGTCTTTGAACGCAGTGAAACCTTAGTCAAAGGACTTGAAGAAGACGCCGAAAATTTTGATGTAAACATCAATGAAACAGTGGACCTCTTGGAAGCTGGCGACGACGAAGCTCCCGTTATTCGTTTCGTAAACGGAATGCTCTTCGCTGCGATTAAAGACAAAGCTTCTGATATTCACATCGAACCGTTCGAGAAAAGCACCACTGTGCGCTTTCGCATGGACGGTATTCTTTATGACCGCTACACCGTGCCTAAATCTCTCCATGCAGCTATTTCATCGCGTATTAAGGTAATGGCCGAGCTTAACATCGCGGAAAAACGTATCCCGCAGGACGGACGTGTACGCGTAAAAATTGCAGGACGTGAAATTGATATTCGTATTTCAGTAGTGCCCGTTAATTTTGGCGAACGCATCGTTATGCGTCTCTTAGATAAGTCATCTGTCGTTTTGGAACTCCCTACACTTGGGTTCTTAGACAAAGATATTGCTAAGATTGCCGAACTCACAGGCAGTAAATACGGAATTTTCCTTGTTACAGGTCCTACAGGTTCGGGTAAGTCCACTACCTTAAGTGCGTGTTTAAAAAACATTGCAACTCCAGAGCGTAACGTTATTACAGTAGAAGATCCTGTGGAGTATCAAATTCCAGGTGTTGGGCAAATTGCTGTGAATCCCAAAGTCGGTCTCACATTTGCTTCGGGATTAAGAAGTATTCTGCGCCAAGATCCAGATGTGGTAATGGTGGGAGAGATCCGCGATAAAGAAACTGCCGAGATTGCTATCAACGCATCACTTACAGGTCACTTAGTGCTCTCCACTATCCACACCAACGATGCTCCTGGTGCAATCACTCGTTTGGCCGACATGGGCATTGAACCTTTCTTGATCAGTTCCTCTATCGTAGGCGTTTTAGCTCAACGATTGATTCGTACTCTTTGCAAAAATTGTTGTGAAAGTTTTGAAGCAAAAGAAACAGATCTCAATTTGGGCGAAGTAAATCAGACCTTCATGGAGCAACGCTACAAAAAGAAACGTTTCGTTTTGAATAAAGCCAAAGGTTGCAATGAATGTCGCTACACAGGATATAAAGGCCGAGCTGCAATTTATGAATTGATGGTGGTAACGGACGAAATTCGCGAACTCATTTTGAAGCGCGACGATGCCAACAACATTCGTAAACTTGCTGTAAAACAAGGTATGTTGAGCTTAAGAGATTCGGCTATTGATAAACTCGTTGAAGGTAAAACTACCCTCGACGAAGTCTTGCGTTTAACTCAGCTAGAGACTTAAGCGCTCACTAAAAACCGTTCGCTGCGTCTTGTGATTTTTTTTAATTGCACAAAACTAGAGGCATGAGATTTTTAGCCTTCTTTTCAATTTTTATAATAAGTTTAGCCCTTTCAAGTGAAAGCAAAGTGCCTCGTGGCTACTGGCAGTGCTCTTTTTGGGGACAAGAATGGCAAATGGTCCCTGGCCCTCAAGGCCCTACCTATGAACTTCGCCAGACTGTATACGCAAGTGATTGGCAAAAAACCAAACAAGCCGCCTACGATCAGGCCGCAGATGATTGCGAATATTGGAGCGATACCAGCTGCCACTTTAGCTCTTGCCGCCAAAAGGCTCGTTAAAGCCCCCATGGATTGCGCCGCGTCAGGAAACTCAAAATAAGCTTATTTATTCGAGATTTTCGGAAAGCTAGGGCCTGCTAAAGTAGAGTTAGATTAATGGCACATTTTGAAGTGCGCGGTACAAACAGCGCAGGAAAAAAAGTTAAGGCTTTTATTGAAAGCGATTCTGTAAAGAACGCTCGTGTAAAAGCTCGTGCTCAAGGGATCATTCCCTTGTCTGTTGTGGCAACAGATGCCCAACAAATCAACAAAGAGCCT
>CAZIFW010000012.1:0-48455 GCA_964538275.1 uncultured Bacteriovoracaceae bacterium
TTCTCCAAGCTCTTTTTGAATCGCGTTCATTTGCTCGTTTAGGTAGTACTCTTTTTGGCCACGTTCCATGGCTTTGCGTACTCGCGAACGGATTCTGCGCTCTACTTCTAGGATGTCAATTTCGCCTTGAAGTGCTTGAAGAAGCGTTTCCAAACGAGGAAGCACGTTGAACATTTCAAGAAGTTTTTGGCGCTCATCAACTTTTAAGTTGAGGTGAGCCACAATGGTATCTGCCAAGCGAGAAGGTTCTTCTATTTTTTGAACGGTGATTAATATCTCAGGGGAGATGCGCTTGTTAAGTTTAACGTAGTTTTCAAAACTCGTTCGTAGAGAACGCATGAGAGCCTCTACTTCGAGAGGATCGCTTACAACTTCGGGTTCGAATTTAACTTCGGCAGCTACGAATTTTCCAAGATCTAAATAATCTTGAAGAATCGCGCGACGCTTTCCTTCTACAAGAACTTTTAAAGTTCCGTCGGGGAGTTTTATCATTTGCAATATTGTTGCAAGTGTTCCCGTAGTGAATACATCTTCTTGGCCGGGATCATTCGTGTCGCTGTTCTTTTGTGTGCACAAAAGAATTTCAACTTGCTGATCAACCGCTGCTTCTAGCGCTTGTACTGATTTTTCTCTTCCAACAAAGAAGGGAATAATCATGTGGGGAAATACAACAATGTCCCGCAAAGGCAAAAGAGGAAAAATGGGAGCTTCCTTCTCTGCACCTTTTTGTGAACGACCCTTGCCTGCTTTTTTTACAGCCATAGATTCATTTTTACAGGCTTTTGCAAAAGCGACAAACAAATTCAACGCACCTAGGCTTAAGTGAGCTAATTTAAGATTTTACGCGGCAGGGCTTAGAAGTGGCCTTTTTCTACTTCTGCAGCAGAGGGTCTCATAAGAAAATAGAGGCCTAGAATGATGGCCACAATTATGAGTGCAATTTTGATCTCTGCAGCTTTTGCATAACTTAGAATCAACAAGCAGACGATGCTACCAAGTGCTGGCACAAATGAGGGAACTTCAAAACGCCCCTTAGCTTCGCCTTTTCGGTGTTGAAGAACAATTAAAGCAATATTTATTACGCTAAAACATGAAAGCAAAAGAACACTCGTGGCTTTAGCGAGTGATGAAATATCTCCGGTGAGAGCTAAAACTAAGAGAATGGCAGCAATTATGAAAGTGGCTATATAAGGGGTTTGGCGGACGGGATGCACTTTTGAGAGGGGCTGAGGAAGTAACTTTTGCTTAGACATTCCGTACAATAAACGAGATCCCATGACGAAATTTAAGAGTGCGGTGTTGGCAACCGCAAACATTGCAATAAAAGCATAGAGGGTGGGGGGAAACCACGGGGCCGCTTTGCGGACCACGTCCACAAGTGGCTGTTGAGACGCACCCAGATCATCTGCGGGAATTACAGAAACGGCACTGATCATAATTGCGATATAAATGAGTGTGGAAAATATAACCGCAAGAATGAGGCCTTTGGGTAAGTTCTTTTCGGGCTCAATCACTTCTTCGCTTACATTTAGAATGTCTTCAAATCCCACAAACGAATAAAAAGTAAGTACAGCGCCGCTGAGGATAAGTGAAGGTGTAAGTTCACGCAGAGGGTTTTCAATACTTGCTGTGCTTAGATAATCAACCGAGCCCCAATATTTTGCGCTTATAAAAATAATAAATAAAAGACCTGCAACTTCTATAATCGTGCACGTTATATTGGCCCACATAGCCTCTTTTATTCCGCGATAAACAATAGCTGTGACAAAAAGAGCAAAGAGAACAATTCCAAGATCAATAGGCATTGAGGGCATAAAGCCATTCCAATACCCAGCAAAGACCCTGCTTGCTGTTGCCATTGAAGTAAGTCCTGAGGCAAGAACGACTAAACCAATAACGTAAGAAATGATGGGGCGATGAAAGGCTCGAAACGAAATATAAGCTGCTCCCGCAGCTTTTGGGTAACGTGATCCTAAACTTGCATAACTCAAACCCGTAAGTCCCGCTGCAATCATGCTAGCTACAAACGCCATCCAAGCAGCATTTCCCAATTCTTTGGCAGCTTTTCCTACAAGTCCATAAACGCCAGCTCCTAAAATATCGCCAAGTCCGTAAAAGGTAAGTGCAATCCAGCCAATGTGTCTTTTTAGGGTCTGCATAAAAAACAACATTGCAGTAGATTTTTTATCTGTCAGTAGTTCTTTGTCTCAAAAGTTATAAGATGAAAGGTATATGACGCACTTGTTCGCGCTTGCACTTACGTTAGTTTTTGTTTCTTGTTCATCCTCTACGACACCGCTCTTGAAAAGCGAAACTCCTGAGGGAGTACGCATAGTGAAAAACAGTCAAACTTATAATGTACGAGGAATTCGTTTGCAGGAGATGGAAGCACGTTATCCCATCAATCAAGATAAGACAGTTTCACTTGTAAATTTTCTGAATGAAGCCACTAAAGCGGGCGCAATTTTTGTAAATCATTTACGTGTGACTGAGTTTGGATCAAGTGAAACATGTGTAATCTTTGTAGGTCCTGAAGATGAACTAAAGGCAGAGCTTTTAACTCAGTTGAACGCTCAAACTCCCAGTGCCCCTGCACGCGCTCGCCCCAAACAGATTCGTACAGATGTGATTAGCGAAAATTTTTCAAGATGGAAGATTTCCGAAACTAAAGCAGTTTGTCAGCCCGCCACAGGGGTGGGTACGAGTAGCTTTAAACCCTATGTTTTGATTCAAGGTCGGATATACCTTTCCAGTGAAGTTAAAAATAAGGCGTTGGACTAATTATATTAAGCTTAGCGCGCAAAGATGACTGTAAAAAGAGGTTTGGATGCTCGCGGGTGAGCTTGAGAACAAACTTAGCAACATAGAATAAGCCTCTCTAAGTGGAAGGTCTGAATCTTTAACTCGAGCATCTGAACTAAGCTGTGACCAATTTTTAAAATCAGTGAGAAAAGCATCTTGGATTTGAAGTGCGTTAATAATCTTATCGTGCACAGCCTGCAAAGTAGTAGGGGGAGTTAGTGCTTTTAGATCATTAATGGTTTGTAGGTGAATCTGCGGAGGTGGAGCCGCTTTTACATGGCCATAAACATGGGACATTACCCAGATTCTGCGCAATACTCCCTGATCGGTGATCTTAAAGAGAGAACTGAGATACGCTTTCTCTTCGGGACTTGCCTTGATTTGAGAGGCGTCGAATGGGGTTCGCACTACGTTCGTCCACGCATAGGCGAGATCTAAGCCCGCAGGATTGCCGCCTACGACTGCACTTTGAAAAAGCCGAAAGTCTTCCGCAGACCAAGCCGCTTTAGAACTTTGGCGAAGTGTAGGCATGATAGATGCAAGTTTTTGTTGAATCGAATAGAGAGCAATCACTGTAATAGTTCCAAGCACCAGCCCTTGAATAAGTTTTTTGTTACTAGAATTAGCAGGGGGTCGACTCACAGAATAGAGATGCTTGTTTTCAGTTTTCTTTTGAGCAATTTGCTCTACGAGATTGGGATCTATATTCAAGTTTACACTTATATGTTCCTGGAGCGAATTTTCCCGAGCAAGTTTAACTTCTTCTGGGTTTAGCTCCAAGTTACGAAATGATTCTTTTTTTAGTTCATTTTTTTGTTTTAATTTTGCACTCATAGTTAAGCTCTAACTTGCTTTCTTAATTTCGAGATTTGAGAAACGGGCTTCTTGGACTGAAGCTTTTTCTTGAGGAAGCTCAGCGTGTCGGGCTCTACTTTTGCACCAGCTTCTGAGTTTTTCCAAGTCCTCTTTATACGTCACAGAGAGGGGGACGGTCTCAGAAATTGCAACTTCGATGTCATGAGTTTTAGCCTCTTCATTATGGTGGTAGGCACAATAAAGTGCTTCGATCACAACCTGTTCAATTTCGGAACCGGAAAATCCCTCAGTAAGGGCGGCGAGTTTGGAGATTTCAAAACTTGCAGGATCCTTTTTTCTTTTCTTTAGGTGAATTTGAAAAATTTCTTCTCTAACTTTAGATGAGGGAAGGTCCGAAAAAAAGATTTCGTCGAAGCGCCCTTTTCGCAAAAGTTCTGGCGGAAGGTTTTCTATTCTGTTTGCAGTGGCCACAACGAAAACACGTTCGGACTTTTCTTGCATCCATGTTAGAAACGAGCCAAGAATACGAGCCGCGACACCACCATCGGAGCTACTGTTATTTCCCCCGGCTAAGCCTTTCTCAATTTCGTCTACCCATAACACCACGGGTGAAATACTTTCTGCGAGTCTTAGTGATTTGCGCATGTTTTCTTCAGAGCTACCTACGTAGCCAGAGAATATTTTTCCAAAATCTAATTTAAGGAGGGGTAGTTGCCACTCACAAGCTACCGCTTTAGCCGTTAAGCTTTTTCCAGAGCCTGGCGCGCCTAGGAGCAAAACACCCTTAGGAATAGGAAGTTCCGCTTCTCTTTGGCCCGTGCCTAAGAAAACTTTTTTTCTAAAGTTAAGCCATTTTTTGAGTTGGCTTAATCCACCAACGTCATTGAGGCTGGAGTCGCTTGGGTAAAATTCAAGCACGCCAGATTTTTTAATAATCTGTCGTTTTTCATTGATGACATGTTTAACCGTGTCTTTGTGTAAAGATGAATCCTGTATAACCGCTTTTGAGAAAACGTTTTCGGCCTCTTCCATTGTGAGTCCCTGGGCCGCAAGTGCAAGTGTACTAAGTTCATCGGGGCTTAGGTTAACTGCGCTTTTCTTTTTGTTTTCTACTACATCACATACAGTTTTAAGTAATTCTTTGAGTTCTTCATGGTCGGGAAGAGGGAGGTCAATAAGTGTAATCTCTTTTTCAAGTTCCGTAGGGATTTTTATATTGGGAGAACAGACGATGAGGCTCTTAAAGGAACTTTTAAGCGATTGAGCCAGATCCTTCATTTGACGAATATTTTCAGGACTATCAAAGAACAAAGTAAAATCTTTGCAAAAGAATATGGCAGGTTCGCTAGATTCCTGCATGTGGGTAAACAGCGGTTCAAGGTTTACACCTTTGCAGCTTGTAGATTGAGAGTTAGAAAAAATATTTTTTAACTCCTGAGTATTTGTGTCTAGTTTGCTTAGACCTTGAGTTAGGGACCATACCTTGAAGGCTTTGTTCTGCTTTTTAGCTGTCTCTATGAGAAGTTTCTCAAGACGATTTTCTTCGTGGGTGATGACATAAAGGACCGGATATCTCGCCCGTAACAGCACATCTATCTCATTGGAAAAGCGAGCAATAGAATTGGATTTGGACATAAATTTAGATCGGACTTTTGAGCATCAAAAACTGTTAATTTTCAAAATGTGTCAAAATATTGTCCAACATTGACGACATCAAGGATTACATGATCTTTACCGAATAATATGTGAGTTTAATATGGCTGGAGTTTTAATTGCAGTA
The DNA here is from genome assembly GCA_964538275.1 of uncultured Bacteriovoracaceae bacterium. Classification (GTDB taxonomy): domain Bacteria; phylum Bdellovibrionota; class UBA2428; order UBA2428; family UBA2428; genus CANIGN01. The sequence goes on from CAZIFW010000012.1 coordinate 5,399, forward strand.
TTTGTTGTTCTATTTATAGGGTTTCTCTTTTACGCATGTTTGATTTATCCAATTCAAGCACTTATTCATTGTGTGAGAAATACAGAGCTTACTGACACTCAAAAAGTTTTGTGGGTTCTTGCGATTTTTTTCATTTGGCCAATCGCTGCTTTCTTTTATGCAGCTAAGCATAAAAACAAAGTGTCACTATTACGAACATCTCTCGCAGTGGGGGGCTTTGTGCTCATTCTTATAGGAGGCCTTTACTACACTGGTTTTAAACTTAATTCGGAAATGAAAGGTGAAGTAGCAAAGATTGACGTAAAAGGCGCCTCTAGGCAATTGGCCAGCAAAGATGCGCAATTTATGGAAAAAAGTGTGTCTGAGGTTCAATCTGATTTACAAAACGGAAGTTTTCTAGATTTTAGTAAGAAAAGCATCAGTCTACAGCTCTTTGATTTGCTAAAAATTTACACAAAAGATGGCCTCATAAATGCCAGTGAATTCAAGAACTGGCAAAATTTATTCGGATTAAGAGATAAGCTTGATGAGGAAAAACTCAAGGAATTTGTAAACAAAGAAAAGTATAAAGCATTTGATACTCCCAACCCAAGTTCAAGCCCTAGTTCAAACTCAAATCCAGACGCTGAGAAAGATGATAAAACTTCGAAGGTTCAGGATAGAGTTCTTACTCCTGAGGAACGAAGAGAGTTGGCGGGGCAAATGGAAAATTTGGTAACAGAACTAGAAAAACTTGAAAAGAGCTTGCCTACGAAGGAAGAACTTGAAAAAGCTCAAAAGGCACTTGAAGCTCTTGAGACGTTAGGCAACTAATTACTTTTTATATAAAAATACTTAGTTATTTTCGTACCAATTGTTAACGTCCAAAATCTACATAGAGCTTCCATGCATTTTTGGGATTTTCATCATTTTCGAATACATATTGAATATTGAGACATTTACTAAAGCCAGCAGCTTTGGCTTGTTTTCCTGTCCATGTTTCAAATACAGCTTCTTCTGGCGAAAGACCTCTCTCTAACGCTTCTTGAAATTCATAAAAATTTCTACTCACTTCTTTTCCGTAACCTTGAGGAGCTTTCATCCAAACTCCTCGAATTGCCCGAACTTTAGGTCCCCAGTGAGTGATAACTCCTTGAAAGGCTTCTTTTGGAATAAGATCAGAATTTAAAATTTCATTTTTTGAATCACGATTTTTAAAGTCAAAAGTAACGGTACCATCGAGAGCAAGTTTTGCTTCAAAATATGCCGTGTCCGCGGAGGAGAATTTAATTGTAGCTCTCGAATCCGGAAATATAATTTCAGTGGCAAGCACGTTTTTACATAGAGCAAGGGGAATCCTCTCTGCATAAAAGCATGTGCCAATATTTGAGCTAAAAAAGACTAGAGCTAAGATTTTAATCCTAAGCATTCAAAAGGGTTTAAACTCTAACAGCTAAGTTCTAATGCTAGGCGATTTCTTTTTCGCCATCAGGGTCGAACTCAACAATGGGCTTCTCTTTGTTCTTAAGAGTGTTGCCTGTTACTCGGCAACTACGTGCGTTCTTAAGAGAGGGAATTTCATACATTGTTTCGAGTAGGATGTTTTCCATGATGGAACGCAATCCACGAGCACCGGTTTTACGCTTGATTGCATCGTGAGCAATCATGCCTAGAGCTTCGTCGTCAAACTCAAGCTTAACGCCTTCGAGTTCAAAGAGTTTTTGGTATTGCTTCATCAAAGCATTCTTAGGTTGAGTAAGAATGTTCACAAGACTTTCTTCGTCTAGCTCGTCAAGAGTTGCGACAACGGGAAGACGGCCCAAGAGTTCTGGAATAAGTCCGAACTTACTTAAGTCTTCCATTTGCACATGCTCAACATGGTTTTGCTTTTTGCCGTCTACTTTTTTGCCAACGGGTGCGCCAATCCCCATGCTCTTGTTGTTCATACGAGACTCAACATGTTTGTCGAGGCCCACAAAGGCACCGCCACAAATGAAGAGAATGTTTGAGGTATCGATTTGAATGTATTCCTGTTGGGGGTGTTTACGGCCACCTTTAGGAGGAACGTTAGCGCGAGTTCCTTCGATAATTTTTAAAAGAGCTTGTTGCACGCCTTCACCACTCACATCGCGAGTGATAGATGGGCTATCGGATTTGCGAGCAATCTTGTCGATCTCGTCGATATAAACAATACCGCGTTGAGCGCGTTCTACGTCCCAATCTGCAGCTTGTAAGAGGTTAAGGATAATATTTTCTACGTCTTCACCTACGTAACCTGCTTCTGTAAGCGAAGTCGCGTCGGCAATTGTAAAAGGCACACGCAAAGTTTTTGCGAGTGTTTGAGCGAGTAAGGTTTTTCCTGTTCCCGTTGGACCAATCAAAAGAATGTTGGATTTTGCAATTTCAACTTCATCACCGCGAAGTGTTTTCGGATAATGAATTCTTTTATAATGGTTGTGAACAGCCACAGAGAGAATTTTCTTCGCTCTGTCTTGTTTAATAACGTAGTCATCAAGAATGGCTTTGATTTCAGCTGGCTTTGGAACTTTTGCAATTCCTTGGCGTACTTCGCGTACTTGCTCTTCGTTGATGATATCTCTACAAAGAGTTACACACTCGTCACAAATGTAGACCGAAGGTCCTGCAATTAATTTTTTTACTTCTCTTTGGCTTTTGCCGCAGAAAGAACAGCTTAAATCTTTCATCTTCGCTCCCCAGCTACTTTGCCTTTATTTGGCGTCCCTTTTACGAGATACAACTGTATCTATTATACCGTACTTCTTAGCTTCTTCGGCCGACATGAAATTATCTCTGTCAGTATGCTTTGAGATCTCCTCTAAGCTTTTTCCGGTATGTTCAGCTAAAATGCCATTTAAGACCTTTTTCATGCGCAAAATTTCGTTTGCGTGAATTTCAATATCGCTGGCCTGACCTTGAACACCGCCTAAAGGCTGGTGAATCATGATGCGAGAATTAGGAAGAGCATGACGCTTTCCAGCAGCTCCACCTGCTAGCAGGAGGGCGCCCATGCTGGCAGCCATACCTGTGCAGAACGTAGAAACTGGACAAGTTACATATTGCATAATGTCATAGATGCCAAGGCCAGCAGAAACGCTTCCGCCTGGGCTATTGATGTACATGTAGATATCTTTTTCTTGGTCTTCAGATTCCAAAAAAAGAAGTTGGGCAATAATCGCGTTCGCGATTTGGTCGTTAACGGCCGTGCCCAAAAAGATAATGCGATCAATTAAAAGGCGAGAATAAATATCGTAACTTCTCTCGCCTCTGGGTGTTTGCTCTACAACATACGGAATATGCGAAGTTATTGAGTCTACGTACTGTGCAACTAATTCATCTCTACTTTTCATTAAGCCTCGATAGCCTTTCCAAGGAGCCAATCTAGGGTTTTTACCTCAGCGATTCGTTCAAGAACGGCACCAAAAAGATTTTTGGATTCGATTTCTTTAAAAACCTCTTGAGGGTTACGGCCCTGTTCCATTGCCATCCTCACGATTTCCTTTCGGAAATCTTCTTCAGTTGCTTGAATTTTTTCCTTGTCGCCAATTGCGTCAAGAATGAGTGAAGTTTTTGCTTGAGATTCAGCAGCCGTCATAAAAGTGGCGCTCTGTTCTTTGAGCTTCTCTTCTATTTGGTCCTGAGGCATTCCCATGCGACCCAATTCACTTGCATAGTTGAAAACGAGGGTTTGCATCCATCGTGCCTTCATCGCTTCGGGCACTTCGATTGTGTGAGTCTTTAGTAAATTTTCTATGATTTGTTGGCGAATCTGTTCTTTTTGTGAAGATTCCTTCTGAGCTGTGATTTCTTCGGCAATTTTTTGACGGAGTTCAGCAACAGAATTGAACTGACCAAAACGCTTAGCAGCTTCATCGTCCAAAGGAGGAAGGTGTTTGTATTTAAGTCCGTGCAGAGTCACTTTGTAGAAAAATGGTTTTTTCTCTTCAGTGTCTGGGCCAACGGGAACGTCGTGAGAAAATTCACGTGTCTCACCTTTTTTCATTCCTAAAACTTTTGCTTCCATAGAATCTACAAGAGGGCCTTTGCCGATCTCGTGTGTGAACTTAGAGCTTTTTACCTCTGCAAGTTTTTCAACGCTTTCTGCAGCCCAAATTTCAAAATCGCCAGCGAGTTCGCCTTTGAGTTCTGTTTCGTCGCTATCGTGAAAGTGTCCAAGGCTGTCGTGTAAACGATTAAAGCTTTGGTTGATTTCTTCTTCAGTGGCAGGAGTTTTTTCAAACTTAGCTTTGAAGCTTGAGTAGTCTTTGAGTTCAATAGGAGGAACACATTCAAATGTTGCGCTGTACTTGAAAGGAAAACCATCTAGCAAAGTACCAGGTTCAATGTTTGGGTTTTCAGCAGGCTTTAAAGAATTATCTTTAAGAGCTACGGGAAGACTTTGATCAATCAATTCACGAATAACATATTTGTTCGTGTCAGCTTGATATTGGGTTTTCAAAAGATCCAAAGGAACTTTGCCTTTACGAAAGCCTTTAAGTTCAACTTCGTTCTGCATAGAACGTAAAACGCGATTAAATGCTCCGGTAACAACTTCAGGGGGGACCTCAATAGAGAGTTTTTTCTTATGGCCTTCTAGATTTTCTACTTCGAATTTCATGGCCATTGTTATGGCTCTTTCTCCAGTAGGAATCAAGGAAAAGCCATAGAATGAGGGCGACACAAACAAGTTGTGGGAAGGAGAAAATCCCCAATTGTCCTCGTATGTGATCACCTCTAAAAAAGTCTAAGAAAAAGCGGCCCAAAAGAGTTCCATAGAGATAACTTAAATAGAGTTTTTCAGGGCTCCATTTTTTGCGTTTAGCGAAGAGTAAAAGAGCGAGCGCAGCTAAAAAAACCGCCTCTAAAAGAGGCCATTCAACATTAAAACCACTTTGGATATAGCAGCAACCTGCGTAAAAACATCCCACCCGGCCTATAGCCTGACCCAGGGGATTGGCAAGGCTCCAGTTTTTAAGCAAATTTTGCCCGATTTTACCTCTGTTGAGGGCCCATTGTTTCCAATAAATAATTTGAAGGACGTGGAAGCCCAATATGGAAGCAGGGCCCCAGAAAAAATCGCCCATTGAAAGCCAAAGCCCTAGTGAGCCTAAAAGTTTAGAAAAAATATAGAGGCCTAAGAAACTTAAAGCTAGGAAGAGTACGATTTCGCGTTTTTTTATCTTCGAATTAAAAAGCGTGAAATAGCTTGTGTAGGCAACAACAAATATACCGAGACCAACAAAAAAAGCGTAGAGGTTAAGCCCCAGCATCTGTGTTTTGTTTTAGCACAAGCGGCTCTATCAGTAAGAGCACAAGCGCTACTGAGATGGCAGAGTCCGCTATGTTAAACACGGGCCAGTGGCAGCTGAGCGCATCTTGGCTAGCAAAAAACAAAGGCAAGCATTTTCCAGAAGCTGTGGGGTAAAACCAATCTACAAAATCCACGACATAACCAAAACGCATGCGATCAATGAGGTTACCAATAGCGCCACCAACCACTAATCCCATAACAGCTGGGCGGTAGTTTTCGCTGCTTTTGAAATGTCGAATATAAAAAAACCACAACATGCCTAAAACGATTACGGGAACGGCCAATAAAAAAGCAATTCGAACAGTATCGCTTTCTACAAAGGGAAGTGAAGAGAATATTCCAAAGGCTGCGGCACGGTTATAAACCAAGGTCCAGCTCCACCAGCTAAGAAAGCCGCGCGTGTCACCTTCAAAACGAAGCACTTCGAGTGCAATTTGCTTGGTCCATTGATCGAGTCCAAGAATTAAACAACTAACTACACCGAGAATTGAATAAATACGCGTCACGCCCATGAGTATAGAGCGAGAAGACGAGCTTGGAAATGAGCTCAGGTTTTATTCTTTAGCAGCAACATAGTTGGTCATAACCCCAATAATATTAGTATTTGTGATGCCTAAAATCGCTTAAGTTGCTTGTAAGATAGCCACGCTAAGTTCTATCCTTATTGGCAATGTCCAATAGCTCTTCTAACAATGATTCTGTTAAATTTCCTGAGTTCGGCTCGGATTATGCTTTTGCAAAATTCGAAGAATCTGTTCTTGCTTACTGGAAACGCGAAAAGATTTTTGATCAAATTTTAGAAAACGGAAAAACCAAGGGCCAAGGGCAAAACAATTTCTTTTTCTACGATGGGCCTCCCTTTGCTACGGGCTTGCCTCACTACGGACATATTTTAGCTGGAACCATAAAAGACATAGTACCTCGTTACTGGACACAAAGAGGCAAGTACGTTGCTCGTAGATTTGGCTGGGATTGCCACGGATTACCCGTGGAATTTGAAATGGAAAAGACTCTGGGCCTCAATGGCTCTTTGGATATTCTTGATTACGGTGTTGGCAAATTTAACGAAGCCTGCAGAAGCGTTGTACTTCGTCACGCAGAAGATTGGCGCAAAGTTGTAGAACGCGTGGGTCGTTGGATCGACATGGACAACGACTACAAAACCATGGACGCAACTTTTATGGAAAGCGTGTGGTGGGTCTTCAAAACACTTTGGGACAAGGGCCTTGTTTATCAAGGCTATAAGGTGGTTCCTTATTCTTGGCGTTTAACAGCGCCCCTTTCAAACTTTGAAGCTTCACAAAACTACAAAGAAGTTCAAGATCCATCTGTTTACGTTTTGATGCCGCTTGAGAGCGACAAAGAAACGGGCGTAGTTATTTGGACAACAACTCCTTGGACCCTCACTGCAAACTTGGCAATCTCCCTAACCACAGATGCTGGCAAGATAACTTACGGTAAATACAAAATTGATAATCCTCTAGTGAAGTATGTCATCGTTGGGGACTTTGCAGCTGAAAAGCTTGGTCTTACAGAAAGAGTTGAAGAAGTTTCTGCTCAAAAACTTTTGGGACAAAAATACAAAGCTCCGTTTAATGTTTTCACAACACAAGACGAGCCAAAAGCGCATCAAATCATTGATGGTTCAGACTTTGTTGAAGCGGGCGAAGGTACAGGTTTTGTACACACAGCACCTGCACACGGTGAAGTGGATTTTTATGCAGCAGAAAAAAGTGGAATTGGTCCGCGTGATGCAACCGACATGTACGGTAACTTTAGTGATGTTGTTACAAAAGATGCGCGTATTGCCGGCATAAAAGGAAAAAACTTTTTAGAAGCGAACAAAGACATAATTAAAGTTCTTAAAGATTCATCAATCTTAATCAAACAAGACACGCTCCAGCACACATATCCTTTTTGTGAGCGTTCAGATACTCCGCTCATGAACAAAGCCATCTCAAGTTGGTTTGTAAAAGTGGAAGCAATTAAAGATCAGATGATTGCCAGCAACCAAACAATTGATTGGGTGCCTTCGCATATACGCGATGGTCGCTTTGGCAATTGGTTAGCTAATGCACGCGATTGGTGTATATCGAGAAATCGTTTTTGGGGAACTCCCATACCTGTTTGGATTTGCGATGCTTGTGGCGAAAAAGAAGTCATGGGTTCTCGTGCGGATTTAGAAAAGAAAGCAGGAAAAGAAGTTCCAGATCTTCACATGCACTTTATTGATGAACACAAGTGGGGTTGCTCTAAGTGTTCGGGCAAAATGAAGCGCACTGCTGAAGTCTTAGATTGTTGGTTCGAATCTGGCTCAATGCCCTATGCACAAGAACATTATCCCTTTGAGAATAAGGCGAGCTTTGAGAAAAACTTCCCTGCAGATTTTATTGCAGAAGGTTTAGATCAAACACGTGGATGGTTTTACACTCTTACAGTTTTATCTTCGGCACTTTTTAACAAGCCTGCTTTTAAGAATTGTATCGTGAACGGTATTGTTTTGGCCGAAGACGGACGCAAGATGAGTAAGCGTCTAAAGAACTACCCTGATCCTTTAGAGCTGATGGGTAAACATGGCGCGGATGCTATGAGACTTTATCTTGCACAGTCGCCAGCTATGCATGCGGAGAGTTTGCGTTTTAGCGAGAAAAATTTAGTAGAGCTGATGCGTGCAGTGATGTTGCCGCTTTGGAATGCGTATACATTTTTTGCTTCTTACGCCAATATTGATGGTTGGAATTTAAGCCACAAAGAGGAATCTAAAGATACTCTCGATCAATGGATCTTGGCGCGATTAAAAGAAACAGAACTACAGTATCACCAAAAGATGGAAGCCTATGAGCTTTATGAGGTAGCTCCTATCTTGATCTCGTTCATTGACGACTTAACGAATTGGTATATTCGTTTAAACAGACAGCGTTTTTGGACTTCCGAAACGCTTGCGCAAGATGCAGCTAAACGTGCGGCCTATACAACGCTTTATACCTGTTTAGAAAAATTAGCTCTTTTGATGGGGCCCATTATGCCTTTCTTTGCGGAATATCTTGATGGCGCACTCAATGGTGAGCACGTGCTTGATTGGGCAACTAAATCTAAAAAGCAAAGTGTGCATGCCAAAGAATTTGGTTCTTTTGATAAAGCATTAACAGATAAAGAAAAAGATATTTTGCTAGAAGTTAAGCTAGCAAAAAGGATTATTCTTTTAGGTCGTTCTCTAAGGGGTGAAGCAAAAATTGGATTGCGCCAACCTCTTTCACAAGTGCGTGTGGCTGGGTTAAGTGCAGAAGAACAAAAAGTTTTTGCCAATGTAAAAGCGTTGGTTCTTAAAGAAGTCAATGTGAAGAGCTTGGACTTGGTAGCAAAAGCTTCTGACTTAGTAACTGAAGAGGCTCGACCTAACTTTAGAAGCTGTGGAAAAAAAGTAGGAAAAGAAATGAAGGAGCTTCAGTCTTTACTGCTCACATGGACTTCAGAACAAATTGCAGATTTTGAAGCTAAAGGAACTTTTGAATTTAAGGGTGCAACTCTTGTCAAAGAAGATATTGAAGTCTTGCGCAAAGGATTACCCGGTAAGCTAGCTGCTTCAGACCGCGGCTTAGTGGTGGAACTTGAAACAGCTCTTACTCAAGAACTTATTTTTGAAGGGATGCAAAGAGAGTTGATCAACCGTATTCAACAGCGTCGTAAAGAAATGAAGTTAAATTTAGCAGATCGCATAAAAATTACTTTCAATGCGAAAGCTTCTACTCTTGTTGAGAAAATTTTAAATGAAGAAAGCTCTAATCTGGGCTTAGTGAGCAAAGAAACGCTTACGGATGCTTGGAAAAAAGGAAATCCCACTACGGCTGAAGAAGACTTTGGCGAACACGGCTCTTGGGCCTTCGACTTAGAAAAAATTAACTAAGGTACAGGGGACCCCCTCATTTGGTCCCGATGACCCAAGAAAGAGGGACCCCCCTCTTTCTTGTTTGTTAAGACCAACGGTCTTACAAATATTAAAGTCTCCTGTACCTATTTAGGTTCTTCTTCGCTTGAGTTTTCTTTCATAAACTTAAGGGCTTCAAAGGGTAGTTTCCCAACGGTACTCAGGCCGCGACTTTCGGCAATATCATTGTGGCTAGAGGCCATGGCAACGCGCCTTGGATTAAAGTTAAATTTGTTGATAGCTTCATCGGCCACTCTAAATCCAACAAGCTTTTGATCAAAAATATCTGCATCAAAAAATAGAAAAGTATTTCTATCTATTACAGGAAGCCAGTAATCTAGTTCTGCAACGTCACTGGTTTGAGCCAGTTTTGTTTTTTTAGTTTTAAAGGTAAGTCGCCACAAGTTTTTTGTGTCATCTCTGTCCTCAAGGTGTAGGGCTTTATATCCAAGATCGCCAAAAGTTTCTCCAAAAACAGCCGCTACTCTGTATTCAGCTTTTTCCACAGGAATAAGTTTGTTTTCTATATCACTTAAAAATTTATACGTTTTTTCATCTATAAGTTGATTGGCTTGTGCTTGATCTGAATTTTCAAAAAACTCTACGAACTTTTGCCTGCGAGTATAGGTTTCTTTCATAAATTCTAACACTTTTGAAAACTCTCTGTGATCAGGAGACCTTAGTAGGGAGTCCATCTTTGCTAAAGTTTTGTTTTCGGCACCGTCCGGAAAAGGTTTTGCAAGTTCATCGACGCAGAGAGCGTGTACTGAATTTGACCCGCACAACATAAATAAAAGAACTAATATTTTTAACTGCACCTGTATAATTTTAACACGGTCTCAAAAGCGGTCGAATGTTTTTTTGTTAACTTAGATAAAGGCTTAGAATTATAAAGCTTAAATAGCCAGCAAGAGCGCCTCCGATGATTGAACGGCTCAAATGAGTTGTTACAACGGTGCTAATAGCTCCAAACAAAAGTGAGGTAGAAATTGCTGAGGGTGCGTGTGACCAAGGTAAAAAATTAGGGCCCACAAGTGCTGCAAGTAAACACAAGGGTAAAATTGCAAAAGCGGGATGTTTGAAAAATTTCATTCTCTGAAAAAAGGGAGAGTTCATAGGCAGATAGCGCATAAGAAAAGTTAAAAGACCTGCCACTATCAGAACAATCCAAATTTTCATTTTTTCTCCAAATGACTGGCAATGTAGGCTGCAAAAATTGCAGCAATAAGGACGTTTAGCTTAAAAGGAAGTGCGCTTAATGCAGCAGCAACAAAAAAGGCGATCAGTACACCGCTTATCACTTGTTTGCTACGAGAAGCTTGGCAAATAATAGCTAGGAAAATAAAATCTGAGAGATAGTGAATATGTAGCCACGAGGGTAAATCTTTTCCAAGCACAGTGCCCGCATAAGTAGATAGTTGCCAAAGTACCCAAAGAGTAAGGCCTGCACCGAAAAAATATCCAGGAGATATTTTTTCATTTTTCATCATCTTAGAATTAAGAGTGACAAAGCATTCATCTGTTAAAAAATAACTGAGCATACCCAGCGTGCGTTTGGGATGTTCTTGAGAGAGTCCAGATAAACTTGCTGAATAAACAACGTGCCGAAGATTAATCAACAAAGCAGAGAGAATGATAACGGCCGTCGCGGCTTGTTCTTTGAGAAGAGAAACTGCTAGAATTTGTGCGGCTCCACCAATCATTAAAAAAGATCCGGCGAGTGTTTGAAATAAACTCAAACCACTTTCCATGGCTGTGGCTCCGAAGATTATTCCAATGGGCAGTATTCCAAAAGCAAGCGGGAATACAGCAACAACTCCTTCACGAAAAGCGGATATTCGAAGACTGCTTGCACCCATAAAAAGCTAGCGATCATCAATAACGCGCAGCGGCCAGACTCGCAAGCTAAATGACTGAAAATGCTAAAAATAATCTATTTTTCAGCAACAACGGCCTAAGTATTCGATTCGTCTTCAGATTCACTTGAGCTTTCGAATTCAGCTAAGAGTTTTTGTGCAACTTCGAGGTCTTTTTTTTGAACCATAACATCAAAGGGAATGATGTAGCTTAAGTGGGGCATAATGCTCGATGTATGGCTGTTGAAGATCAAGACTTCTAGGCCATTTGCTTCCAGGGCTCCTTTTAATATTTCTGCTCTGTAAGGTACAGAGTAAGAGGTGAGTTTTACCCATTGATTGTCAGACATCTTGCCGTGAGATTATTTAGCCAGTTCTACGTTGATCTTCTCGACTGTTTCTTTGCATGGCAGAGTGGTGATGTCTTTGCCCTCAGAGTTTTTAACTAAAGCTTCAAGGACTTTTTTAGCTACTGGTTTTTCAATTTGATTCTTCTCAGTGGCTAAGAGTGCAGAGTGCAGTTTCTTAAGCATGCTACAAGCATCTTTAGGGTAGTTGGTGTGACTTTGATATTCACGTAAACTATCTAAATCACTTACTTCACTTGCGGGAAACTTTTCTGCGATAAAATCATTTGCTGAAGCACGAATTTTCCCGGCTTCACTCAGTTCGGGTGTGGTCTTGGGAGTTTTTGTTTCTTCGCTTGCTGGAGTAGTGTCAGCAGCTTTTTCATTTTCATCTTTAGGAAGAGGTGCAGTAAGTGGATCGTCAGCTTTCTTTTCTTCAGTGGGAGCAGGGGGCGGCGCTGGTGCGGGAGCAGGAAGGGGTGGAAGTTGGTCACCGCCGGAATGTACAGAGGCGGTGTTTTCGCTTTTACCCGTAAACCATGCCTGAATTTTAGGCCACATCATTACAAGGAAAAATCCACCAATCGCTCCAAAAATTGCACCCGTCATTTTTGAGAAAGCATGGGCCTGGGGAAAGAAAAAGTTTTCTATTTTGTAAAATACATAATCCAAATATGAAGAGCTTTTTGCGGAAATCTTGTTATTCGTCCAGTCTTCATAGTTTTTAATTAATCTTTTGTTGTTTTGATAAATTAAGGTTTGATCTTTAAATGCAAATTTGCCTTGAGCCACATCAAAAGTGCTAAGATTAAAAACTTCTTTTCCTGCTTCAATTCCAATAAGGCGATCTCCATTAACTTCAAGAGTTGGAAGCAGTTTAATGCGAGCAATTCGTTTAGCGATAAAACTTTTCTCTTCTTGAGTGAGTGATTTGGGTGCAGAGAGCTCTAGTTGATTTACAAAAGCCTGTGCGCCTTTTTTCTCATATTCAATTCGAGCAGAATTAAAAATTTTTACAAACTTAGTTACTTTCTCCGTGGCGTCTCTGCGAAATTCTTTTTCTAAGTGTTTTGGAAAGTTTTGTGCTCTAAGGGGAGCGGCTATGGACAAACAGAGCGCAAAACTCAAAAGGCGTGCGCCATAAACCTTGAAAACATTGAACATGTTTAAATCCATCCCCATCTCTTATATTAACGTATTAGGGGCGTAATTCAAAAAAATTAAAAGAGGCGTCTCCGTACTAAGTGTTTGAAAACAAAAGAAATCTCAGTCTAGCGACAATAGCTAAGCTGATCATTTTCTTTAAAGAGTTCAAAAGTTAGACGCTGACCGTTGATAATGGCTTCATTGGGTAGGCCAAGGGGGCCTTTAATTTGGTCATCAAATTTATCTTTGAGTTCGCGTGCATTGCTTCCAGCAAATTCACAGCCTTTATCTGCATCTATGACTTTCCATTCTAGCTTTGAATGTTCGGGCCAGCTGAACCCTTCGGGCGGAAGTGTTGCAGCATATGTATTGAGCAAAGGAGCTACAAGGTTACTTGCTAGCCAAGCGCCCGTGTATTCAGTTTCAATGTTTTCGTCCATTCCTAGCCAAGCAAGCAAAACTAAGCGTGGAGATACGATAACAAACCATGCGTCGCGTTTGTCTGAGGACGTTCCTGTTTTTCCAGCCCAAGGTTGATTTGCAGGCAAGCGCGAACCAAGAACTTTTGCCGTTCCTCTTCTCACAACTCCTTGCATCGCTTCGATTGCAATTAAGCTTCCAACTTGTCCTTCTTTTTCATTATTGGAGTTGTTGTCATAAAACGCATTGGGTGGAGTGGATTCTTTTGAATCTAATAAAAATTTAGGAAGACAAGCGCTCTCACCAAAAGCACTTTCGCCAAGTGCGGTGCGTACCAAACTTACATAGGCAAGCGCCATGTCGATTGGGCGTTGCTCGACACTTCCTAGAAGTGCGGAAGGAAGCGCGCGTTCGCGAGGAATGTCCATGCCCCAAGGCAGTATGGGAGAAAACAAATTCCACAAAAGACCATTGGGTTCTTTTTCTTGAAAAACTTTTGTATAAGTTACGTTTAGACTTTGCTCCAAGGTGGATCGCAGAGAGACTTCGCCTCTAAATTTACGATCGTAGTTTTGCGGACTCCATTTTCCACGGTTGTTATCGTAAGTCCAAGTGAAAGGTTCGTCTAAATCTCGTTTTGCTAAATGTATGCTAGGTTCTTTATCGAGTAAGGGAGTTAGCAGAATAGGTTTTACAAGCGAACCCGGAGGACGCTTTGCACGTGTGAGACGATTGTATTGAGTTTTTGCATAGGAAGTTCCTCCTTGATAAACGCGATATTCGCAACTGCGTGGATCGATTCCTACCAACGCTACTTGTAATGTTTTAGGCCAGTCTTTGCTTTCTTTAAGAAAGAGTTCTTCAGAGGCGCGCTGCAAATCTGCATCGAGTGTAGTTTCAACATCAAAACCACCCATCACCACCGTTTCTTCGTCGTATTTTTCTACAAGTTCGTTTCTGATTTCTTCAACGGCGTAACTAGCCTTAGAGCGAAAGCTGGGGTGGGGCTCTTTGGGAAGAGAAGTGTTCATGGCTTCGTCATATTCTTCCTGTGTAATTTTTTCAGAGGCTAAGAGTGTATTGAGCACACGAGTTCTGCGAGCAATTGTTCTATCGGGATGTTTAAAGGGAGAATAATAGGCAGAGCCTGCCACCATAGCTGCCATAAGCGCAGATTCTGCAACAGAAAGTTCACTCTGATCTTTTCCAAAATAAAATTCGGAAGCTTTTTGAATTCCTAAAATATCTCCGTATCCCACTTGGCCCATGAAAATTTCATTTATATACGCTTCAAGAATTTCTTCTTTTTTAAATTGTTTTTCTACAAGAGTAGAAATCACAAGCTCTTTAGCTTTTCTTGAAAGTGTTTTTTCTTGAGTTAAAAATAAGTTTTTAACAAGTTGTTGCGTGAGTGTGCTTGCACCTTCTCTGTAGCTCATGCTCATAATATTTTTAAGAGTTGCACGCGCAATTCCTAAAACATCAAAGCCACCATGTTCTAAAAAGCGTGGATCTTCTAATTCCACAATGGCATGAAGTAAAAGTGGATTTACTTCGGCGAGCGTAAGGTTTTTTCGAGAGTCTAACTTTCCACCTACAATAGACGCCATCCATTCTTCACTTCCGTCGCGATTGCGAGAATGAACTCGAATGGAATTTGCCTGATGGCGAGATCGAATTCTTTGATCCAAAATAGGAGACCACTCAGTGACAATATTTTGGACTCCAACAGCTAGAAGCGCTGCGACTGAAACAAAAAGAGCACAGGATATGAGGATTATACGTCTAAGTCGCATTTTCTTGACGATATGATTCGAGGCAGAAAATGACAATATACGACTATGACACTACGAAGTTGACCTAATGTGGGGCGCCACTTAACCTGTATTTGTACCTAACGATAAGAGTCTCGGATGGCTCCCACTCCAACCTCCCTCAGGAGTGGAAGCCACGAGACTCTTTGAGTTTTTGGGCGGCGATAGTTTCCTCAGCTTTGGCTTTTATCCACCATGGCCTTAGCGCACGGCGTTATTTGTAGTGATTTTCACGACTGTCTGGGATCTCTATGTTACGACCGAATGTTCTATGAAGAAGATCCTTCTTACGTCGTTGTTTTCTCTCTCTTTAGTTCCTGCTTCTGAAGCTGCTCTTTTTAGTTTGAGCGGTAATCATCGTTTTGGAACCAATTTCTTTTCCAACTTAGATACAATCAACGGCAAGAATCCCGGGGCTTCAGATTCAACTTCTTACTTAGAGCATCGTTTGATTGTAAGACCTGATCTTATCATTGATGAGCGCTTTTCTATCCGCAGTGAATTGAGTCTCATAAGTCAAAACAGTTTTGATACAGTGGGTGGCCCCATCAACCAACCAGGAAATATCAACCAAGCAAACGCAGGCGCAGCGCTTGATTCTTCTGCTGGAAGCAGGGGAACGCGCGCTCAAGAATTAATGGTTCGAGCAGCCTACATGAAATGGAATAGCGATGTGGGTATTTTTAAGGTTGGACGCATGCACAAAGGTTGGGGCCTTGGTCTTATGTATGACGAAGGCATGGGAGTTGAAGACAACTCCGCTACGATTGTTGATCGTATGAGTTTTGAGGGTCAACTTGGAAGTTTAATTTTAACAGCAGCTTTTGAAAAATACGAAGAAGGCAGCATTTATCAAGATATTGATGACGAAGAAGTTTTTGAAGGTTCGGTTCGCTATGAAAACGAAGGATCTGGCGCCTACATTGGATTGCTATACGGTCGTCACTTACGAATGGCCGACAGTGCTTCTAAAACTACATTGGGCTACAGCAGTTCAAATGAATTTTCTTTCTACGGTAAGAAAGAGTGGGAAACTCTTTCTTTAGGAGCAGAGTTTGCATCTGTCGCCTATGATGATCAGTCGGACGTGTACGGGGCATTGGCTCAAGTACGCTGGACTCCTGGAAATTGGGAACTTGAATTAGATGGTCTTTACTCAAGTGAATCTGGCAACAGAGCGTTTTTGGTGAATCCTAACTATCGCCCACTTCTTATTCTTTTCAACCAAAGCTTGGGGCTTAACGTTGGTGCAGCAAGTGGCACTCGCTTCAGTCGAGGAATTGGCTTTGACCCATCAGATGCCGCCGCTGCTGAGCGCGGTGCGGGCTTAGGTCGTTTTGCTGCTTTTTATAATTTCAAACAAAAGAAATACCGTTTAGGCGGTGTTCTTGGTTACGCACAATTGCTTGAAGCAAATGCAAGTGGAAATAAAGATCTTGGTTACGAAGGTAACTTAATTTTTGAACAAAACTGGTACGACAACTTTAAAACTTCTGTAACCGCAGGTGCTTTGATGGCAGGCGATGCGTTTAAGCAAGTGGGCATCGATGGTCCTGAATTGGTTTGGGGCGGACAAGTTAGAAGTTACTTAACTTTCTAATAGCTTAAATATTTTTAAAGTTCTTGTTCTAAAACTTCTTCGTTGGAGCGTTCTTGGATTTCTCCATCAAATTCGCTACTGGTATCATCTGTTTCTATTCCAACTTCGCGTGCGCTACGTTTGATCTCTGAAGGTTCAAAGAATCTGTAGCTAACTCCAGCATTAAAATTTACGAAGTAGGGAGATTTTTTACCCCACATTGAATTTTGAAATCCTGTAAGAAGTGCCCAGCTGTAGTTGAAGGCATATTCGCCTTTTATTTCTAATATGATCGTTTCGGGATTAGTTGCGAATGTATAGTTAGTACTGCCTGTTAGAGATTGAATTTGCTGCGATGTTGTTGTTTTAGTTGCTTTATCGTTTTTGAAGCTTAAATTTCCGACAAGGCCAATACCGAGATTATATTTGGGGCTTACGTAAGCAACTGCAAGTTGAAAAGGTAATTCGGTAGCGTGTTCGTCAGTTCGGTAAGTAAATCCGAGATCCCCCGTGAGACGAATGTTTCTCCACGCCCAGTATTCAGTAGTCAACAAAAGTGAGGTGTCGATTTGCCCATCACCCAGTAAAAGAAAGTTTTCGCTTCCGGCGCCGACTTCTCCAGGAACTGAATACAAAGGAATTTTAAAAACGGTGGCAAATCCAATTGAGTGGCCGGGCTCATCTACAATTCGGTATTCACCAAAAATAAACTGATCACCAAATCCAGATTTTGAAAGAGTTTGACCACTATTATCTAGCTTGAGGGAGTCAAAGTTAAAATAAGCACCTAGGGAAAGTTCTCGAGTGGGCTGATACTCAGGGTTGATAACAAAACGAAAGCGAGTGAGATTTCCGCCGAGGTCTTGTTTTTCAGCGCCGCCATCAAAAGCAGCACTTTGAGAACCGTAGGACATCCACGAATTCACGTGATAACTGCGATCTGTAGGATATCGATGAGAAGGAAACACGGGGCCCCACTGTGAAGCAAGGCACGTACTAGCGACGCAGATGCTGCTCAAGTAGAGCGCGCAACGTTTGTGTGTCGCCGTGAATAAAGACTTTCTTTGAACGTGCTGTGCCACCACTTATTAGTTCAACATTCTTTTTGGAAACCGAGAAGATCTCAGAGAGGAAAATGACAAGGGCTTCATTGGCTTTACCGTCTACAGGAGGGCTTTTAAGGGCAATCTTGATTTGTTTCTCTCCGTAGTAGCCAAGAATTTGGTTCTTTGAGGAATTTGGTGTGACTCTAAGCTCTAAAAGAAGTCCTTGTGTGGTCAATGGAATTCCTAATCACAAATACTGCCAACAAGATCAAGGCCTGCGATTTCTGTAATTTCTACAGTTTTAAAATCACCTATGTTTGCAAAACCTTCGTTGATCAAAACAGCGTTGTCGATTTGCGGAGCTTGTCCGTAAAAACGCCCCTTAAGAAGCAATTCTGTTTCGGGGTGTGGCCCCTCAACTAAAACTTCTAATTTTTTTCCTATCCAGGATTGAAGTCTTTCGTTTTGAATACGTTCTTGTATTTCGTAAATTTCTTTTTGGCGTGCTTGTTTAACTTCTGCGGGCACATCATCAGGCAGTCTAAAACTAGGCGTGCCTTCTTCGTGTGAGTAAGTAAATACACCTACGTGATCTAAGTTTCCTTCGGCAACAAAGTCTCTAAGTTGTTTAAACTCTTCTTCAGTTTCTCCAGGAAATCCCACCATGAGAGAGGTGCGAAGAACTACGTTAGGAATTTCATTCTTTAATCGCACAATCATATCTCGAACTTGTTGAGACGAGCAGTGACGATTCATTCGCGTTAGTATTTTGTCCGAGATGTGTTGAATGGGAACGTCGAGATATTTACATATTTTTTCTTCGTTTTTAACAAGCTCAATCACTTCGTCGTCAAGTTGATCGGGATATACGTAAAATAAACGCAACCATTTGAGGTCGGGTGTTTTTACGAGTTCTCTTAGAAGAGCTGCGAGTGTTGTGCCATCTTTTCGATCGCGACCAAAATCTGTTAAATCTTGTGCAATGAGGTTTAATTCTCGAATGCCTTGTTTGCAAAGGGTGTTGGCTTCAAGCACAAGGCTTTCAATGCTGCGCGACCTAAGAGGGCCGCGTAGTTTGGGAATAATGCAAAAAGCGCAACGTTTAGCACACCCTTCTGCAAGTTTTAGATAAGCAGATTGAGTGCTGAGGCTGTTAGCGCGTGGCAGATCATAATCTTTAAGGCGATCTGTGTGGATGTGCACCTGTGGCGTGCTGCTTTGACTTTGCGTGACTGAATCGAGCTCTTCGAGAATTCTAGAAAAAGCTGCAGTGCCTGTTATCAAATCAACTTCAGGTAAAGAATCTTTTAACTCTTGAGGATAACGCTCTGATAAACAGCCCGTAACGACTAGTTTTTTGCAGTTACCTTTTTCTTTAAATTGAGCTGCGCTCAGAATGGTATCGATAGATTCTTTTTTAGCCTCATCAATAAATCCACAAGTATTTACAATAATCACTTCGGCTTGGTCGGCATCATGAGAGAGTTGGTATCCGTTGCTGCCTTGAATAAGACCTGCCATGTTTTCGCTATCTACGAGGTTTCTCGAGCAACCAAGGGAGATAATGTGAACCTTTTTGGATTCTGTTGATGTAGGAGTGAGTGGGCTATTTTTCAAGAGTTGCTCCTTTGGGAATTGAGAGGTCAAACCACTTGGGATCAACTTTTTTTATGTTCTTAGCTTCAATAATCTTTAAGCGGGTTTCGCCACCTAAAGCATCTTTGAAAATCAGCTCTTTAGGAAAACTTTCTGAGTTGTGAAACACAATGACGACTTCGGAAAAGTCAGAATCTTTTTTGGGTATTAAAGTAAGCTCAAGATCTGGCTTTTTAAATTTTCCAGACACATTAAACTCAGAAAAACTTGCGTTAGCTTTCTTAAGACCTCTAAAGAATAAAAGATAACGTTCAAGTTCTAAATCTTTTGCGTTGCTAAAAGTACGAGCAAAAAAACGTTCTGAGTTTTTGCCTTTACCTTTGTCTTCAATGTAGGTAGCTGCTTTTCCATCGCTTACAAATTTTTTGATCAAAGTTTTTCCTCGAGTAGCGAGGTGAAATTTATTGGGAGTAACAAATTTAAAGTACCCTTCAGAAGAAATTTCTTCGGCAAAACCAGGAGATTTTTCAATTTGGTTAAAAGTAGCTTCCCAACTTCCGAGTTTTCCATAGCGCTCAGAAACAGAACTTAAAACGAGTTTAGTTTCAGCGTCTTTTTCAGCGGCAGCTTCGGCTTTTGCTTCTGCTTTTTTTGCTTTACCAAGCCCTGTGGATGCAACGCTTAGGGGTAGACCAAGAAGAAGAAGGATAATGCAGGGTGTAATGCGCCGTGGCATCCAAGTAGCGTAGCCGAAAAAGTGCCTTATTTTCAAGAAAATAGCTCCTAACTGCAGAAGCTCATTCATGAGAGGTCCCTAGGGTATTATTCCATTGAGCCATCGCTACATAGGCGAAGTAATGAATTGCGCGTATATCCGTCGTAAACGGTAAATAAACCACCTACCCAAACTCGGCCTGTACCGTCGCCGCTATCTTCGATGGTACGAATGCCTGGAGTCGTAGCGGTAAATCCCGTATTTGAATCAAAGTAATCGCCAGAATGGGTTTTAGTTACAAGTGACCCGTTAGCTTCAAAGTAGGCAATATGATTTGCACTCGCGGAATTGGCGGTAGCAAAAAGGCCTCCAGCGAAAATTCTACCTGCTGTTGAAGAAACACCACCCGTAATAACTTCAACGGGACCACTGAGACCATTGAGCGATCCCGCTACAGCAAATGATGTATCGATGGTGCCGTTTGAGTTCAAGAGTACAATACGATTGTAAATGTTTCCGCGAATAGAGGTAAAGTCTCCGCCGACATAAACATCTCCATTCGTAAGCGGAAGAACCGTTTTAATGATTGCAGAAGGTTGACCCCCCGCAGTTGGATTGAAAGATGAATCATGTGTACCGGTTTTCGTCATTCGAAGTATATAATTTCTTCCGCTAGCAGCGGTAAAATTTCCAGCGACGTAAATTAAGTTATCTACACTCCATTTTAAATCCAGCACCGAAGTTACAACTGCTGGACTATCAAATACCGTTGCAGTGAAGGCCGTATTGGTTCCATCAGAGCTGATTAGGTGAAGAGATTTTTTTGCAGAACCATTAAAGGCAGTAAAATTACCGCCTACGTAAAGGTTGCTAGGAGCATCGGGGTCTTGAAGTATTTTGCTAACAAAAGTTCCCGCTCCGTAAGTAGTGCCAATAGTGACTGGGGTAAAACCTGTGCCAATGTTTGTTAAAAATGTTGTGTCACGAAGAGAGCCTGAAACTCCACCTAAATTAAGTTTTGCAACTTTACTTGCAGCTGCGCCTTCTACTGTTGTGAAAGCTCCACCAATGTACATGATGCTAGGGTTATCGATATCAAAAACGATATCGTAAACGCATCCATTTAAATTTGGCTTAAAGGTTGTATCAACGTTTCCGTTGATATCGAGTTTGACTAAATATTTTAAGTTCGTATCGGTGCCCCACTGAGTAAAACAACCACCAACATAAACTTCACCTGAGTTATTGGGGACAGCTTTTATTACAATAATGCTTGCAGCTGCAGGTGGACGGCCAGTATCTACAAAATTATCTGGGTCGGCATTAAACTTCATACGAAGTATAGAGCCGTAGGCTTGTCCGTTAAAGGTAGTGAAAAGTCCACCTACGAGTAAATCATTATTTAAATTTGTAGGTGAAGATGATTGATTCGGGTTTAATGCAAGAGCGTTTATGCTGTGGCCAGCAGTTGTGCTAAAACCACCGCTCACTTTAAAATCCACGGTTGAATAGATAGCTCCTAGGTTATTAAGTTTTGCAATTTTATTTCTGGTTACACCGTCTACAGTTGTAAAATCACCACCAATATAAACATCTCCAGAGGCATCAACTTCTATAGCAAGGACAGATGATTTTGTTGTTCCATTGTAAGGCGTGACATCACCATTGTTAAAGTTGTTATCAATGTTTCCGTTTAATTCTAACGCTATTAAACTAGAGGGCGTGGTCATGCCTTTATAGTTGTTAAAAACTCCACCTACATAGAGTCTTGTAGGGGAATCGGGGTCGTCAAAGGCGAGAGCCTTAACTGCTGAAACAGTGAGAGTCGTTACACTGCTATCTAATCCGGCGCTTGCTCCATTGTTAAATCCTGAGACGAGCGCCCCTAGGCTATCGATTCTTGCAAGTCGGGAAACTTTATTGGCATCTGCGACGGCTCCGTAATATCTAAAAAAACCACCCACAAAAACAGAATTATCTGTTGGATGAGGTAATATTTTCATCACTGCGGCATCAAAATTTGCATAAGTGACAGAGGTATTTTTTACACCCGTATTCAGATCTAGGCGTGTGAAGTTACTTGAAACAGTAGTTCCTCTATAAGCAGTAAATGTTCCACCTACATATATTTCGCTACCAGATGATCCACTCACAAAGGCTAAAGATCTTACAGCGGCACTTGCAGAAGTAAATCCAACATTTGTTGCGCTAATAGGGCTGATGCTTCCATTATTAGTAGTGAAATCTGTATCACGAGCACCTGTATTTGTGACGCGTACAATTCTGTTCACGGTTCGTTGAAGTGCAGTCTCAGTCGCATCTGTATTTGTTAATTTATATTCTGTGAACGCTCCGCCTAAAATTGCGCCACCATCTTCAAGAGGTAAAATTGCATAGACATAACCATTGGTAGTTGTAATCGAAGTTGCTGCATCAAAAGTTGTATCTACTGATCCATCAGCGTTCAATCGCACAATATATCTTTGAGGTTTTCCTTTGTAGGTTACGAATTCACCCCCTACATACACTTTTCCTGCTGCTGGCCCTAGACCATATGCAATTGCATGAACACGAGCACCGCCAAAACCTGCTTGGCCTTTGAAGGGGATATCATATTTTACGGCTCTTGCTGTGTTTGATGTGCCCTGCTGAGCAATAATATTTACGTTTGCATCGTCACCAGAAAAAGTCATTTGACCCAGATAAGTTCCATCAGGGTCACAGGGAATAGTTAAATCTGCTAAGCCGGAAGCTGCTGAAATCTCAACGTCAGGACCATTCGGGTCACAGGTTCCATTGATATTTCGTGTGCGCGTACGAATAATTTCGTTTGTTCCAGGATAAGTAATGGTCACTGGATTTTCTACTGGCAAAGCTGAAACTGTCCAAGATGCAGTGCCCTCTGCAGATTCATTTCCTGCAAGATCTATAGTTTTAATTCTGAATGTATAAACTTCGCCGGGTGTTAAAGAAATTCCAGTGACTCTATATGAAACAGCGCTGTTGCTCAAAGTTCCTGTAGAATTTGCAATTGTTGCACCGAGATCGTCTGTAATTCTATAACTGTAGCTTGCAACTCCACTCCCATTGGAGTCACTTCCTGCAATCCAAGTGAAAACGGGCGACTGATTTAAATCCGAAGAAGTAGCTGCGTTTTCAAATCCAGAAGGAGCCGTAGGATCTATTGAATCATGTCTGTAATTTAAATTGAGTGATACACACTCACCAAAAACATCATTTGTATCAAAGGCACGAGCGTAAAAAGGTGTTTCTTGGTTCAAGGGTACCGTAACTGCAGAGCCAGGTGTGAGGAATTGTGCCCTAGATAGATCAGCAATTTGAACATTTGTTACGTCGCCTGTTGATCCTGTTGAACTACACGAAGGATTGTTAAATATTCTAATTGTATCGACATCATTTCCTGCAGGAGTAGGGATAGTGCCGGAAAGTACAGGGTTGCTAACGTCACTGTTAGAGCTTGGGTTTAATGAAGCAACTCCCAAAGAAAGCTGTAAATCTGTAATTAGCCAAGAGACGGAATCAACGGCGGATTCATTTCCTGCTTCATCTACAGCTTTTACTCTAAAAAAATAAGTCGTATCAGTTACAAAGTTTTCAACGGCTGAATAATTAGTGAAATCACCAATAGAAGTCCAAGGAAGGAGATCGTTTTCTGAAGGAGTTTCATCCGTTCCCACTGAAACAAAGTACTCTACTGCTCCGTTACCCGCATCCGTTGAGGTGGACCATGAATAATTTGGACTTTCCGTAATTGAGGCTGAAATTAAATTATCTTCTTCGGGTGGAATTATAGGGTTAGAGGGAGGAGTATTATCATATTTAAAACTTGATAAGGGAGTACACTCGCTCTCGTCATCTAGCGAAATTCCTTTTCCATAAAAATCCGTCTCAACGTTTTGTATACTTGCCATTGGAAGAGAAATTCCATTTCCCACAAACTCTGTTCGAGTCCCCTCTGCAAAAAGTGTAGTTTGGCATTGATCGTCCGTATAAATTTCAACAGAAACTACGGCTGAACCTGCAAAACCACTGATTCTTGGTAGTTCATTGTTGGGACTTGGAACGCTAAACGTAGAAAAAGAGATCTCCACGCTTCCAAGGGGTTGCTCTTCTGGAACCCCAGGACCAAATTTTTGTGAAAGACATCCACTCAGAAATAATAAAAGTGAAAGCTTTGAAATAAGGTTCATCAACTAATTTCCCAAATTACCTTTCGGTATTTATTAAAAATTAGATTGTTAATTTCTGGTTAATATTGACGTTAGACGGAGCTTTTGCAGCCAAAATACTAACGTTGCAGGTTAAATTAAAACATCGCGGGGTTTACCTGCGCTGCTCTGCTCTCCCACAACACCAGCAACTTCTAGCTGTTCCATAATGCGAGCGGCCCGCGTGTAACCAATTTGAAATCTACGCTGTATAAGCGAAGTGGAGATGGCACCTTTTTCTTTGGCATAAGCAATCACTTCGTTAAAGAGAGCATCTCTTTTTGCTTCGGGATCATTTAAAAAATCATCTTCCTCGGCAAGAATCTCGTTTTGATATTCAGGCTCGCCTTGTTCTCTCCAGAAGCTACAAATTTTTTCCACATCGGCGTCTGATACAAAACTTCCTTGTAAACGCTTAAGGCCCATAGGCCCTGAACTTGTAAAAAACATATCGCCCTTTCCTAAAAGAAGTTCAGCTCCAGTGGTGTCTAGAATAATGCGGCTGTCGCTTGAGCTTGCTACACGCAAAGAGGCGCGACTCGGACAGTTACTTTTAATGAGGCCTGTTACAACGTCTGCAGAAGGACGTTGTGTTGCCATGATGAGGTGCAATCCCGCAGCTCGTGCAAGCTGAGTGAGGCGTACAATAGACTGCTCCACATCTTTTTTAGAAGTGAGCATAAGTTCAGCAAGCTCATCGATGATGATTGCAATGTAGGGAAAGCGCTCGAGTTCTGTATTCTCATCGGCTTTAGCATTGTAGTCGTTGAGGTTTTTAGCAGCGACTTCTTGCATTTTTAAGTAGCGACGTTTGGTTTCACCTACGGCCCATTTAAGAGCTTTGCTGGCATCTGCAGCATCATTCACGATGGGGAGTAAGAGATGTGGAATGTCTTCGTAAATTTTAAATTCAACTAACTTTGGATCCACAATAATAAGTTTCAGTTCTTTTGGACTGAAGCGACATAAGAGACCTGTGAGAATGGAGTTTACCAAAACGGATTTACCCATGTTGGTTGCACCGCCTACAAGAAGGTGAGGCATGCGAGAGAGATCTTCTATGATGGGTTTTCCTTCAGTGTCTTTTCCAAGACAGAGAGGTAACTTCATATTTGCATTTTTAGAAACAGAAACTTCAAGGAGATCGCGCAAAACAACTTCTTCCCGCTCAGGGTTGGGGACTTCAATGCCCGCTACACTTTTACCTGGAATTGGAGCTACGATGCGAATGGCCGGTGCACCTAATGCCATAGCTAAATCTGTTGAAACAGAGTGAATCTTTTGTATGCGTGTACCAGGTGCAGGCTGAAATTCATAAACGGTGAGAATTGGTCCAGGAGTTATTTCGGTCATTTCTCCATCAATTTCAAAACTTTTGAGAGTCTCGGTAATTTTTTTAGAAGTATCTACCAAGTCGCTTTTACTGAGTTTTCTTTTTATAGGTTTAGCCGCAGTTAAAAGTGAAAATGCGGGGAGTTTCCATTCTCCCTGATGTGAAACTCGAGCTTTTTGCTCTTTTGCTTCTTTCTTTTGTGTTTCATTGGCTACGGGAAGTGCGTTGATAACAGGTTCGGTGAATTTTTTAACTTCGGTGCTTGTTTCTTCTGCGTCTTCTTCAAAGTCTTTAAGGAGAGCTTCTTTAATTTTTGCTTTTTTCTTCTTTTTCCAAAACCCGTTAAAATCAAAAAGGCTTAAGAAAGCTGCACCCGCATTTGCTCCGTGAGTTTTAATTGAACTCAATGTGCTGTTGAGAAATGTTTCGAGCCATTTTTCAAAATGAACAACAGCAGACACCCATAGAATTAAAACAGAAATTAAGAATATTCCCGCCTTTCCTAAAATGGGGCGAGCAATATAATAAACACCATACCCCGCAAGCCCTTCTCTCATCATGATGCGTGGTTCTGGTGTGGGGCCCATAAAAATGCGAATCAAAAGACAGGTACTTAAAATCAAGCCACAAAGCGAAAAAAAGCTTTTCCAGGAAACAATTTCGGGTTTTTTTTGCTGACTAAGGCTCAATAAAATTAAAGCGCTGCCGAAAAGAGGAATGATCCACGAAGACCATCCAAAACATTGATAAAGAAGGTCTGCTACCCATGATCCGATGTAACCTAGTTGATTGTTGGGAGCCGTCCACCTACGGTGAAATGTACTGAAACTGGGGTCGTTCGGGTCATAACTCAGGAGTGCAATAGCAACGCCTCCGGAGAGGATTCCAACAACAAGACTATGAGTCCATAATGTCCAACTTTTTCGAGATGCGCCCATTTAATCCATTGTCGCATGCAATTTGCGGAGGGAAAGACGCCACGCTATTGACAGACTGAGTCGGGGGCATCTAAACATAGAGGTACCTTTTCAGGAATCCAAAAAAATTCATAAAGTCCCCTCGTTGTTTTAAAGGGCAACATAAAAGGGCAATCAAAGAGGAAAAAATGGCAGATCAATCAGACAAAGATACACAAAAAGAAAAAAGCACCAAAAAAGCTAAGCCTGTAGCAAAAGCAAAGACTTCCAAAAAAATTCAAGAAGAAGCTCCTGCCGCTGTAGAAAAAGTTCAGGCCGCTCCCGAGACTCCTATGATTGAAGAAGCTGCCAAAGCTCCGGCTCCTCATAATTCTCAGCAGAGCCAGCCTCCTGCGCAACAACAGCAACAGCATACAAACGGCAAGCACCATCATCAAAATCACAATCATAACCACAACCGCAATCATGGCCACGACAAGCATAACCAACAACAGCGCCAAGAACATAAGCCACGTGGTGGGAACAACGAGGAAACAGAAGCTCCTCCGGTTCAAGAACAACTCACAAAGCCTATTGTAGATAAGCTCAACATTCTTGATCTCAAGAAAATGGATATTAAAAAATTGGTTGATCTTGCAACGCAGTACAAGGTTGAAAACGCTGCGGGACTAAGACGCCAAGATCTTGTCTTCTCTCTTCTAACGGCACATGCCCGTGCAAACGGTGAAATTTATGCCGAAGGCGTTTTAGAAACTCTTCAAGATGGATTTGGATTCTTGCGCTCACCGGAGCACAACTATCTTTCTGGTCCCGATGACATTTATGTAAGTCCCAGCCAAATCAGAAAATATGCTTTGCGCACGGGAGACACTATTGCCGGAAAAGTTCGTCCGCCTCGACCAGGTGAGCGTTACTTTGCGCTACTCACTGTTGATAACCAAAACAGCCAAGATCCGGAAACCATCAAAAACAAAATTCTCTTTGAAAACTTAACTCCGCTCTATCCCACTCAACGTGTGAATATGGAATACGATCCCAAAAATTACACAACACGCGTGATCGATCTCTTTTCTCCTATTGGAAAAGGACAACGTGCACTTGTGGTTGCTCCCCCACGCGCGGGTAAAACTGTCATGTTGCAAGACATTGCACATGCCATCACGACCAATCACCCAGAAATTTATTTGATTGTACTTCTTATCGATGAACGTCCTGAGGAAGTTACAGACATGAAGCGCTCAGTTAAAGGCGAAGTTATCAGTTCTACATTTGATGAGCCTGCAACTCGCCACGTTCAAGTAGCCGAAATGGTCATTGAAAAAGCAAAACGTCTTGTAGAAAACAAACGCGACGTCGTGATTTTGCTCGATTCTATCACTCGTTTGGGCCGCGCCTACAACACCGTGGTTCCTGCCTCAGGAAAAATTCTTTCTGGGGGTGTGGATTCAAATGCACTTCAAAAACCCAAGCGTTTCTTCGGAGCTGCTCGTAACGTTGAAGAGGGCGGAAGTTTAACGATTATCGCAACTGCTTTGATCGATACAGGTTCGCGTATGGATGAGGTTATTTTCGAGGAGTTTAAGGGTACTGGTAACATGGAAATTGTTCTGGATCGTAAGCTCATGGAAAAACGTATTTTCCCATGTATGGATCTCAACAAATCGGGAACTCGTAAGGAAGACCTCCTAACACCTAACGAGACACTTCAAAGACTGTGGATCTTGAGAAAGGTTCTTCAGCCTATGAACACCATCGATAGCATGGAGTTTTTGATCGATAAGCTCTCGAAAACAAAAACAAATGCTGAATTTGTTACCAACATGAGCGGATAACGGGCGCTTAGCCTGTTGCCCCAAGGGGCCCTTTTTGATTTGACAGGGCCTCAAAACTGCTGGAAAACCTAAACCTCAGGATTCTAAGGGATAAAACTATGAAAAAAGATATTCATCCAAAGCTACACAGAGTTGTTTTTAAAGATATGGGCGCAGATTTTGCGTTTTTGTCTACTTCAACAAAAACCAGCAACGAAAAGATCAAATGGGAAGACGGAAACGAATATCCTGTTATGAAAGTTGATATCTCTAGCGCTACTCACCCATTTTTCACTGGAAAAATGAGACTTGTAGACGCTGAAGGTCGCGTTGATCGTTTCAATAAAAAATACAAAAAATAAATTGCTCGATACAAACCTCGTTTTTCGAGTGTAATTTTAGGCGGATGAATGGCTATTGAAGCTCCCCCACAAATGATTGAGCGCTTGCGCGAAAGTGAAGCGCGTTTTGATCGTATTACAGATGAGCTTGGCCAGCCTCAAATTATTTCAGATCGTAAAAAGTTTTCAGAGCTTTCAAAAGAACACTCACAGCTTCAGACACAAGTTGAAGCTTATCGAAGTTTTTGTCGCAACTATGAAGCCTACAAAGGCTCTATAGAACTTTTGAACACAGAAAAAGATGCTGAAATTGTTGCTATGGCTAAGAGTGAAATCTCTGAGCTAGAGCCCATTGTTGAAAAACAAATTGATGAACTTCAACTGATGCTTTTGCCCAAAGATCCTCGCGATGAAAAGAACGCTGTTCTTGAAGTGCGCGCAGGAGTGGGCGGCGATGAAGCTGGTCTGTTTTGTGCTGAACTTTATCGCGCATATTTAAAATTTGCTGAAAGCAAAGGTTGGAAAGTTGAACCCCTAGACATTGCAGAAAACTCTGCGGGTGGCTTTAAAGAAGTGAGCGCGAGCATTATTGGCGATGGCGTGTTTTCACAGTTAAAACATGAGTCGGGAGTTCACCGCGTTCAGCGTGTTCCTAAAACCGAAACTCAAGGTCGAGTGCACACGAGTACTGTGACAGTGGCGATTCTTCCTGAAGTAGAAGACATCGAATTTGAAATTAGATCAGAAGATTTAAAGATTGATACTTACCGTGCCGGTGGTGCGGGTGGACAGCACGTTAACAAAACAGACTCTGCTGTTCGCATTACACACTTGCCAACAGGCGAAGTGGTTGCCTGCCAAGCCGAGCGTTCTCAACATAAAAACAAAGATAAGGCGATGAAACTTTTGCGCACACGTCTTTATGAAAAAATGCGCGAAGATCAAATGAGCAAAGCAGCCGCTGACCGCAAAGCCCAAGTGGGAGGTGGTTTTAGGAATGAACGTATTCGCACCTATAATTTTCCACAGGGTCGAGTGAGCGATCATAGAATAACAATGACGACGTATAACATCACAGAAGTCATGAATGGCTATTTTGATGATTTTATTTCTGCATTAAATCACCACTATCAAACGCTTCTTATGAAAGGCGAAGATCTTTCAAGTCTTAAAGTGAGCGAGGAAGATTAAGCTGAACGCCGAAGAACTTTTGTCTTTGCAGAAGTTTTTAAATCAAGAATTTAAAGCACTCGCGATTGCTCATGAAGCAAAGTGGGTTTTTGAAGAACTGAAAATGCTCGATGCATGCACAGCTCATGACAAAGCCGAAGAAATTATTCTGCGTCGAAAAAAAGGCGAAGCCTTAGCTTATATTTTGGGTCACTGGGATTTTAGAAAATTGCGCTTATCTGTTGGCAGTGGGGTGCTCATTCCAAGACCTGAAACCGAAGAACTTGTAGAGCATGTTTTAGATTATTTAAAAAACTCTCAATTGAGCAGCGCCAAGATTGCAGACTTAGGTTCGGGTTCAGGGGCTATCGCTTTGGCAATAGCACAAGAAGCTACAATTCCCGTTGAAGTCTATGCCGTTGAAAAATCAGTAGAAGCCTTTTCTTATTTAGAAAAAAATCTAAAAACAATTTCTGACAATAAAAATAAACAAGTCCATCTTGTGAATAGCGATTGGTCCACGGCTCAACTTCCAGAGCTAGATGTGATTGTTTCTAATCCTCCTTATGTTAGCCTTGAAGAATATACTTCTTTAGAAAAGGAAGTGCGTGATTTTGAACCCAAATCTGCACTCGTTCCTGAGATAGAAGGCGACCCCATGAGTGCTTACAAAAGCCTTCTCAATGTTGCACGTAAGCATCTCAAAGTAGGTGGGGTATTGTTTTTTGAATATGGGCCCGCTCAAGAGGGTCTGTGGGAGCCGCTCATGGGGGAATATCAGTGGAAGACCTTTAAAGATCTTTCAGGCAAGCAGCGCATCCTTTACTCTTTTGACTTTAAGCCCAAGAGTCGTTAAACCAGTGCCCCGAGGTGCAACTCATGGTGCGGGTATTCAAAAACAACGTCTCTTTTTTAAATCAAAAAACTCTCCTAGTTATAGGAGCTATAAGTATTCATTTCATGGCAATTGCTGATGAGCCCACGGGAATAAAAGACACTTTCCTTTTAAGAAAAGTAGTTCACGATGAGTCTAGAATTACACGTGTAACAGCAGACAAGTCTTTGCAGTCTTGGATTTTAGAAAGCAAAAAAAAGTCTCAAGAAAAGTTAAAAAAGTTTTTAGCTTCTCAAGAAGTACAAGCGGCTATTGTTGCTAGCTCAGAGGCTGCTTTAGCTAACCTAAAAGACGAAGCTTTTGTAGGCAGTGTGCTTAACACTCTTAAGCAAGTTGATCGCAAAGATTGGTTAGATGTTTTTGCTGATCTTCAAGCTCAAATGAAGCAAAAGAACTTGCGTTTAGAAGACCTTGTTCGCAACCCACAAATCATTAAAGATTATGTAGCGACCATTACTCAAAAAGAAAAAGCTTTTTGGGAAAAGCGTGTAAAAGTAAAAGCAAAAACACTGGGTGCGCCTATTACAGAAACTCAGCCAGAAGAGCTTTTCCCTGTGGGGAGTTTTGAGGACGGACTTTTGTTGATCAAAGCGCTTTCATCTTTCATCAAAATCGAAGTCGAAGCGAGTGCAGACAATCTCTTAATCAGAGAATTTCTCAAGCCTTAGCGTACTCGTAGTTGGTTTGTAGGCGCTTCACTGCTAACATTCCATATCTGTGGATAAGCTAGTCATTCAGGGGCCTAATAAAATTTTTGGAAATTTCCGCGCGAGTGGTTCTAAAAACGCAGCACTTCCGATTCTTTTTTCAACTATTCTTTCGGATAAAGTTCACACTTTAAGAAACGTACCCTGTTTGCACGATATGGAATCTAGCTTGAAAATGCTTTTGCATTTTGGCTGCAATGTTGAACAGCATTTTGATACGGCATTTGGTTCTACGTGGATTGTAAATACGTCAAATATTCAAAAAGCAGAAGCTCCCTACGATTTGGTTAGAAAAATGCGCGCTAGCTTTTTTTCGCTCGGACCCCTCTTGGGAAGACTGGGGTGGGGAAAAGTATCTCTCCCTGGTGGTTGTGCCATTGGAGCACGCCCCGTTGATTTGCACCTTATGGCCTTTGAAAAAATTGGAGCCACCATTGATCAGAGTGGCGGTTATGTAGAAATTAAAGCAAAAGGTGGTCGTCTTACAGGGGGGCATGTTGTTTTTCCTAAAATCTCTGTGGGAGCTACTGAAAATTTAATGATGGCTGCTGTTACAGCTAAGGGAGAGACCCGCATCGACAACGCTGCAGCTGAGCCTGAAGTATTTTACCTGGGTGAAGTCTTGCGCAAAATGGGTGCGCGCATTGAAGGACATGGTACGAATACTATTTTTATTCAAGGTGTGGATTCTCTGGGTGCCTTGGATTTTGATATACCCTCTGATCGGATTGAAGCTGGTACTTATTTAATTGCAGCGCAGCTTTTGGGTGGAGATGTAACATTGCTCAATGCCCCCGTTGCAGATTTACAAATTGTTTTAAGTAAACTCAAAGAAAGTGGCGCAGAGATAGATGTTCAAGGCGATACTATTCGTTTGGTAGCGTCTGAAAAAATTAAACCCGTAAACATCGTGACCGAAGCCTTCCCAGGTTTTGCGACTGACCTTCAGGCTCAGTGGGTAGCTCTCATGACTCATGCTGAAGGTGAAAGCATGATCGAAGAAACCATTTTCGAAAATCGCTTTATGCACGTACCAGAACTTACACGTATGGGCGGCAAATATGAGATCACCGGATCTAAGCTCAAGGTCTTTGGTAGCCCAGGCTGTCTGAAGGGCGCTCCCGTAATGGCAACTGATTTAAGAGCCAGCGCGAGCCTGGTCCTTGCTGGCCTTGCAGCACAAGGCGAAACGCACGTGAAGCGCATTTACCACCTCGACCGCGGCTATGAGTCTATGGAAGTTAAATTCCGCTCGCTCGGCGCCAACGTAGAACGCCGCGCCGACGACTAGCAGGCTGCTCAAAAAGCACCATCTGCTTCGTTCTCGCGCATTTAAATCCTTTTTTAAAGGATGCGCAGGGCCTACGGTCTCACTCGCTCATGGCCCTCATGCGGCCACATCGCTCTCTGCGGCCTCGCATCTGGCTAATTTTTCAGTGATCGGTTTTTGATTTGTGCTTGGCTGGGGGGACTTTTTGAGGCTATTCTCGGCCCATCCTCAAAACGAAAGGGGGTGAATATATATGCCAATGGTTAAAGCACGTGAAGGAGAATCCTTCGAATCAGCTATCCGCCGCTTTAAAAAGCAATGTGAAAAAGCTGGCATTTTAACGGAAGTTCGCAAGCGCGAGCATTACGAAAAACCCTCTGTTCGCAAGAAAAAGAAAAGTATTGCAGCACAGAAGCGTCTTGAGAAAAAAGCGCGCCAACGTTTCGTTAAGTAATGAATATTATTTTATCAGCCGTTGAAAACTTCGGTTTTAAACGGTCCTTGTGTTAACAAGTACGGGTGTCAGACTTAAGTGTCTGACGCCCGTTGATTTTAGGTCAGCCACTCTGGCTCTCCTGTGATAAATGAGGAGTTTAAGATGTCCGTAAAAGATCAAATTAAAACTGCTATGACCAACGCTATGAAAGCAAAAGAGGCCGAGCGCCTCCAAGCAATTCGCAACGTCTGGAACGGAATTCGCAAAAAAGAAATTGATGATCGCAAAGATCTTACTGATGCAGAAGTGCAAAAAGTTGTGATGAATTTATCTAAACAACTTCAAGAAACAATCGATCAAGCTACAACCACAGGCCACGCAGAACTTGCAGCTGAATCACAACGTGAGCTGGCGGTTTTAAAAGAATTTTTACCCGAAATGATGTCTGCTGAAGAACTCTCAGGAGTTGTGTCAAAAATAGTAGAAGAATTAAAAGCAGCAGGAACACTTCCTGCGGGCAATGCAGCAATGGGACAACTTATGAAAAAGACTATGGAAGTTGTTGGATCTCGTGCAGATGGAAAGTCTGTTCAGGAAGCAGTGAGAAAAGCTCTTTCGTAATTCTCGTATAAAGTGGGGCATTGGGTATGACGACCTTGAATGATGTGAAAGAACGTATCAAGGAAAGAGCCGACCTCGCTGCACATATAGGAAAAGATACAAAACTTTTTCCCTCTGGGGGTGGATACAAAGCGTGTTGTCCACTCCCTGGTCATAGTGAAAAAACTCCTTCTTTTAATATCAACACGCGCGACAACTATTTTTTTTGTTATGGCTGCCAACGTGGTGGCGATATTTTTACGTACTTAGAACTCACCCGAGGCTTACCGTTCATGGAAGCGCTCAAAGAACTTGCCGAGCAATATCATATCGAACTTCCCAAGCATTCTGGCGCGGGTGATTTTAAAAGCCCTGCCATTAAAGATCTTTCTTTTGAACTAATGGAAAGAGCCACTAAATATTTTGAAAGCGTTTTACAAAAAGGTGCCACTCCAGGTGCAATTGCTGCGCAAAAATATTTGGCTTCTCGCAATTATACTTTAGAAGATGCTCAGCGCTTGCGATTGGGCTGGTCACCCGAAGTGGGCAACAAAATGGCAAGCAGTTTAAGAACTCTCAAAAAATCTCAACTTGGACAAGATTTGGGTTTGTTGTCTCGCAGTCGGGATAGCGAAGATTTTTTTAGAGCGCGACTCATGATTCCAATAGAAGATCACCGCGGAAGAGTTTTGGCTTTTTCAGGACGAGCTATTGGTCTTTCGGAAAATGAAGGCCCTAAATATAAAAATTCACCTGAAACTTTAATCTTTAAGAAAAAAGAAGTGCTCTATGGTCTCTCCAGAGCCGTTAAGGGCGCTCGTGAATTAGGCTGGCTTACGGTTGTTGAAGGCTTTTTTGATGCTTGGGCTTTTGATCGCATGGAAGTGCCCTCGGTTGCTGTCATGGGAGTTGCTCTCACGCCAGAGCATCTTGATAAACTCGGACGAATTTGTAAGCAGCTTGTTTTGGTTATGGATACTGATCGCGCCGGCATAGAAAGTACCAAGCGCTCTTTGCCTTTGCTTTATCAAGCAGGCTTTGAAGTAAAAGTTTTTTCTGAACTTGGCGGGAAAGACCCCGATGAGTGGCTTACACAATTTAAGGGCTCACGCGACGAAGTGTTGCGCCGCCTACAACGCTCCCCTGAAGGCATGGAGTGGTGGG
The DNA here is from genome assembly GCA_964538275.1 of uncultured Bacteriovoracaceae bacterium. Lineage (GTDB taxonomy): Bacteria > Bdellovibrionota > UBA2428 > UBA2428 > UBA2428 > CANIGN01. The sequence continues at coordinate 40,024 of CAZIFW010000012.1, forward strand.
CAAACCAAGTTATCAATGAGTCGCGCGATAAAGGCCTAAACGCGCTGCAGACAGTGCATCGCTTAGAAGAACTTTGGCCAGCAATGCAAAGTCCCGCTCACAGGAGATACTGGCTTAAGGCGATTGCCCCTAATTTAGGTTTGAGCGAGGCGCAGCTAAGTGCCCATTTTGCAAAAGTTTCTACTACCCCAGCTCCCGTAAGTGAGCGTCATGAACCCAAGGAATTTCCCCCTGTGGAAAATGATTCTTGGGCTCATACGACTTCGGCTGCAGAGGCGAATGATTACATACTTGAAGAGATTATAGCTTTGTTGATTGGCCATGGAGCGGCGTGGACAAAGATTCACGAAGAACGTGATGGGTCTTTATTGCACCATGCATTTAAAAATACGGCCCTAGAGCTGCCTTTTGCGAGATCTTTGCAGGGGGGTGAGTTTAAGCCCAAGGCACTCGTTGATGCTCTTAAAACTGCAGGCTTAGAACACTATGTTGCAAGAGCTTCGGTAACCGAAGGCCAAGAGGGGGCATCAAGCGGCAGGGATCATCGCAAGGTCTTGCGAGACCTGTGTTTACAGTATGTGAGCCTCAGTAAGAATGAAATTATTAAAAGACTTGTCATAGAGTTAAAAAATTCGCCTGAAGATGCAAAAGCGGCCCAGATTTTGCAGGAGATTCAGACTGTAAGAAAAGAAGTTGAAGAGTTAAAAAAATTTTCTTTTTCGCTATGACCTGTTAGAACTGTAGCTTCAAATGGCCTCCAAAACTAAATCCAGTAAAGTTAAAAAACCTGTCACCGCTAAAGCTCCTAAAAGCCCAAAGGCTGCTAAAAAAGTTGAAGCAAAAAAAGCTGCGCCTAAAAGCGTAGCAAAAGTTATTGCTAAAGCTGTTTCTAAAGTAACAACTAAGGTTGTTGCTAAAGTTGCTGCGAAAGTAGCGCCAAAAGAAGTTGCCGCAGAAAAAGTTGCTCCTGAAAAAGGAGTGACTGAGAAAGTTTCAAAAGCAAAAAAAGAAGCCGCTGCACCGGGTGTTAAGCCGTTATCCAAAAAAGAAATTAAAGCAATTTGGAAAGTGCTTCATGAGCGCGGTCGCGAAAAAGGTTTTTTAACATACGACGAAATTAACAAAACTCTTCCTGCGCAAATGATTGCCGGCACTTTGCTTGAAGATACACTTAATTTTTTGGGCCAAAAAGAAATTGAGCTTGTAGAAACTGAAGATGAAGGTAAAGCGCGTATAAAACAAGTGAAGCGCGACCAAGAGGAGATGGAAGATTTTTCGGAAGAAAAAGCCGCTCTCTCTGAAGAAGTTAGCGATGATGCTCTCAGAGCTAACGACCCTGTTCGTTTATATTTAAGAAAAATGGGAAGCATTCCGCTTCTCTCAAAAGATGGCGAAGTTGAAATTGCCAAAATGATTGAGGAAGGCGAAGCCGAGGTTATCGACGTCGTATTGAACTCACAGATTGGTATTCAAGAAGTTCTTCAAATTGGAGAACGTATTCGTAACGGAAAAATTCGCGTACGTGATGTTGTGCGTGGATTGGACGAAGACGAAGAAGCTAACGACATTGACGAAGAAGATTACAAAAGAAGAATTCTTTTCGCGATCGACAAGGTAAAAGAATTCGAAGACTTGTTGGTAAGCGGAAAAGGCAAACAAAAAGAAATGCAAACAGCGCGTGAGGCGATGTTTGATGCTTTTAAAGACATCTCTTTCAACCGTAAGACGATCAACCGTATCGTAGGGCGCATGAAGAGTTACGTTCAAATCATCGAAGATGTTGAGCGCACACTTTCTCGCGAACTTGGAAAAGTTCGTTGTACCTCTTTGGATGAGTTTTTAGGTTTAGAATCTAAATTTAGTAATCCTGAAACGCGCCTTGAAGCTTACAAGCAAGCGGGTGGACGTTCATGGGAAGACCTTGAGCCCCTTGTTAAGCTTGTTCAAGAGCAAGAACAGCGTTTGATCGATGTAGAGACCGAATCAGGTTTGAGCGTAGATAAGCTTCGTATGATGTACGAAGCCATTGTTGATGGTGAGAGAAAAGCCGATAAAGCAAAAGCTCGCTTAGTAGAAGCCAACTTACGTCTCGTAGTAAGTATTGCAAAAAAATATACCAACCGTGGACTTCAGTTCTTGGATTTAATTCAAGAAGGAAACATCGGTTTGATGAAAGCAGTAGATAAGTTTGAATACCGACGTGGTTATAAATTTTCTACTTACGCAACTTGGTGGATTCGTCAGGCAATTACCCGCGCCATTGCCGACCAAGCTAGAACTATTCGTATTCCTGTTCACATGATTGAAACAATCAACAAGCTTGTTCGTACAAGCCGTTACTTGATGCAAGAAATTGGTCGCGAGCCCACTCCAGAGGAAATCGCCGCTAAAATGGAACTTCCTGTTGAGAAAGTTCGTAAGGTTCTTAAGATTGCAAAAGAACCTATCTCTCTTGAAACACCTATCGGTGAGGAAGAAGATTCGCACCTTGGAGACTTTATTGAAGACAAGAGTGTTATCAACCCAAGTGAGGCCGTAATTAACCTCAACTTGTCTGAGCAAACACGTAAAGTCCTTGCGACTCTAACTCCACGTGAAGAGAAAGTTCTTCGAATGCGTTTTGGTATCGGTGAAGATTCAGACCATACTTTGGAAGAAGTGGGCCAAGACTTCTCTGTAACACGTGAGCGTATTCGTCAGATCGAAGCTAAGGCTTTAAGAAAATTACGTCACCCAAGTCGTTCTAAGCGTCTAAAAACGTTTGTGGAGAACTAGGGCGTGTTGAGATTTTTAAGCATTGCAATTTTAGGACTTGTATTTTCCTGCGCAAGTTCAAAACAAGCCGTGCCTTCTCAAACAGGGGCTAATTTAAACAAGCTCTATGCAGAACGATGGTTTTTGAGCACCGAACATTTAGCGAAAGATTATGTGGATAAAGGCCAAAATGCTAAGCTCGATGTTCAATACGACACCTATTACAGTTTTTCTGAAGGAAAGATGGTAAAGACAACGGTTTGCCATTTCAAAAACCCCGTTCAAAAAACTTTAATTGTAGATACAGAAGCTCCTGTTTTGTTTGCAGGAAATACCCTTAGGGTATTGATGCAGAGTACACAGAAGCAAGATTACAACGTAACTTTAGCTCCTCGAGATAAAAAAGGGCCTAATATCAAGCGTTCCGTATTCTGTAGTTCTACAATTGAGCCCAAAACCTATACTTACGAAATTAAAGGCGATGAATTAATTTTAAAGCCAGTAGAAGAAATTTTGCGATTAAAGAAGTATAAACAGAACTAGCACTGTGTTGCTGACATGTGGGGCCTATAGCTCAGTCGGTTAGAGCAGGCGGCTCATAACCGCCGGGTCAGGGGTTCAAGTCCCTTTGGGCCCACCACTTTCACTTTGATATGTGAGAAGCATTGTCCTTGGCCAATAGTGGCCATAGTTAGGGCTTTTATCTAAAGCGCGACCTGTATGAAGCACATTAAAAATAAGTTATGGCCTAAAGTCCTCGTTGTAGCAGTTGTTGTGCTTCTATTTTTTATAAGCGCACCTTATGTCTTAAGGCGCTCTTTAGAAAAACTTGTTCAGTCTCACTGCAAAGGATGTAGTTTACAGATTCCTGCCTCAGATTTTAATCCACTCACTGGGGCTTTTGATTTAGAGGAAGTTGATTTTAAGTATATTGAAAAAACTACTCTTGAGCTGTCTGCAAAAATTAAAAAAATAGAGGGTAATATCTCGTATGTTGATTTGTTACGAGGTCGCTTAAGTTTAGAGTCAGTACTTCTAGAGCAGCCTAAAGTTATATTGACTGATATTGAGGCAGCAAAAAAAAATAAAGATGAAGATAAGCAAACAAGTAAAAATGCTTCTGATGCAGAGGCTTTTCAGTTTAACATTGCTTATCTTGCTGTAGAACAGGGAAGTTTTTCTTACGTCAACAAAGATAAAGGGGTGGAGTCTCGCTTAAACATGGGTCCTATCAATGGACGAATGGAGGGTTTAGGAAATACCGACGACTTCAAGGAAAACACGGTGTTTTGTAGACTTGTAGGAAGAATTGAAAATTCTGGTGAGGTTGTCCTTACTGTGAATTCTAAAGTTTTTGATCAGCCTTTAAAGGTTGCAGTAGATGTTCAAGTGAAAGAACAAAAACTTTCAGATCTAAATACTTTTTTTAACGACTTCGCTGGTTTGAATTTAATGGGAGATTTAATTGAAGGAACTAGCCAGGTTCGATTATTAGATACAAAAATTAAAGCCTCAGTATTTGCACGATTTAAAAAGTTTAATGTGAATTTTTCAAAAACAAGTGAGCGGGGTGCTCTCGCAACTTTTTTTATGAATTTGGCAAAGACAGTTGTATATGACAATCAAAACCTAGATAAAAACAAACCTGCTCAAATTAAGCATGTAGAAATAAGTAGGAAGCAAGATGAATCGCTAGTGGGTTTTATTTTGCGAAGTATGAAAGAGGCTGCGCTTAAGGTGGCAGAAAAATAGTTTATTGAATACTACAATAAAATTTTTAAATGCCTAAAAGTGGAATTACAGCTACTGCAAAACTATAAATATTTAGCTTCTAAAAATTAAAAGCTTCGATATAATTTTCACATGTCTGCTTCTGAACTTAGACACAAACTTATAGTAGGTGATGGGTTTTCAGAGCAGCTATCTGCTCATTTCTCTAAAAAGATTTTAAGTTTTCACAAAAATCATGCAAGCATTCGCGAGCTTCTATACAAAACAGAGACGGGATTACTCCTTTTGCCCGCACAAGAAGATTCATCGCATGTGCTTACTCAAAGAATACGCAGGGATCGATACTTAGAATTACTGCCGATTGTTTATTATTCAGATACCGCTTTGAGCGACAAAGAATGGGCCATCAGTGTGGCCTTAGGCGTGAATGATTTTATTGCCTTTTCTGAACCCACTATTGAAGCTGCAAAAAAACGCGTTCTTTCAATGGCCAATTTGTATTGGAAGCTCAAAAAAGAAAACGTTAATGATGACTCTAAAAGTGATTTAACTCGGTCTGTAGAATTTTTAGATTCTCTTATTGAACATCTTCCCAACATGGTTTTTGTAAAAGACGCGAAAGAACTTCGATTTGTGAGATTTAATCGTGCGGGTGAAAAACTTTTAGGATATGGACGCGAAGCACTTATAGGAAAAAATGATTATGATTTTTTTCCAAAGGATCAAGCAGATAATTTTACTTTAAAAGATCGATCGGTTATTTCATCGGGACAATTATTAGATATTCCTGAAGAACCCATTCACACTAAAGAGGGTCTAAGAATTTTACACACTCGAAAAATTCCACTCTATGATGAGCGCGGAAATCCATCCTATTTGCTTGGGATATCTGAAGACATAACTGAAATCAAAAAAGCAGAGCATGAACGCATGCAACTCGTAAAAGAGCAGGCAGCACGTGCAGAGGCAGAAAAAGGAATTCAAGTTCGTGATGAGTTTATTTCTATAGCTTCTCATGAGCTTAAAACACCGTTAACTTCACTTGATTTACAGTTTCAAATTATTAAACGGTGGTTTAACAAAAAAGATTATTCTGAGGGGAATTTTCTAAGACTTCAAAAAGTATTTGAAGATTCAATTCATCAACTCGATAAACTTTCTAACCTTATTGAGGATCTTTTAGATGTTTCAAGGGTGCAGCGTGGAAAATTTGATTTTAATTTTGAAAAACAAGATATTTCTCTTTTGGTTCGTGAAACGCTAGAGCGTTTGGGAAATCAATTAAAGTCTATGGGATGCGAACTAAAATGGGGGAAAGTTGAGCAAGCTTTTTGTAATTGCGATGCTTTTAGAATGGATCAAGCCCTATCAAACCTGATTTCTAATTCTATGAAATATGGACAGGGTCAGCCGATTGAAGTTTCTGTGGTAAAGGTAAATGATAATGTTGAAATTTCAGTCAAAGATTATGGAGTAGGAATAGCTCCAGAAAATCAAAAGAAAATTTTTGAACGTTTTGAACGTGCTGTTTCATTTAAAAATATAAGTGGACTAGGACTTGGCCTCTACATCACGAAAGAAATTATTGAAGCGCATGGAGGCATGATTGAAGTTGAAAGTGAGTTGGGTCAAGGGGCACTTTTTAGAGTCCTATTGCCGCTCCATAGCGAAAATAGCTAAAATTTGGCTGAATTTTCATAAAAAACACAAAAATTATCAAAATTTTAGAATAGTTTCATGCTCTAGTGCCCTCATAAGACGATCTTAAAATATGGCTAACTAAAAATAGTTTATAATAAGTACATGGGAGGTACACCATATGACACTCGAATTTAGCAGCCAGGATCTGGACGTCCTCAATGAGCAAGGAAAATGTGTGCTTATTGTTGAGGATGATAGGGACATTCGAAGTGCACTCCAAACAATTCTTGAAGAAGAGGGCTACGATGTGTTTGTTGCGCAATCGGGAAAAGCCGCTCTAGAGCTTATGCCAAGAATTCCTAAGCCCTCACTTATCTTGTTAGACTTAATGATGCCTGACATGAACGGGTGGGAGTTTTGTGAAGCACTGTCCAAGGACGATTGCTATGAAAGCATTCCAGTTATGGTAGTCACGGCGTACGCAGATAAAACCAAATTGAAAGAAATTAAGTGTAAAGAGCTCATTAGCAAGCCTATAGATCTCGATATTCTTTTACCAAAAGTAAAAGGACACCTACTTAGTTCTTGGTTTGGTTCTGATCGCTATTGATTTACCAAGCTCTTAAATACTGATCAGGAGGGCTGAGTTCTGAGCCAAGCTCAGCAGCAGCTCTCCTTGGCCAGTATGGATCTCGGAGAGATTCTCTTCCAATCAATATTAAGTCCGCTTGTTCTTTGATCAGGATTTCTTCTGCTTGTTTGGGTGAGGTGATTTCTCCCACAGCACCCACAGGAATTGTCGCCTCTTTTTTAATTTTTTCAGCAAACGGAACTTGGTAGCTCGGGCCAGTTTTTATGCTTTGTTTTGGATGGAGACCTCCACTGGAGACATCTACCAAGTCGATTCCAATTTCCTTAAGTTGTTTGCAAAGAGTCACGCTTAAATCTTCGTCCCATCCGCCCTGCATCCAGTCTGTCGCGGAGATTCTAATAAAGAGCGCGCGGTCTTCGGGCCAAATATTTCTTAAGCGTTTTGCAACTTCTAAAGTTAGGCGCATCCTATTGTCTAAGGTGCCTCCCCATTTATCTGCTCGTTGATTTGAGAGTGGAGATAAAAATTCATGAAGTAAATAACCATGAGCTGCGTGAATTTCAATCACATCAAAATCTGCTTTCAGCGCACGCTTAGCTGCGTTTGAAAAGTCTTCAATAACTTTTTCAATCATGGAGTCGATCATCGGATCGGGGAGTGCGTAATCTTCACTGTAAGCAATTTCGGAAGGAGCCACAGGTAGCCATCCACCATCGTTAATGGGAATAAGCTTACGTTTGCCCCATGGAATATCCATAGAAGCTTTTCTGCCTGCGTGTGCAAGTTGAATACCCGAAAGTGCTCCTTGAGATTTAATAAAAGCGCTGATTTTTTTCCAAGCGTTCATTTGATCATCGTTCCAAATGCCCGTGCATCCAGGGGTAATGCGCCCTTCTGGGCTAATGGCTGTGGCTTCTGTCATCACCAGTGCGGCACCGCCTACAGCACGGCTTCCAAGATGTACCTTGTGCCATTCCGTAGGTAGCCCATCAATAGCTGAGTATTGGCACATAGGTGAAATAACAATTCGATTGCGAAAGTGTGTATTTCTCAGGGAAAACTTTTCAAATAATTTTGCCACAGGGAAACTATACACTTTAAAAAATGACTTGTGAGCCAAGTGGGGTAGATATAATTTTTCGTGTTAAGTCAGAGGGGTGTTTATGAATGTCACAGAACTTTACAATAAAGCAGAAAAGAACATTGAAGCTTTTTGGGCTCAAGTAGCGGAGCGTCTTACTTGGATAAAAAAATGGGATTCAGTGAAAAACGTCTCTTATTTGAGTCCCGTTAAAGTTGAATGGTTTACAGGGGCAAAACTCAATGTTTGCTACAATTGTGTGGATCGTCACGCGCTGACAGCTCCACAAAAAACGGCACTTTTATGGGAAGCTGATAATCCCTCAGAACCCGCACGCACTTACACCTACTCTGAATTGCTACGCGAAGTTTCTATCTTTGCAAATATTCTTAAAAAGCACGGGGTAAAAAAAGGCGACCGAGTAACCCTTTATATGCCGCTCATACCAGAGGCGATATTTGCAATGTTGGCGTGCGCGCGCATTGGAGCCATTCATTCTGTCGTTTTTGGCGGATTCTCTTCTGATTCTATAGCGGGCCGCATACAAGATGCAGAAAGTAATTTTGTAATCACTGCAAATCACTCCTACAGATCGGGTAAAAAAATTCCTTTAAAAGAAAATGTTGATAAAGC
>CAZIFW010000013.1:0-47009 GCA_964538275.1 uncultured Bacteriovoracaceae bacterium
CAAGCTGCTTGTTTGTCTCTATGAAGAAGATCCATACTTTCTACAAAGAGAGCGGAGCTATAACCCGTTTTCTCAGAAAGAAACTTGTATATTTCAGTAGCACGTTCTTCACTCTTACAAAGCAAGAGAATCTTCTCAGAAGGAGATTCAGATAAAAAGTTTTCAAGCCACGCTTCGGGACTTTGATTCTTGAGTTCGTATTTTAATAAAAGTCTCTGAGGAAATCCCTGAATAATGTCTCTGCGGTTATGAATATACGCTATTGGGTAATCGTGCGAAGTTTTTAGTAAGTTCATGAGTAGTTCAAAGTTTTCTTCACCAAATCTGTAAGGAGTTGCAGTAAGAAATAATAAACTTTTTACACTTTCACTCAATTTCCAAAAGAATTTTAGGGTCTCTGGGGATTCTGCTTCAAGTGTGATGAGCTGGTGAGCTTCGTCTACAATAACGAGATCCCAATTTTCTTTTAAGGCTGCCTCTAGCGAAGAACTTTCTTTGTTTAAGAGATCTAAGCTCGCCAAAACATAAGCGTTACTTGCAAAAGAATTGCTCTCTTGAGATTTGAGTTCTTCTTCCCAGCGATCTTCATCAACCAAGGTAAAGAGTTCTAAGAATTTTCTGTAGAGTTCTGAAAGCCACTGATGTTTAAGTGCCTCTGGAACAAGAATTAAAACTTTTTTAGCGCGACCTAAAGCCTTGAGCTTTGAAAAGATAAGAGCGGCTTCAATTGTTTTACCAAGACCTACTTCGTCTGCAAGTAGCGCACGTGGATAAGGCATCGCTACAATTTTATCTACCGCATAAAGTTGGTGAGGTGTAAGGACGACTCTCGAGCCAATAAATCCATGTAGCTTTGATTTTTGATACTCCTCTAAGAGAAGACACGTTTGTTTTCGTAATTCAAAAGCCGAATGAACACTCACGCGACCATCTTTGAGAGCATCTAAAGGATGTGAGTTTTGTTTTGCAGCGAAAATTTCGTTTTCTGCAACGACACCATTTTCGGTGTCGTAATAACAAAGTCCGTCTCGCGTATTTACATTTGAAATTTTTAAAGTTTTTCCGGAGCGTAACAATACTTCGGCCCCAACACTAAAAGTACTGCGTTCTAAGGGAGCACTTTTGAGTGAATACATTCGTTTTTCTTGGGCTTTAGGGAAGATGACTCCAACAATTTGTGCATCAAGATGCACAATATGTCCGAGCCCAAGCTCGGGTTCGTTTGCAGAGCGGACACATTGTCCGATTATATGTTGAGAGGAAGAACTTTTGTTCATTTCGAACTAAGGAGTGTTTTAGTTCCAGTTTTAAAAACAACATCAATTTTGTTGTCTCTTCGCCCGAGGACTACGCCTTTTCCAAAGCTAGGGTGTTCAAAAACATCGCCTGTTTTGAAGTGTGTCGCAGGATTATAATCAAGAACTTTAGTATCGCTCCAGTTTCTGACTCCGCGATACCACATTTCTTCAGTATCAACAGGTTTTACAGAGACCTTTGCTCCAATTTTTCTTGCTTTAGTGACTTTATTTACGGGTGCGGTTGCAGGCTTATTTTGTCGCTTATACTTGTGAATGACCTTCGAGATTTTACACTGAACTCGGTCTACATAACCATTGGCATCGTGGTTTACAACGACATGCCAAGTAAAGGTTTTTTCCTTGGTGCTGTAGCACCAAATATCTTTAGCCACAGGGGTTTTATCTACGTCAGAAATAGTAGCGGGGACTTTCGTTTTACTTTTAACTTCTTCACTCACGATGCTTCTTAGCGTCGCACATGTTGAATCCCTTTCGCAAGAAAACTCTGCTATGCTAATTTTCAAATCATTAGCGGGATATAAGGAATCAATACACAATGTCTATTTTTAAAGTCGACGAACGCTCAGATCACATTATTTTGGCTTCTCATGTAAATCTTAAATTCAAAGAGACTCTTCCTATTCATTGGGGGGCTAAAACGGCCAAAGAAAGAGGTCCCATTGTTGCTTCTGTAAGCAACTCCAAGGCTAGAAATGCCATAGGAGCCCATAGTGGTAGCTATACTGTATACCGCGCCCTTTCTATTGCGAGTGGAAAATTTCCTACCCTCCATAAACCTGATCTCCATAACACCCAAAGTCCCGCAAAAATTGGTACTTATGAGCAGTGGATGGATTCTACAAAAATAGTCACTCTCGACCCATGGGGATTGGATCCGCAAATTCACTTTAAAGAATATTTTGATAAAGGTTACGATATTCGTCCTACGATTGCTGTTACTCAGGCTCATTTACAAATTCCCGAACTTAACGAAGCTATTCGTGTAGGTCGCTTAAAAGTAGATGGAAAAATCATTAAAGAAAACCACGATGTTCGAGTAACTAAGGTGGCTATTGAGCCGGTTTGGTTTCTTCCCGGGATTGCTCAGCGTTTAGGCGTTGAAGAAGGTGATTTGAGAAGAACACTCTTTCAAGAAACGGGTGGAATGTATCCTGAGTTTATCACTCGTCCCGATTTAAAAGCGTGGTTGCCTCCAATTGGAAGCACCACAGTCTATATTTTTGGAAACCCCGAAGATTTAGCCAAACCAGAAGTAGAACTTACGTGTCGCGTGCATGATGAATGTAACGGATCTGATGTTTTTGGATCAGATATTTGCACGTGTCGACCCTATTTAATGTACGGAATAGAAGATGCTGCACGCACGGCTCAGCGAGGTGGAGTGGGTATTATTGCTTATTTCCGCAAAGAAGGTCGCGCATTGGGTGAGGTTACGAAGTTCCTTGTTTACAATGCCCGTAAGAGACAAGAGGGCGGCGATACAGCTGCTACTTATTTTAAGCGCACTGAATGTGTGGCTGGCACTGAAGATGCTCGTTTCCAGGCCTTTATGCCCGATTCCTTACATTTCTTTGGAATTAAAAAAATACATAATCTGCATTCTATGAGCAACATGAAATACGACGCTATTGTGAACAGTGGAATTGAAGTTGTAAATCGTATTTCTATTCCTTCGGAATTGGTACCTGGAGATGCTCAAGTAGAAATGGAAGCTAAAAAAGCTGCAGGATATTTTGCTCCTGAAGGAGCGAAAGATATTGAGGCGCTTAAAAAAGTGAAGGGGCGCAACATTGAATAAGGATCTGAATTTAACCTCACATGAAATCGATTATTTACTTTCGCCCGAGGCTGTACGAACTCAGGCCAAAGCAGTTTTTGGGTATTGCCAAGAAAAAAAATCGCATTTTGTTTATCATCCTGAAAATTTTCTACCTACAGTTGCTTATGTTTTGCAGGTAATTAAAAAAAATTACCCAGACTTAAACATACCGTTTCATTCACGTTGGGGGCACTTTCGAGTGGGAGGCGTAGATCGTTCATTGTTGCTAAACAAAAAATTAGCAGGATCAGATCCTCTCGAAGTGGCGCGTTCAAAGCTAGATTTAGTGATAACTTCAGTGCTCTTAGATGCTGGCGCAGGAGCCAAGTGGAAATATTTAGAAGACGGCACAACTTACAATCGCTCTGAAGGATTGGGAGTAGCAAGTTTTCATCTCTTTATGTCAGGGAAGCTTAGCTCTGATCACAATAGTTTCAGGGCAGATGCTGAAGGCTTGTTTGCTTTGCGAGCTAAAGATTTAGAAGAATCTTTTCAAGTAAGCTCTGAGAATCCATTGGTTGGAGTCGATGGACGTTTAAAACTTTTAAATAATTTAGCTTCTGCACTTGGCAACAAGAAGATTTTTAAAGATGCGCGTCCTGGAAATATTTTAGATTACTTGGTGGAAACTTATGGAAAGCAAATTCCTGCAAAAGGAATTTTGAGAGCTGTTTTAGATGGCTTGGGTCCAATCTGGCCTGGGCGTTTGTCAGCTGCAGGCGTGAATTTGGGAGATGTTTGGCAGCATTCAGCTCTAGCACCTGCGGGAACTTTAAGTTCTTTAGTTCCAATTCATAAACTTTCACAGTGGATGACATACTCATTGATTGAGCCAATCATCGAGGCGGGTTTTGATGTCGTAGGTGTAGAAGAGCTCACTGGACTTGCTGAGTATCGTAATGGCGGTTTGATGATAGATTCTGGGCTTTTGAGTTTTAAAAATCCAGAAGAGGCACTTAAAGACTGGGAGCCCAACAGTGATTTGATTATCGAATGGAGAGCTCTCACTGTTTATTTGCTCGATTTAATTGGCGATGAAGTAAGACGTTCTTTAAATAAAACTCCACAAGATTTTCCTTTGGCGAAAGTTCTTGAGGGAGGTACTTGGTGGGCTGGACGCTTCTTGGCTCAAGAAAAACGTGAGGGTGCAGTTCCACCCATCAATATTAAGAGTGATGGTACTGTTTTTTAAACAGTGAATTAAGACAGAGGATTATATGAGTGAAAAAGTAGTGGTTCTAAATCATCCCCTTCTAAGACATAAGTTGGGTTATTTAAGAGATAAAAATACAGATTCTGCGGGCTTTCGTGAAATTGTAAAAGAAATTAGCCGCACTTTAGCTTTTGAAGTTATGCGGGACTGGAAAGATATGAAACAAGTGGATATTGAAACACCTATTGCTAAAGCAACAGTAGAGCGTATTCAAAATCCTCCCGTTGTAGTTTCTGTTATGAGAGCCGGAAACGGAATGTTGGATGCTGTTTTATCTATGATCCCAGTAGCTTCTGCGGGTTTTATTGGAATTTACAGAGATAAGTTTATTAAAAACACTGTTGAGTATTATTTCAAAATGCCAAGCGACATTAAAGGCAAAGTCGCAATTCTTTGCGATCCATTGGTGGCGACTGCAGATACAATGCTGGCGGCAATTGATCGTTTAAAGAGTTATGAAGTGAACGAGATAAAAATTATCAGTATTCTCGCGAGTGAATTTGCGATTAAAAAGATTCATCATTTTCACCCTGACGTACAAATCTTTACTCTCAATATTGAAACTGAAATAAATGACCATGGTTATTTAGTTCCGGGTCTTGGAGATGCGGGTGATAGGCTGTTCCAAACAAAATAATTGATGGGTAACCGTACAAACAATAAAACTCATCGTTGTTTTGTTTGTTACATGCGCAAAGAAATTTGCATTTGTAATGAAATCAAGGAATGTCGTGAATCGCTTAGCACTCAAACAAAGATCCTAATATTAATGCATCACCGAGAACGGCACCTTACAACAAATACAGCGAGAATTGCGGCATTGAGTATTCCTAATTGCAGTATTCACGTTCGAGGTTTGCCTCAAAAGCCACTCAATTGTGCCGAGCTCATAGAAGAAGATCGTGAAACTCTTTTGTTGTTTCCTCGTGCAGATGCAAAAATTTTAAGTAAAGATTTTTTAGCGACTTTAAAAAAGCCTATTCAATTGGTTGTTCCCGACGGCAGCTGGCGCCAAGCCTATAAGGTTTCTAAAAGAGAAGAGGCCCTTAAGAATGCTCACCGTGTTGTTTTACCTGTGGGTGGATTATCTGAATATAAGTTGCGCAGAGAGCCCAAGGATTCTGGTCTTGCAACTTTTGAAGCCATAGCCAGAGCCATGGGTATTATTGAAGGTCCTGAGATCCAGCATAAATTAGAAAAGCTATTTAGAACTATGGTGAGTCGTACTCTTAAGAGTAGGGGTTATGTGAATCCCGAAACTCGCGATGTGCCTAAATAGTGAAATGGTTATTACCCCAGAAAAAAGTGAACCCGCTAAACAGAGTTGCTCTGCTTAGCGGGCTCTAGAAACCCCCAGCGTTGGTGCAGAACGCTGAGGTTTATCTTATTAATGTTAGTTCCGAAATCCTCCGTGGTTTCCCTCTAGAACCCGCCCCTCTTAGCCCGGTTCTAACCCCTCTCGGATTTCTTATCTGGACCCCTCGTCCCTATAAAAAACACTCTATTTCAACTGCTTTTAAAGCGCCACTGTTCTAAGTGTCGAGTTCACACAGAAATTGTCAGCAACTAAAGTTCAATCTTTTTGTCTTCTTTCTCTAAAGGTGCAAGCAGCAGATAGAGCGCAGGCACTACGTATAACGTGAGAATTGTAGAAACTATAGTACCACCTACGACAGTAAGTCCCATTGGGATGCGCGTTTCAGATCCAATACCTGAGCCAATAATAAGCGGAAGAGCAGCTGCCACTGTAGCAACTGATGTCATTAGAACTGGGCGTAGCCTTACTGGGCAGGCTTCTAATAATGAATCATTTACATTCTTATTTGTTTTTTCTCTCACTTGATTTGTAAATTCCACTAAAAGAATAGAGTTCTTCTTAGCAATACCCATGAGTACGATGATTCCGATAAAGCTAAACAGGTTAAGTGAAACATCAAACATCCACAATGAAAGCAAGGCTCCGGTAATACTAAACGGAAGAGCAATAAGAACAGAGACAGGCTGGATGAAAGAGTTAAATTGTACGGCAAGAATTAAGTACGCAACAAGAATACCTACAAGAAGCGCAACCGTTAAACTTTTAAAAGACTCCGTGAATCCCGCAGAAGCCCCTTCGAGTCCGAAAGAATAACCTTCGGGTAACATTTCTTTTGCATAGGCTTGCGCTTTATTAATGACATTAGCTTGTGATTCTCCGGGAGCAATGTTTCCAAAAACCGCGATAGCGCGTTGACGATTAATGCGGTTAATTGCCTGCGTTGTGTTTTCTTCTTTGATGCTTACAAGTTCAGAGAATGTGATGAGGTTGCCAGCATTATTTCTTACAAAAAGATTTTTTAAATCTTCTGAAGATTTAATTTGGCTATCTAAGATCTTAAAGCGTATGTCGTATCTGCGACCATCTGCCGTGTAGCGGCCCTCGCGTAATCCGCCTACGCCTGCAGATAGAATTAAGCCTACAGATTCTACGCTCACACCACGTTTTGCCATGGCTTCGCGATTGGGAGTAATGGTGAGTTCTGGAATACCTGTGCGATAGTCTGTATCCATATCGACGCCTAGCTTTTCATCTTCTAAGCGTTTCATAAGAGCTTGAGATTTTTCATCTAGAATCTTTAAGTCAGGGCCTCTTAAATTGATCGCGATGGGATTTAATCGGCCTGAGGTTAAGTTTCGAGCGGAGATATCTCTCATCGTAATACGAGGACCTTTGATCTTTTTAAATTCTTCACGAAGTTCATTCATGATGTCGTTGTGTGTCTGAGAGCGTTCTTCTTTGGGCTTGAGAGTGACGGGAATAAAAAATTGATTTACTTGTGCGTTGGGACCACCTGCTCCTACTGAAGTAAAAAAGCCAGTTATGTTAGGATTTTTTCTTAGAATAATTTCTACTTCTTTAGCAGCTTCATTTGTAGTTTCTAGTGAAGCCCCAGAAGCTGTTTGTCCATTGATAATAATAATGTTCTGATCTTGTGAGGGTACAAATTCTTGTCTCACTCCTTGAATAAGAAAAAGAGAAATTGCAAATACAGCCATGGATACTAAAACAATAGAAGTTTTCCATTTAAGTGTACCCTTGAGAGTGTTTTGATAACTCTGGGCAAGTTTTTCAAAGAGATGATCAAGTTTTTCTTCAAACTTAGAAACTTTGTGCTCCGTTTTCATAAAAGCCGCAGCTCGCATAGGAGTTACGGTCACTGCTTCAAGTAATGAAAGCAAAACAGCTGCACTCATTGTGATTCCGAATTGATAAAAGAATTTACCGATCACACCTTCCATAAAGATGACGGGTAAAAATACTGCAATAACTGCAAGAGTGGCCGCAGTTGCAGCAGGTAAAACTTCTTTGGCACCATCTGATGCAGCTTTGGCGGGGCTTTTCCCCATCCTGTAGTGTCGTACAATATTTTCAAGCAACATGATGGCATCGTCAACAACAATCGAGATGGAAAGGGTAAGCGCCAGAAGCGTAAAGAGGTTGAGAGTAAAACCAGAAAAATAAAGAATTGTAAATGTTCCAACAATAGATGTAGGAATTGAAAAAAGAATGTTAATTGCTGCCGAGATGCTTCCTAAGAATAAATAGCAAATTAAAATTGTAATGAGTGCGGCCATCCATAACTTTTCGATGGTGAGATTCACGGTGGCTTCGGTAGATTTTGTGTAGTCAATATTGATTCTATATTGAAAACCTTTTGGAAAGTTTCCTTTAATTTCTTCAAGCTTAGTGGTTACTGCTTTAGCAATCTCAACTTCGTTAGTGCCCCTTTGTTTGCGAATTTGAATACCAACCGCTTCTTTGCCTTCTACTCGACCCAGGCGGCGAATATCAGAAAGACCATCTTCTACCGTGGCAACATCTTTGATTCTAAATTCACGATCAAAGATTGTTTGAGAGCCTCGGCGAAGAATGCGTATGTTTTGAACTTGGTCCACTTCAGTGGCTTCGCCCAACCAACGAACGCGGAGTTCTCGTTTCCCTTCATTAAATTGGCCGGCAGCACTTTCTAAGTGTTGAGTTCGCAAAGCTTCAACAACATCGTTTACCGTTAAGTCAAAACGTTTGAGTTTTTGTGTATCAAGCCATAGGCGTAAATTTCGTTGACTAAAACCACCAATGCTTACTTCTCCCACTCCCGGCAAAAAGCGAAGTTGATCGAGCAAGTAGTTGTCTGCCCAGTTAAGCATTTCTTTTAAATCTGTATCGCCGAAGATAGATACAATCATGATGGGATCGGCTTCGGGGTTTTGTTTGCGAATAACTGCGGGATCAACTCCAGGAGGAAGTCGAAATTGACTAATGGCTGATTGTACTTCTTGAAGAGCTACGTCGATGTTTCGATTGATGTCGAACTCAAGAGTAATTCGCCCTGATCCTTGTCTGGCGCTTGCTCGCATTTCTTTAATTCCTTCAATGGTAAGCAATCTTTGTTCAATTGGATCAATGAGCTCGGCTTCGATAACCTCAGGTGCTGCGCCTTCATAAGTTACTGAAATATCCAAAACGGGGAAGTCAATATCTGGCATTTGGCTTACACCCAATTTGTTTAAGCTAATGGCACCAAAAACTATAAGCGCAAACATTAGAACCCAGGCGAATACGGTGCGACGGATGGATAAATCTATAAGGTTCATAGCCTTAAATTATACGGGTGAGCTCACGTCAAAGTATAGAAGGCTGTTTGTGATGCTCTAAGATTTAAAAAGTTTAACTTTGAGGAACATCACTGATAGCTGACCCTACATAATGGATCATTCGCAAAGTCTTTGTAGGTGAGCACTTCTTGAGCGTCGGCGCTATGCGGCATATAAGCGCTCACTATGGTGCAAAGCTCAAGAAAATTTTATTTAGCGTATTTTATTGTTTTTATAACAACATTGTTTTTTCAGAAATTTTCAAACGCAGAAGCGCTCCAAGAACGAAAAGATTTTTATCCGGTAGAAAATTCTACAGGATCAAAAATTCGACCCAATGGACGTATTCATAAATTGAATGCAGATGGATCGCTTATTCCCATTCATCAAGCTGCCGTACAAAAATCAACTCTGAGTGTAGATCAGGGCAGAGGCGCAGGGCCAGAGCAGGCTACAGATGAAAATGGATTGGGTGAAGAATTGCCTCAGAGTATTCAATCAACTGAAGCTAGTGTGCAAAATCAATCAGCTCTTGCAAATATTCCCTCTAGTGAGTCACTTTTAAAAAACTTAAACACAACTTTTATTCAGGTTGTGGATGGATATCCCAATGAAGTTGTCTTCACTGTAGATTCAGATGGCTACTATTATGTTTTTTTCTACGCCAACGATTACTTGGGATATGTAAATCCAAACAATGGTGATTTGCTTTATTGCGGTAACTTAACTCCCGAAGGTCAAATGGCTTCTATTGATGTTATTGATTGTGCCGTCAATGGAAACGTTAATAACATTGCTTATAATGCGACATATCCTTCTAATGGTCAGCGCATAAGAGATTCGTCGGTATTGTATTATGAAGATGGAACATACTTAAAATATTACAACGAATGGTATTACGATAATGGAACAATTTTAAGAGGCTCCTCAGGGAGTGAACTTAAGTATCGTGATGGATCTTCACTCAGATACTACTCTTCACTTTATCATCCTGATGGCAGTCCCATGTACCAATACAGTGAGTTGCTTTATGGGGGTATCACTTCACGTTATTTCACCTACGGATCGGGTGTTTATTTTAAGGATGGAAATTCTATTACTCCCTATCAAAGCGGAGATCGCGATTACTACTGGCCTGGGGTAAGTCGAAATAAAGCTGCTCGTTACACCCAGAATGATACCGCTCTTCAACTTTATTACCCGGGGTCTAACACCAACCCTAAGTTTGCCAAAAGAGAAGATACCCCATATGAGGGTCGACTATTTAATCAAAGTGGAAATGAAATATTTAGTTACGTCTATTACAGCATGAGTATTGCAGGCGGAGGCGTAGCTTTTTTTGATGCTGAGTTTGATAAAGATCTTTTAGTGTATTCAGTGGTTGATGGTCCGGCCACATATGTTGTTTATAAAAGTCGAGTTGCGCCACCTCGTCCGCCTCAACCACAAAACATCACCATCACGGGCGTGTCGGCGACTAAAGCTACGGTATCTTGGTCTTCAGGTGGTGGAAACACTACAGGATACTTTTTCCGTTACGCCTCCGGATCAGGCGCTGCGCTTACATGCGATGGCGCAACAGATAGAGGTACGAGTACAAGCATTTCATTAACTGGATTAACAGCTCTCACGACGTATCGCTTTGCAGTTTGTGCCAAAAATAATTTTGGTATGCGTTCAGCTGCGACTACAGGAACTTTTACAACTCAGGCACTTGTTGCTCCACCGGCTCCTAGTAATTTAACAATCAGTGATATTGATTGGGATAGTTTCTCTATGAGTTTTGTGAGTGGGGGTGGGAATACCTCTTCTTTCTCGGTCGCAGTTGCAGCGGGAACAAGTGCACCTAATTGCAGGAATGGTACAAATCTAAATCAGACTCAATGGTACTGGGCACAGCTTGAAGAGCAATCCGATTATACAGTGTCCGTTTGTGCAAAAAATAGTGATGATTTATATTCTGCACCAATTACGGCGACACTTCGTACGCAGGCCCGTCCTAGACCCCCTGTTCCCAGTAATTTTATTGTGACTCAAGTTTTAGATACCATGGCAGATTTGTCTTGGGTTTCTGGAGGTGGAGAAACAAATGGTTACTATATTGCAATTAAAGAAGGTGCTTTACCTACGAGTTGTACAAGTACAGGGTATTTAACAGTTACAAGTGCAGCTACAACAACAAGACGTTTGTCTGGATTAAAACCTAATACCTTGTATGGCGCACTTCTTTGTGCAAAAAATTCATATGGTGTAGGGTTTCAATCTGCGCCGTTAAGTCAGACATTTACAACTCAACCTGCGATGGTGCCACCTTCTCCAACATCATTAATTTTGCAATCTCTTAAAGCAAAATCGGTAACATTGTCTTGGACTTCAGGAGGTATAAACACGGCCCATTTTAGAGTTGTTTACACAAGTGGATTAACTACACCAAATTGTGCAACATCTACTGCGGGATTATCTGTGACAAGTCCTACTCTGAGCTTAACAAATTTGAATCCAAATACGGATTACACCGTGGCGATTTGCGCTGTATCCGAGGTTCCACTTTACTCACCTGCATT
This sequence comes from uncultured Bacteriovoracaceae bacterium, assembly GCA_964538275.1. Classification (GTDB taxonomy): domain Bacteria; phylum Bdellovibrionota; class UBA2428; order UBA2428; family UBA2428; genus CANIGN01. The sequence continues at coordinate 11,551 of CAZIFW010000013.1, forward strand.
GGTGCAAAACTTTAGAACGCTTCCACCACCACCGACTCCGTTAAATTTAAGAATTTCAGATAAGCACGATACGATGTTGCGCTTTGCATGGGATTCTGCGGGTGGGTCTACATTGAAATTTGTCTTAGCTTATAGAAAAACAAATGTTCCACCTACCTCTTGTGGAAGTGCTACTGGAGTAACTCTAGTAAATATGAATACGGCAACAGAATTTACAGTGAGTGGATTAAAGTCTAGCTCGTTTGTCTCTGCAGTTGTGTGTGCAGTGGATGAATTTAATTTATATTCAGTTCCAGCTGTGCTCACAGCTCAGACGGACGCTCCTTTAGCACCACCGTCTCCAATGAATCTTTCACTATCAGAAATTAAACCCACGAGTGTTAAACTAAGTTGGACTTCTGGGGGGGGAAATACTTTGAGTTACAAAGTTGTAGCCGCAGTAGGACATAATGCTATTCCCGATTGTAAGCGTGCCGCAATTACAAAAACTGAATTTAAAATAATTTCTGCACTCAAAGCAGATACTGATTATACTTTTGGTGTTTGTGCTTATTCGGCTACTCTTCAACATTCTGTTGTAGCTACACTCAATGGAAGCACCCGAAAAGTACCCTTGCCACCCGTAAGTTTTAGAGTCATTTCAAAGCATGATACGTCAATTGCTGTAGAATGGGCGCCAGGTGATGCTGATACTGTGAGTTACATTGTTTCGGCTAAAGCGGGTAGTGTTGCTCCTAAGTGCGGTGCTGCGGGCACGCGAACTTATAGGCTTACGGGCTTGTCTCAAAATTTTGGAGCTTTGAAAAGCGCTACTACTTATTCTTTCAGTGTGTGTTCTGTAAATTCTGATAAGCAAGTTTCAAAAATACTTACAAGTCTTGTTGATACAACAGATGCAAAGGTAGCTCCTCCTGCATTACTAAATTTAGTCGCGTCTGATATAAAAAGTGATGCATTAGTTTTTACTTGGGCTTCAGGTGGTTACAATACACTTAAGTATAGAGTGCGCCTTAAGCCAGGTGATGATCCCGCTTTAACTTGCACAGGACTTGGCTCGGCATTTGTGAACACACCAACTTACATAAAGCCTTCGGGACTCATTCCAGGAACTGTTTACACAATTGCAGTTTGTGCCTATTCAGAAAGTAATTTGTACTCTGAGCCAAGCCGAATCACAGTTGTGACTCCGCCTCCTCCCCCAGTCACTGGGCTTTATGTTTCTGCTGTTACAAAAAACTCAATTCGCGTTTCCTATAAGTCTGCTAAAGGCGGAACTGTAGGATATCGCATAGCAGTTGCAGAAGGTATGCTTGCTCCTGACTGTAATGGAGGGGTAAACGTGGCAGCGGCTACTTATACGAAAACGAAATTACTCCCCGGACAACAATACACAATAGCAGTGTGCGCCAGAGCTAAAAATGGAGTGCTTTCTGAGCCAGCAATTGTAAATGCACTAACTTATAGTTTTTAATCAGCCTTAACATTATTTTAACACCACGGTCTTAATGCTGTGTCATAATAAGATTATGTTAAGGGTTTCCCGATTCATTTTTCTAATTCTAGCAACAGCAACTTCTTATACTGAAGCAAGATCTTATGCTTCCTCATCTTCTTCTGCATCCGAAGAAAATAAGAATAAGACTCCACTGGGTAAAAGAATTGAAAATGGATATAGATCAGGAGCTCTCACACAAAAAGAATATGATGAATTAAAAGATAAGCAAAAGGAAATACGCGAATTCAGAGAGAAAATGAACAAGGACGGAGAAGTTACTGCTGAAGAGCGTGCAGAAATGAAGAAACTACGTGATGAGCAGAGAAAAGATATTAGAGAGGAAATGACTGATAATCAGTTTCGACCTCAAATGATGCTGGATTCTTTTACTCGTCGTATTCAAAACGGAATTAAGACGGGTACTTTGACGAACGCTGAAGTGACTCAACTAAATAAAGTTGTTGAAGAAGCCACGGCCTATTATCAAAACGCGCTTAAAGATGATGGCAAACTAGATGCAGAAGAGCGTGAGGGACTTGGAGCTTTAATGAATTCTACGCGCATTGAAATACGTGATGAAAGACAAGATCTACAGATAAGAGAATTATCTGCAGAAGAATGTGGTGCCCTAACTCCTGAGCAATGCGCTGAATGGCGTCAACTTCGTGACAAAAGACGTGAGCGAGAAGCAAATTCTCAGTAAGAAACTCTGTAAAATGAGTATATGACTCTTTATCTTTTGCGAAAGATAATAATTCTTCTATTTTTTAGTTCAAAGATAATTTTTGGTCATGACTCAACTCACTTGTTAAGTTGTTTGGGGTCATTGTCTACAAGTGAATTTCTTCAGGCTGAAATGCCACTTCCCACTCCTGCAACCGAAGCGCATTTAAAGAAACTCGCAACTCAAACTGCCACATTTCAAGAACAAATGCGCCAGAGATGGAGCGCTAAACATAGCGAAGTTTCTGGTAGAGCTCAGGACCTTTACACCGTTAGTAACGCGGCTCTTCAGCGCGCAATAATGCGATCTCAAATTAATGAGATAGTGAGTAAATTGCCTCGTTCTGAAAAAGATAAAGCAGTGGCGAAAGATATCTTAGAAAATTTATTATCCAACACACCCGGAAGAATTAAATCTTTAGATTTATGGCTGAAAGATGTTCAAACTCGATCTCCAGAGGATCAAAACAATATGATATTTGAAGCTGTTCAAGCAGATGCCATGCTCAGAAATAATCCAAATTTAGAAATTGATATGGGTGTAGATGTTGATGCTAAGAAAGTAGGAGTTTTAAGTGGGCACACTTCAAAAACTTTAGATTTGTTTGTGTATGACGATTATTTAAATATCTTTTACAAAGTAGAAGTAAAATCTATACAAGACAGGTCTAAACCTTACGATGCCATTGGGAGTTTTGTTCAAAAAAGCTTAGAGGTTTCAGCTCAAGAGGAAACTCCTTCACTTAAACTCTTGGCATTGTACACACAGTTTCCGGAGCAGAGGGACAGGGTAAGGGGCATTCGTGAAGTTGTGGACCAATTTGGAGTTTTAAGAAGATACAAATTGTTAGCAAATGGAACTCAAGAAGAACTTAAAGCTGAAAATTTAGTTTTAAATCCTATTCAGAGAAGTCTTGAGGGACATGAGAAAAATGGAAATACTCACGTTATCTTTGGTGTAGATGCACTCGATAGAAGTAGTACGGCAAGAAATAGGCTTTATCGTGATGAAGAGGGGTGGCATTCAACGCAAGATCACTGGGAGCGACAAGTTTTTTTGAACAATTAGTATCTGGCTAATACATTTTTTTATAGACCCTAGTTAAGGTGAATGTTAGCTCTCAGAGTATGAAAAAAGTTATTATGTTTTTGTTTTTAGCGTGTACAGCCTGTTCCTCTTTGCCTGAGCACAAAGCTTCAAGCGAAAATTCTACTGAAATTGGATACTGGTATAAGAAGTTACCCGAATTAGAAAATGCTTTTGATGTGTTTGTTCGACTTCCAAAAAATGAAGATAAAAAATTTAGAAGACGTCATTTAGTTATAGCAGCCGCGAAAGCTTGCAAGGAAATTAAACAGCTCTATTTTGATATTTCTGGTGTTGTGTTTGTAAAAGATGAAGGTAAAACTGAAATCACTAAAGTTCTTGGTCTTTGTTTTCAAAAGTCTACTATGCCAAGCATGAAAATTACTTTTGAGGAAAAGCCAAAAGTTTTTGAAAGCCACGTGGGTTATGCAGTTGAAAGTGTAAATGCTAAAGCTCCAACAAGTTTAGGCGTTGGAGATATAATTGTAAAAGTTGGAGGTCAGCCTGCTTCTACAAACTACCTACACAGAAAGATTGTTTTGGGCCTATGGCAGTCGGGTAAAAAAACTGTACCTTTAGAAATCATTCGAAATTCAAAGGTTCTAAAAGTTGAAGAGCCAATTGTTGAAATACCCAACGACTGGTCTGTAGAGCGTGCTGCCGCTCTTAATAATTTGTATCGAATATAATCCTTGCCTTATTTTGTGACGCTAAGCCTATTGAGAGAAGAAATCTTTCTATCTCTCTATATGCCAAACAAATATATTTGCATCGCCCCTCTCGTAGTTTAGGTTTTCAAATTCCTTTAACACTTCAGGAGACTCTACAGTGGGCTTTGTTGCTGTAAGTTGCTGGCCGTAAACTCCGATGTGGGGTGTTTTTTGAGCTAAGTAAAAAGATTTAATTTGTCCGCTTTTTACCAATTCTTCTAAGGCGCCTTTAGTTGAGGCAAAGACTTTGGGGTTTTGTGTTCGTACGCAAATGTAATCTATTTTATTATCTACAACTAACCAGTTAACGCGTCTTCGATTGATAACTTGGTAAATTCCACTGCCTTGAAATTCTGTGTCGACAGCTGAAAGGGCTAGGTAACCAACGCGTTTGTTTTGAAGCCGCGTGCCTCGAAGAAGAGAAAATCTTTTTGAGATTCGTGCAGTAGCTGCGGCTATAAGTTTGCCTTCGGTATTTCTAGCAAGAAAAGCAGCTCCCATGCCATAAGTTGGGTTGTTTCTTAGAGCTTCAACGTCGTCCCTAAAGTTCTCACGTTCAACATTACCCGTTGCTAGTTTAAATAAATCAGCAATTTCTTTTACTGGGCGTTCCTCTGCGGGAGTCTCAGGTTTGATTACAGTGAGAGTTATTTCTTGATTGCGAATTGTAAATGTAAGTGCGTCTAAGCAGTTTGATGCAAAACAAGGAAACAGAAAAAGAAAGCTTATGAGTAGGCTTAAGTGTTTACTAAAGGACATATGATAAAGTTTAATGTCTTTTCATGTATAGCGACAGAATACTAACTTCAAATTAATGACATAATTCCGATAATGTCTGTGGTGTCATACGGGCGTTGCTATGCTTTTTTTGTGAGTCTTCTGGGGGGCCTTTTTTTAAATGCAGCTACTACAGATATTTTTGCAAGAAATCTAAGGGTACGTGAAACGTGTTCAAGGGTATTGGTTACTCATGGAAAAATGACTCTTGATGATTCTTCAGAAGGCTATCCGGAAGGACGAAGTTTTAGTGAAATTGCTAGAAACTTAAGTGGCATTCCAGAAAATGATTTGGTTCCTGATTTTGATGTTGCACTTAGTAAAATGAAAAAAGGCTCTCATGTTATTGATTACGGTTCGGGAATAGGTGTTGCGGCTACAGAGATCGTCGAGAGTTTCGAAATGAATGTAACTGGAATTAGCAAGGGAAATCCAAAGCCTAACAAATCGAAAAAGCTTGAATGGTTTGATGATTTTTTTGAGAATATTCCAGAAAAAGCGATAACAAAAAAATTTGGCAAAGGCGATATTGCCTACGATTACTGGGGAATCCTTTCTTACACAGTGGATATAGTTGAATCCATAAATAAAATGTCAAAGATAATGAAACAAAATGCATGGACCTATGTGTTTGGTAATTTTAGATTTGAGGCTTCTGATTTAAAAAAATATGTCGATGTAAAAACAAAAAGCTTTAAAGTGTCTGAGTTAAAAAAACTAGATGCACACTCCCACCTAACTCATTTGACTGGAGTCATAACAAAATCAGGAGAAGTCATAGATCTCGTAACTTGGTTGAAAAGACAAAAGGGGATGAAGGTTGAAATGCTTCAGGACAGCACGTTCGCATTTTCATTTGATGGTACGCCCCTAGAAATGAATCGTTTAGTTGCTGTTGATACATTTTTGAACGCAAGCCCGCCAGCAAGACTTTTTGTCGAGCAATAATAATGAATAGGACTTTTCTCTCTTGTCTACTTTTTAAATCATTTATGCACAAACTTCTATGACTTCTTCGTTTGCTGGTTTTATAAGCAGCTAAAATTAATACTATTCAATTGGTATGCTTTCATAGTCTTTATAAAGATCTTTAAGTGAAACTTCTACAACATCAATGATTCCTAACGAAGATATATATTCTTTTTCAAGGGCGATGACTCCTCCCTCGTTAAATGTTGGATCGTAAACCGTGTCGTCTAATGTAACCCAAGCATGATATACAACATCCTCTCCGAATTGTTTTGTTATGCCACCTTTTTTTAACTGTGCGTTTATGCCAAATTCTTTTAGAATACTGTGAAGTATGCTGGCCTTGTGTCTGCAGACTCCTCGCATTGTAGTACTACATTTTTCATTATCAAAAAAAGTTGTTGCTGATCTGCCTTTAAAGTTCTCGATTTTTTTTTGAAGTATATAATTATCTGAGGCTTTTTTTAAACCTTCATCGTAATCACCGTTTAGTTTTGCAGTTAAAAGACTAGCGATTTTATGTTTGTTTTTTTCAGGATTTTGAAAAAGCGCGCTTTCGTCGAATGAAAGGGACTTTAGTAACTCAGCTTTGTCCAAGTATATACCAAAACCCACATGTTTTTTTCCCATTATAAAAGCTTTAGTGTCGTCCATCGTTGTATGGTCCGTAATAAGTAGTCCCAAATATGCACCAACAACTGCTGATAAGGAATGTGCTAGTGCGGTTTTACAACGGGATATTCTTTTTTCTTTTTTATCTGAATTTTTTGTATCTTGTTTATTTTCTGGCTCGGATCCTTGTGTAACAAGTGACAAGGTTAAAAAAGCTAATGTTATATAACTAGCTTTTAACATGTATCTTTATCGGAGATCGAAAGTGCCACTTGAGTAGGCTTTTGACCTTTAGTTCGAGAACGCCAAATGGCGTTCCTTTCAACTTATTAAAATTGTTTGGAATAAAATTGGCTCGCTGGGAGGGACTCAAAGCCCCTAGGGTTTGAATAGGGATACCCCTATTCAAACGATCCTTTTTCATCCATCCCAACAAAACAATAAATAAAAAACATTATTCCGTTTCACTTCATAATGTCTTTTATTTATTGGCTCGCTGGGAGGGACTCGAACCCCCGACCAGATGATTAACAGTCACCTGCTCTACCGACTGAGCTACCAGCGAATCGGTCTGAAACTTAGACGCTATTAAAAACTAAGCACCCATTCAAGCCCATCCCGAATAAATTGCCCTTTTGGCCATAATATTCTTTGGGACTCGGGTGCTAGCTCCGCTAGCTTCTTGTCTAGGGCCTTCTCGTGGAGAGTGCCTTCAGCACTAAAGGGGCTTCTCATGCACCAAAGTACCTTTTTGGAGCTAAAAACAGGGCCAGTCTGCCATTGGAAGAGGGCTTTGGTACTTTCGCTCTCAGGCTCAATCTCAATCATAAGGCTATCGGCACAATCAAGTGTGTCGTCCTGATCCATGATTTCGGGGAGCGATGTGCAAAATCCCATGATTTTTTGATCGTCCTTGTTTCTTTTGCCCAACTTGGCAGAAAAAAAGCCAGAAAGGGTACCCGTTAAATTATTGGGCGTGAGTGTATAAAACGAGTTTTTGTCGGGGCTGAAGTTCCACAATTCTTGAGTCCACTCATTCCACATGCGCGTTTTTCCAGCCGTATCTAAGCTCACTAGCAAAGTGCGGTGATAAAGGGCTGCGAGTTCCGGAAAAAAGTGAATCATAATCTCTAAGGATTATAATATCTCAAAACGATGTTTCAGGGCCTGTTCTAAGGTTGACGGGTCAAGATATTCCACAGAAGAACCCGCTGGGAGTCCAAGTGCTGTGCGGGATATTTTTAAGTTTAAGCCCAGCTCGTTGATTTGTTGTTTGAGATACAGAGACGTTGCGTCCCCTTCGAGGGTGGCGTCAAAAGCAAGAATGAGTTCCTCAAAGCCGCCTTGTTGCAGACGATTAAAAAGTTCGTCCAATCGAATTTGCTTAGGGCCTACTCCCGCAAGCGGAGAGAGAAAGCCCTGAAGCACGTGATATTTCCACGCATGCTTTTTAAATTTTTCTAGAGCTAAAACATCGGGAGCATCCCTAACGATGCAAAGTTTTGTAGAAACGCGCGCACTGTCTTCGCACAAAGAGCATTTGCTCATGTCTGTCCAAAAGAAACATGTGGGACACGTTCCAATAGAGGCCTGAACTTCTTCTAGTCCCTTGATGAGTGTTTCTATAGGAGAATTGCGACCTCTTAAAAGATGCAAGGTGTAGCGCAAAGCTGTGCGCTCTCCCACACCAGGGAGTTTAGAGAGCTCTTGTACAAGAGATCGGAGTGCGCGTGGTAACACTAAAAGAGACCAGCCATTCCAGGAGGAACAAGTTTTGCCATCTCGTCAGACATTTTCTTTTGTGCTGTTTGAAGAGCTTGGTTTACGCCCATCTTTACCATGTCTGCTACAAGAGCTGCGTCGCCTTCAGCAAAAAGTTGCTGAGCAATTTCGAGTTTAAGAATTTCGTTTTTACCGTTTACGGTAACTTTAATTTTTCCGCCCGCGCTATCAACAGAGTATTCTTCCTTCGCAAGTTTATCCTGCAAAGTTTTCATTTCTTGTTGCATCTTTTGTGCTTGGCCGAGAAGTTGATTGAGTCCACCACCACTAGGAAATTTCATAAATATGAATTTAGCTGGCTTATGTGTCTTCGTCGAGAATTTTGGTTTCGGAGATGCTACCTTTAAAGGCTTTCAACGCGCTAAGTACAGCCACATCTTCTTTAGCCTCTTTAAGCTTTTGCTTATTTATTTCCTGAGGCGATGCAGTAGGGGCTTTAACACCACCTTCTAGGCTCACGTTATAGGTAAAATCAGGCCCAAAACATTGCTTTAAAACAGCCTGACCATCGTTAGAGGCCAAGCGTTTACCCGCAAAATCAGCCTCGGCAATAATTTCAAATTTTTTATCGGTCAGTGTAATGGAGCGAAGGCTTTTAATGACAGGCAACCAAGCGGGTCGCTCACGGCGAAGAAAATCTTGGAACTTATCAGCAAGAGGAGCATTGCTAGCGATTGTGGCTGCAGATTTTGCAGTTGGAGCATTTGCTGCAAGAGTAGCTGTTTTTACAGGGGTTGCTGTTTGAGAAGAAGTGGGAGCGTTCGTTCGCGTGGGATGCGCATTTGCAGAACCAGCGGTTGCGGGAGGAGCAACTGGCCTTGTCATAGTTTGGGCCATAGGAGCCTGCACAACGGGTTGAGCTTGCGCCACAAATGGGAGTGCAAGTTTTACAACAAGAGATTCAAGAGCTACTTGAGCATCAATTGAATTGCTAAGTTGACCTTGAAGCGAGAGGCAAAGATCAAGTCCCCGTAAGATTTCGTCTTGCGACATTTTTGTTACCAAGGCTTCGAGAATTTTTTTGTATTCAATATCGGTCGCATCAAAGTTTTTGGTAATTTTTAAAAGGTTTAGATCTCGGTAAGCAGAAAGAAAACGGCCCAATAAAACTTTGGGATCTGCTCCGCCAGAGAGTGCTTGCATACAAGAGTTTAAAGAAGCTGAGAGATCGTGATTGGCAATATTGTCTAAGAGTTCAAAGAAACTTTTACGAGGAACAAATCCTAAAACTTCTTCTAATTCTTCACGAGAGAGTTTTTTGCCAGAAAGTGCAATCGCTTGATCCAGTAAAGACTGAGCATCGCGCATGCAGCCCTCGGCTTCTTCTGCAATTAAAAGAAGAGCTTCTTTTTCGGCCTCAACTTTTTCGTTTACACAAATAGATTCAAGCGACGCTAAGATGCGGTCTTTGGGTATTCGTTTAAAATCAAAACGCTGGCAGCGTGAGAGTATAGTTGCTGGAACTTTGTGAATTTCAGTTGTCGCAAAAACAAAAATCACGTGCGGTGGTGGTTCTTCTAAAGTTTTTAGAAGAGCATTAAACGCTGCTGTAGAAAGCATGTGAACTTCGTCAATGATGAATATTCTAAATTGCCCACGACTTGCAGAGTAAGAAACGCTTTCGCGAAGTTCGCGTATATTATCTACACCGGTGTTAGAGGCTGCATCGATTTCGATAACATCTAGAGACTGTCCATTTTGAATTTCTTCACAGGAGCCGCATTTTCCACAGGGAATGCTGTTTCTGTCTTCGGATTCACAGCGAAGAGCTTTGGCTAAAATTCGAGCAGCACTGGTTTTTCCCACACCTCGTGGGCCCGTAAAAAGATAGGCGTGTGCTGTTCGTTTTTGAAGCACGGCATTTTTAAGAGTTTGTCCCAAGGCTTCTTGGCCAATGAGTTGGTCAAAGTTCTGAGGGCGATAACGCCTAGAGATTACTAAATAAGATGCGCTTCTTTCCATGTGCTTCGCCTGTAGACTAGAACAATGTTGCACGGAGCAAGCATGAATCGCAAGTTTAATTCATATGAGGAATTTTATCGTTTTTATCTCAGAGAGCATTCTAAGGCTAAGACACGAATCTTTCATTGCGTAGGATCTCTTATGGGCTTGGTTTTTTTAGGAATTGCGCTCTGGCGGCAAGAATGGAGCCTTATATTTTGGGGTTTTTTAATTGGATACGGTGTGGCATGGACCTCTCATTTTTTCATAGAAAGAAACAAGCCTGCTACCATCAAATACCCTCTGTATTCGTTTTTGGCAGATTTTCGTATGCTCCTAGAATGCTTAACGGGAAAGCTTTCGCTTAAAGAAGACCTTCCTCGCACCTGAAATGAGAGTGAAGAACTCTCAGACAAAAATTAACAAAATGTCGTAACTCTAGACATATATTTGATTGTTTAAATGTGTGGCATTGTTAAGAACTCGTTAAAATAGAAGGTGTGAGAGCGTTTAACAGGTCTTATTTATTGCTAAATGGGATAGTTGTTTTAGCGGGTCTTGGGGGAATTTCTACGGCAAATGCTTTTGGCAAAAGAACTAAGGGCGAAGTGTCTGAGAATAAAAGTTCTTCTAATAGCCTTCACGGAAAAGATGGAGTTTATAGAGGATCATCGCGAACTCACCATACGGGAACTACAATTCCTTATAAGCAAAATCAAGGATCCGGCGGAGGCAACTTTTTTAGTCGTCTTTTTGGTGGTGGCGGTGGTGATAGTTCGGGTTTAGTTACACCACGAAAATCTTCTTTTAGCGGCAATACTAATACAATTTACTTTGATGTAGATGCAAACAATCACTGCAAGGCGGGAACTGTTTATTGGTATGACAAATCGCAAGGCTGGATGGAATGTAGAGCGCTCAATCGCACTACAGGTTACTCTGTAACAGCTGGACAGCTGGGGACAAATGCTTCTGGTACCAGATCTGATGGAAGTACCTGCAATTATCGAAAGGGAAATGGCGGTGGTAGAGGTCCTGGAGAAGTTTTGCCAGAGGGATGGTCTTCTGGCGTTTATGACACTAAAAAACCAAAAGATAACTGGGGTCCTCAGAATGCAGTCGTCTTAGATGATTTGATTCGAATTCACGGACGTAAAGGCCTAGGAGAGACACCAACTTTAAGCCAACTTGAACTCATTGGCGGTGCTGCGGGGTGTGTTGTGACAAGCGATTCTTGCATGAGAGCCATTGGCAATAACATCAAAGGTGTATCGAAATTTAAGGTACAATGATTATGAAAGTATTAAGGGTATCTAAGATGAATCAGTGGATTAGAAATACAGTGCTCATTTGTACTCAGAGTTTTTTAATTTATTTTGCTTCGGCTGCAAAAATTAATTGTGATGAACTTATTAAGGATCAAAAATCTCCTGCGATTAGAGCCTATGTAAAAATACAATGTCCGGAATTAAACATTGCGTTTACTGAAGATGAAACCAAGTGGTTCAACATGCTATCAGTTCTTAAAGGAGACTTGGGAACATGGGGCGATGCGGACTGGAATTTTAACCATTCATTTGGAGCTGAATTTATTGAGCTCTATAATTTTGTGCAAAAGAATAAATTAAGTCTCAAGCGAGGAACTCTTCCTTTACTTAAAACACCCATCGTAGAGATATGGGAAGTTATATCTAAGCAAGCCAAACAAAAACAAAATCAAGATCAGTTAGAAAATGTTCTCCGTTTAGCTATTAGATCATACGCCTGTGGTGATGGTTCTTGGCCTGAAGATATTCTATCATTTGTTGCTGGAGAATTAGAAAAAGACGCTGGAGTTGTGATGCGTGCAATACGAGCAGAACAAAAGAGTTTAGACTCAAGCAATCCGCAAACAACTTGCGGAAGAAAACTTAAGGCCGAAGACGATCAAGCTCTCTATGCAAACATGATTCTAAAGGGATTAGGCGAAATGTATTGGCAAGAGCGCAGCCAAATTCCAGTTAAAGTTGTGGATCAATTTGGAAGGCTCTACAAAGAGTTTTCGGGAAGTCCTTCTTTGCAACCTTTTAGAGACTTCTATGACTCTTACAAAGACGGCGAAGTATTTGAACAAAAACCAGTTCGAAAACATAAAAATTAACGAAGTTTGTTAAAATATAATGAAATTTTTCTAAAACTCATAGCTTCACTCGTTTGTGCCGATACGCCTGTATGAGTGATTCTTTGTGGAGGTTTCTCGATAGTCGCGACGAAAATAGAGTCGTAATCGTTCAGGGATTAGAGTCAGCTAAGATTTTTTCTTCGCTAATTCCTGCTTCCGAGGCCGTCATGTGGCTTGTAGAAAATGAGTCATTAACTGGAATGCATACTCTAGCAGATTGCCCTCTGTTAACAGGAGTAGTTGCTACTGAAATTGTTACGATAGGACTTATAAAAGAAGAAGATCACATACGAACGCGTGGAGGAAGTGGGCGAGAACGTCGTCAGCACTTGCGTGTAAATGCTCGACTCAAAGTAATTATAATGGCCGGAGATGACATGTTTTCTTGCTGTTCAACAAATGTTTCTATGGGTGGACTGTTATTGGAAAATCCTATTCCAAATCACTTTCACAATAGAGAGGTAAAAGTGCTTATCAGCAGTTCGAACAATTTGTTGCAGCTTCAATTTAAAGTCAAAATTTTAGAGGCCTCAGTGCGTGGTTCAAGATTGATGTTTGATGGCGAGATGGATCTACTGAATAAGAGCAAGCTTCAAGAGTGGATCGATGCCCATAGCCATGATTTGGCTGCTTAATCTACATCCGCGCTGTTTGCTGAATTATAAAAATAACTCATGTTGTGATCGCTCAATGCGTGTCTAAACTGGTCGCCTACTTCAGGTGTTAAATTCATAATGACTCTGCCCGTTTTAACTTCAATCAAAGTTGCCGATTTATCTTTATAAGTTATGAGTAAAGCAGAGGAATCAGGAGTGAAAAGCGCACTATGAACTTGATCTTCGTGACTTTTTGGAAGCGAAAACTTTTTGAGTTCAAATCCTTCGATCGAACTGAAAAGTTTTACGCAATTTATTCCCCATACAGCGAGTAGCTGCCCATCAAAATTTAAACTTGCACCATCTGCAAGGCCAGGAATTTGAAGGGTAGAATCTTCTACTCCGCGCTTAGCATTTTCTTTGATTTTATCGCTTTCTGATCGATTGAATTCTAAGTTCAAGTCAAAAAGTTTATTTTTTGCAGTTTGGCTATCCCATATTGTGATGTTGCCGTTGTGTCTGAGAATCACAAATTTCTCTCCGCTTTCGTGCAATACAGAGACAACTTTTGGAAAAGAAAGATCGGCAGTGTCTTCTTCAGAAATGGCTCCTTTCTTTTTCAGGCTGCGAGGGAGTTTAATTTTAAAGAGACTGCTTTCTGGGTCTCTAGCTTTGTGGCTATGATTGATGAAGAAATTTCCAACGTTGTCCCTAAAGGCTACAAATTTAGAGTGAGGTAAGTAGGCAAACGAAAAAGGTAAGGGTTCGTGGGTATCAAAAACTGACTCAGCATCAATTTGGCGTGTGCCATCAGGGTTTATGCGAAGAATATAGTATCTGGCTTCACCTTTGCTTGCTTGTTGATGTGCTTTGCGTGCGCGAATGGCAAAGGTGTCGGACCTTGCGTCGTAAAGAATGTCGTTAGGGCTAAGTTTAGGATAAAGAGTGGATCCAATTTCAATGGGATGTCCTTGGGAGTCTAAAAAACTAGAAATTCCTATCCCAGCGCTACTTTGATTTCCTTCAACGTCTCCTAAATTGAGTGCAGCAAAAGCAGCAGTTAATTTGTTGTCTTTATCGCTGCCAATTACAATTCCGTCGCGATTATTCAGTACAAATCCGGATTTAGCAAAGTCATAAAGTTTATCTCCTGGAAATCCATCGCGCATTTTTTTACGCTTCACCCATTGGGGTGTCATTGAGTGATTTATGCTCCGAGCGGAGGCTGGTGTGCCAAGGTCATAAGGTTTTGTGCCTAGAGCAGATGCAAAAAGAAAAACTGAATAATCCGCATTGGAAACACCAGATACAGCCCACTCGCGAGGGAGATTAAGAAAATAAATGGCCTCCGTTAATCCCGAGTTTTGTGTAAGTGATACCGAAGCATATTGAACCAATTGAGGATTGTTGGGGGCAGGATGTTTGTTTTTAAATGTTGCCGTCGAAAAACCAATATCAAAACTTAAGCTTCGAGGAAGTGCATATTCTAAATTTGAAACAAGTGATTCAATTTGTAATTTTGTTCTGGCAATAAAATCAGGAAGGCTTTCAACAAATTCCGCCTTGCTTTTGGAGCGAGTCTTCGGGGCATATTCAGCAGCTTGGTGATACTGCCTGGCGAAACTTATCGAAATGTCTCCTGCTAAATAACGCGAACAATCCATAGCAAGTAATGATTGCGAAAAGACGGCACACGCAGACAAAACGACAACACGTTTGAGCTTCAACTTGAATTGCACCATTCAGGCGCTGAATGTGCTAAGTCCCGGGCTTTCTATCAATAAAAAGCGCTGTACTTAAGGGTAATTAAGGTTGGCTGGGCACTTTAATCCCGCATCGAAGTAAGTCGATCGCTTCCCAGTCTTCTGCGACATCGGCAACTTCGTTTTTTTCATTGAAGAAGGCAACCTTAAAAGGCTCTCGGTTTTCCTTATGTTTGAACATAAGAACTTGGCCAAGCTCATAGCCAAGTGCTCGGCAAACATAAAGAGCTTGATTGGAATCATGTGGAGATTGAGCGTTTTTTTTGTCGCTTAGAGCTACTGTCTCGCCGTTGTCCAAAACAATGCGAGGATTGTTTAAAGTATACCATTCAGTTTTACTGATTTTATCAACTAAGAATTTTCCTTTAGTCGTTTCAATACTTTGCGGGGCGCTTGAGGGATTATCTGCAGCAGCCAACAGAAATGTAGATAGAGAGGCTAGAGTAAAAAAAGTTTTAGCAAATGAGTTCATGGCACCACCCTTTGTGGAAAATACATATAGTTTTGGTGCAGGGTGTGAGCAAGATTGTAAATAATAATACGCCTTACAAGGCGTTTAGGATGCTTTCCTTGAGCATTTATAGAAATAGGCGGGACGGCTCCGCAGTTTGCTGAGTTTCCAGGCAAAGTTACTGAATAAATTTTTTAAATTCTGCCATTATCAAGCAAAGTTTGGGGTCTTTTTTCTGGGCTAGGTCTAAACGCATTTTAAAATCAGGCTCTTTTCCTTCTTCCAAAAATAGGCTTCGAAGTTCGCTTATAACATCCGTATGTGTGCTGCTTAGGTCGGCCTCTTTGTCGTCGGTTGCTTCGTCAATACGAACAATCATTGTAGAAAGTTTACGAAGCCAAGCAAAGTCAGGATGTCCAAGAGACAATCCTAAAACATCATGGGGGCTTAGTTGCTTCCCACTTAGAGCTTCCATAGTTTCTTTCTGAAAATTTAAAAGCAATCGGTGAATGCCCAATAATGCGCGACTTATAACTTCAAGATTGTTGCGATAATTGGGAGTGCTCATTCAAGACTCAGCAAAATAAAATTCCAGCAAGTTGTCTAATGGTTTATTTTAGAGGTTTGCTGTTAGAATTTTTGTATGGAATTTTTAAAAAAGCTTTTCGGAATGGGTCATAAATCTAATACATTTAAAAAACAGTATGGCGATTTTGAAGCCAAGCTTCTTGATCCTGTCACTAAGCAAATAATTGGAAAATTTGAAGTTGAAATCAAAGGAACGAATATAGAACTTGAAGTCAAACTTTATAACAAGCTGATTGCGCAAGGAGCGCATGTGGAAGTTTACATAAATGGAGCATTACTTAAAAAAATGACTGCACAGTATAGCGGCGAAAAAGTTAAGGAATACTATCAAGACCCACAATTACAAGGAAAAGTAAAAATTGGAGATCAAGTCACGATCAAGGCTGATGGGCAAGGAAGCTTTCAAGGAGTTATACAAAGGGATTAGATATGAAAAAACGCGATGTAACTAAAGTGTATGGAGCTAAGGCATTTGCTAAAAAACTCAAAAGACTTGCTAAGGCATTGGAAGCGGGTAAAAGCGCAACTTTCCAAGTAGCAGGTAAAAAAGTTCGTATTCCCGCCCATGCGGAAATTAGTGTAGAGCATGAAAAAGAAAAGGGTCGCCAAGAATTGGAATTCCAACTTCGCTGGTAGTTTTTTTAAATTGGCGGAGAGGGAGGGATTCGAACCCTCGTTACCCTTGCGGATAATCCAGTTTTCAAGACTGGCGCGATCAACCGCTCTGCCACCTCTCCTTAGGGTTACAAGCACTAAGCTTGTGACATAAAAAACGTTGGGGAGTGCATTGAATGAACCCCTAAACGCAGTTTAGGCAAAGACCTAACAATGTATACCTTAAAACTTTGAATTTGACCTGCTTTGTTATATTGTTTTTTTAGAGCTCGGCCCCTACGGGTTAGTTCTTGGAAACCCCGCCAGGTCCGGAAGGAAGCAACGGTACCGAGAACTTCTCTTGGTAGGGTAAACCGAGCTCGCTTTATTTCTTGGGTACTAAACCTAATTCCTACAAAAATTTAATGATTACTCAGACTGACCTTTAAGTCTCAGACGTGTGATTTCAACCAATCCATAGATTAAAAGCAGCACAACGGGGCCCCAGGCTGCAAGAGCTGGGTTCACATAGCCCTCAGCAGCAAGATTTATACAATAGGAGTAAAGGATCCATAAAAACAAACAACCAATGGTGATAAAGGTAAGGTCTTTGGCGAGATTATTGCTGCGCCTAAATTTTAAAGTACGGGGAAGAGCCAGCAAAATAAGAATAAAAGAGAGCATCAAATAACTAAAGCGACTGTGAAAAGTGCTTTCCCAGTTAGAGGTGTTAATGCCCATTTGTTGGTATCGTTCAATTGTGTAGTTTAGCTCACTTTGTGTAAGCACTTCGGGATTGAATTCAAAACGAACCAAGTCAACGGGGGCTTCCATGAGGTGATTGTCGCGTGTATCAAAATATTGCACATTGGCTTGTTCAAGCTCTGCGCTTACAAAGATTTCAGTGCCGTTTAAGAGCAGCCAATTCTTACCATTCCACACAGCTTGTTTGGCATTGGTGATTTTACTCATCTGAAAATTCGCGTCGAATTCATAGAGAGATACATCTAAGAGTTCTTGTTTGGAAGCGTCGTAAAAACCTACATTATAAAGAACGTCGCCACTTTTGTACCAAATCTTTTCTTGCTTCATCTGTCCAACGGTAGAAATTTTACCGCGCAATTTATCCAATAGAATTTGATGTTCTTTAAGTCCTTTAGGCGCAAGTTCAAGAGAAATAAGTAAAAAGGGAAGTCCGGTGATCATAACAGTTGCGAGCAACGGTAAAAGTAGATCGCGATAACGTACACCAAAGGATTCGAAGGCCACAATTTCGCGATTACGGTTCATTCCACGAAAGACAATAACGGTAGCCACTACAAGAGCGACCGGAAAAACAAGTTGTAAATAGGATGGGATTTTATAGGCAAAGGCTAAAACGCTTAGCCAAAAAGAACCTTGGATTTTAAATACACGACCCAGCCATTCTGCAAGAAGGGGGAAGAAGCTCAGGCCTAGCCATAAAGGTAAAAAAGTTTTGAGAATTTCGAATAAAATGTACCTTCCAAAAATTCCCATCTCTCTATAGGGTAATGAGGTCGCAGTGGATACTCAAGGCCTAATCGGATAGGCTCACTTTTATGTCCGAAAAATCAAAAGAAAAGCAAAGCATTAAGGATTCCACTTGGTGGAAGGAAACGGTTGGTATTTTTTGGACAATCGCTTTTATTGTCTTCTTGAGAGTCTACATTTTAGAGCCTTATGTTATTCCTTCCGAGAGTATGGTGCCTACACTTTTAGTGGGAGATCATGTCTTTGTTGCTCGCGGGGCATATGACTTTAAATTGCCGCTGACTAACACTTCGTTGGTGAAAGTTTCTGATCCCAAACGCGGCGATGTTGTTGTGTTTGATTATCCCGTTCAAGAGGATACGGACAATGCGGGTAAGTTCTTTGTTAAACGTGTGATTGGTATACCAGGTGATAAAATTGAAGTTAAACGTGGTGTGCCTTGGGTGAACGGCAAAATACTCACTCAGACATCTGTGAGTGTAGAAGAAGCTGCAAAGGAAATAAATGGATTTAATCTTAAGCCTGAGCACGATCTATTTAGAGAAGTCATGCCCGACGCTAGAGAGACTTTTCATTGGGTTCACAGAATCCCAGATCGTTTTGATAACTTGGATCAGGTTATAGAAATCTATCGTGAAAATTATGGAAAATCTTGTGTGGAAGTAGGTGCTGGCGATCATCCAGTACTCGCCAATGAAATTTGTCCCTTTGAGATTCCTCAAGATAAGTACTTTGTTATGGGTGATAATCGCGACAACTCTTCTGATGGAAGAGTTTTTGGTTTTGTAGACCGTTCTTTAATTAAAGGACGCGTTCTTTTTATTTGGTTCTCGCCCCCTCCAGGAGAAGTAAATCCTTACACTTCTGGGCCGGCTATTTTTGCAGCTCTAAAAGATATGGTGCCCGGACTTATTCGTATGGTTAAAAATTCAGGGCGCTTGGCGCGTGTAGGAGACGCTATCCACTAATGGCAAAAGAGTTAAAGGTTGTTATTTATCCTCATGCAACGTTAAGAGCCAAGGCTTTGAATGTTGATAGTTTTGATAAAGAACTCGCAACTCTCGCTGCTGACATGGCAGAAACCATGTATAGCTACCGCGGCATTGGCTTAGCAGCTAACCAGGTAGATGTTCTTAAGCGTATCTTTGTATTGGATGTAAATTGGCGCGATGACGATGAAGATGGAAAAAAAGTTGCTAAGTCTCCAGAGTTTTATGTGAATCCCGAAATACTTACTCGCGAAGGCGAAACAGAATATGAAGAAGGTTGTCTTTCGATTCCTAAAATGTACGGCATTGTTAAGCGAAGTGCTGTGATAGAAGTTAAGTTTCAGGATCTAAAAGGTACTGAGCATCGTGCAACTCTTACAGGTTTGCGTGCAATAGCTTTTCAACACGAGATGGATCATTTAGCAGGAGTCATGTTTTTTGATCACCTCAGTCCTTTTAAGCGCCGCACCCTTTTAGAAAAATTCAACAAGCTACAGCTTGAACTCTTAAACGATAAGAAAAGCCAAGAGGACTAACTGTGAAGAAATCCAAGGTTGTTTTTTGGGGCAGCCCTGAATTTTCTTTGGCCGCACTCGATGCCTGTTGTCAGCATAGCGATGTGATTGCAGTGGTGACTCAACCCGATAAAGAGCGCGGGCGTGGCCACGAACTTTTGCCAACTGAAGTTAAAGCAGAAGCACTCAAGCGAGGCATACCCGTATATTCTCCGCGTTCTTTGCGTAAAGCAGATGCAGAAACTGAACGTCTTTTGGCTTTTTTAGAAAAGCGCGAAGCAGATTTTTATGTGGTGGTAGCTTATGGGAACTTACTCACTGAAAAAGTTTTATCTCTCCCGTTAAAAACATCTGTAAATATACACGGAAGCTTACTTCCTCGTTGGAGAGGCGCAGCTCCTATACAACGTGCACTTGAAGCTGGAGACACTGAAACAGGAGTGTCTTTGCAGCGAATCGTGCAAGAGCTTGATGCGGGCGATGTTTACTTAGAGAAGAAATTAAAAATTACTGAATCAGATAATTCGGCGGCTCTTTTTCAAAAATTGTCCGTACTGGGCGCTGAATTGATTACAGAATTTTTACAAAAAGATTTTTCAGCCTTAGTGGCCACTCCTCAGGATACGAGTTTGGTAACCTTGGCTTCTAAGATAGATAAAAAAGAAGCCTATTGGAATTCCACATGGACTGCAGAACAAACACACAATCGTATTCGCGCCTTTCATTTTTGGCCTACTGTGAAATTGAAGTTTAAAGATGCACAAGAAAAGCTTTTTGAAGTTAAAGTACAGTCTTCTCGCTTATCTAATGAAACAGCATCTTCTAAAGCGTTGATTTTTAAAAATACTAAAAGTGTTTTCTTAAAGGGCAGTGACGGACATTGCGTGGAACTTTTAACCCTGCAAGTTCCAGGAAAAGGCCCCGCAGAAGCTTTTCAAGTTTTTCAAAATATTGAAAAAAACTCTTGGACTTTGATAAGCGAAATTTAAATTTATAGTTGTTGCTGTACGGGTCTGTTGAGTCTTTGCTCTTCAAGTTCAACTTGTCTACGCTTAATGCGCAACAATTCTTGGCGATTTGCTTCTTCTCTGTTGAGTCGTTCTTGTTCCATACGCAAGCGTTCTTCTTCTACCATGTTTGAGCGCTCACTTTGATAAGCCGCAGTATAGAGCGTTGAAAGGTTTGCTATTAAGTTTTTAGGACAATTTTCGAGCAGAACTAAACCTTCGCTTATATTTTTTTGAGCTCTTGCAAGTGTTGTAGCAAGAACCGCTGCACGCGCTGGCGTGCACTGCGCTTTAATACCATTTTGATGAGAAGTTAGATAAGTTTTGTAGAGACTTGCTTTTTGATAAGCGCATAGAGAGTAATCGTTTTCTGTTTTTTTAGGACTACCAAAATTTTCTGCGTCCATACTTCCAGCGGTAACAGCTCGAGAATTTTGACAAAACTCCTTGCGGTATCCAATTTCGTAAAGATTTTCTAAATTAACAGTGATGGAATTGTCCTCTAAGCAAACTGCAAGTTTTGGTAGGGCATCTTTAAATACTTTATTATTTGCAGCATCGTTTTGACCCAGCTTCGTTGCACTTTGAGACGTGCAGTGGGCTGCTTTAGCTTTTTTAAAACCTGCCATGTAGTCTCGGTGAAAATCGGCATAAGCGTATTTTTCAGATTTTTTACAAGCTTCGCCCTCTTGTAATCCGGGACTCCCCATGCGGCCATTGATCACATCGTCATAGCCTTTTTGAAAAGCCTTGTTTTGATTACAAAGGCGTTCTTCTAAAGAAGAACAAGATATTAAAAGAACAAATGTGCTGCATTTAACGGCCCACTGAATTGTTTTTGAAAAACCCATATATATTGAGAGCTTAATCTTAAAATATATCTTTGTGTCAAATTATAGACACTTTGTTAACGCAAATATAATTCTGCACGTGCCAAGAGCCCTTCAAAATATAGGAAGGGAGAGTAAAGCCATATGGTGTCGTTGTTCGCGGTTGTCTTTTTGGGCATTATTCTAGGGGTAACCCTATTGGTTCTAACGGGTGTTTATAACAGCTTGGTGAGTCTTAAAAAACAGGTAGATTTGAACTGGCAAAATATGGAGCATTTGCTCAAGCAACGAGCCGAGCACTTACCGGCTTTTGTACAAATACTCCAAGAAATAGTTCCTCGTGAAAAAGTGCTTTTAGCAAAAGTAATTGAGGTTCAAAATCGCTTTTTAAATACTCGAGATCTGTCTAATAAAATTAAAATTTCAAACGAGATGACAAATCTTTTAGCCAGTTTGTTTTTGGTAGGAGATGCTTATCCAGAGCTTAGAAAAAGTTTAAAGTTTAAAGAAGCTCGTAAGCAATTGATGGATGTCGAAGAGGCGCTCGCAAGTAGACAGGAGCATTTTAACTACACCATTAAAGTTTTTAATGAACGTAACCAACAGTTTCCTGATTTGATTTTTGCGCAAACGATGGGCTTTGATCGATTAGACTTTTTTAAAGTTTACACAGATGATTCTGGGGCAAGTGAAGTAAGCTATCGTTTAGCAGCTTAATCTTTTATAATTTTTCTAGATCTGCTTCGCTTAATATTTGAACGCCTAACTCTTTGGCTTTATCGGCTTTTGATCCGGCATTTTCGCCTACCAATACATAATCGGTTTTTTTGCTCACAGAGTCTGTAACTTTTGCGCCCATGCTTTGAAGCTTCTTTTTCATTTGTGGGCGATCAATACTGAGAGTGCCAGTAATCACTACAGTTTTGCCATTGAGAGGTCCTGAGCTTTCAACTCTTTTTATCACTTCATCAAATGCCTTAAGGCCATATTTTTTGAGTCGTTTAAGTTCTGTTTTGGCAAAAGAACTTTCAAAATACTGAGCCACAGATTTTGCAATTTCTGGCCCTATGCCTTTAATTGCTACTAAAGTGTCTTCGCTACAAAGTGCGAGTTTTTCAAGAGATCCCGTCGCTAAAAGAAGTTCTTCAGCAATTTTTTCGCCGACGTGATCAATTCCAAAACCAAAAAGCAAACGAGCAGCGCTTTGTTGCTTTGAATTTTCAATGGCCGTAAGCATTTTGTTAACCGATTTTTCCCCTAGACCTTCTAGATTTTCTAATTCTTCTTTTCGCTCTTGGAGTAAATAAAAGTCGGCAGGGCTTTTAACCCAATCTTTTTCAAAAAATTCTTCAATCCACTCATCGCCTAGACCTACTATGTCCATGGCTCCTCGTGAGGCATAGTGGCGCAATCTTTCTACAGCTTGAGCAGGACAAAGTTTATTGGGGCACTTGTGTTGGCTCTTAGTGGCGATTACAGCCGTGCTACATATGGGGCATTGAGTGGGCATTTCAAAAACTACAGAATTTTTAGGACGTTGCTCAAGGACAACTCCCACTACTTCAGGAATAACATCGCCTGCTCTTCTTACCCAAACGGTATCGCCAACGCGTACGTCTTTAGCTCGAATTTGCTCTAGGTTGTGCAAGGTTGCACGTTGAACAATAACTCCACCCACGTTAACGGCTTTAAGATATGCCACTGGAGTTAGCGCGCCGGTACGACCCACTTGAATTTCTATTTTTTCAACGACTGTAAGAACTTCAATGGCCGGCAGTTTGTAGGCAGCTGCCCAGCGAGGAGAATTAGAAACAAAGCCTAACTCTTTTTGAACTTGTCGAGAGTTTACTTTAAAAACAAGACCGTCAAACTCATAGGGACGAGAACCGAGTTTTCTGTATTCAGCATATTGAGATGTATAGGCTTCTACGTCTTTAAAGTTTTTAAAAAGTTTTCGATGAGGATTGGTATGAAATCCCCATTGCTCTAGGAGCTTAAGTCCTTCTTCTTGATCGTAATCTAGGTTAGCGATTTGGTAGGCTATAAAACGTAGAGGTCTTTTAGCAGTGATACTTGCATCTAGTAGACGAATTGATCCTGCTGAAGCATTGCGAGGGTTGGCAAAAACTTTTTTTGATTCTTCTTTAAGTTTTTGGTTGAGCTTATCAAAAGCTTTGAGCTCCATATAAACTTCCCCCCGCACTTCTAATTCAGGAGGTACTTTGCCTTTAAGCAAAAGCGGAATGTCTCGGATGGTTTTTACGTTTTCACTGACATCTTCTCCGGTAACACCATCTCCTCGAGTGGCACCCAAAGTAAATTTTCCATGAGAGTAGTGAAGTGAAATTGCTAAGCCGTCCATTTTCTCTTCGCATAAAATGGGGAAGGGGATTTCTTTTTGGTTTAATTGACGGGCGGCTTTTTCAAAATAGGCAATAAGGTCTTCAGTAGAAAAAACGTTAGCTAAAGAAAGCATGGGAATCTTATGTGTAATTTTTTTAAATTGAGAGCGGGGTGCCGCACCTACACGTAAAGTGGGACTGTCGGACTCAATAAGATCTGGGTGTTTCTCTTCAAGTTCACGAAGTTCAGCAAGAGCTTGGTCATAAACACTATCTGGGACTATCGGGGAGTCTAAATCATGATAGGCATCGGCCCATTTTTTAAGTTGGGCACTCAATTCATGCATGCGTTTTGCTATGGATGCAGAGGGCGAATGTGTTTTGCTCGAAGTAGACATAAGTTAATGCTGGCCATATCCTAATGAATAGGATGGCAGCAAGCAACGTGGCGGGAAGCCCTTATGTAATAGAGCTGAAAGACGTTGAAAAAGCTTTTCATGACACAGGCTCAAAAACTCTTTCGGGCATACATTTAAAATTAAATCCTGGAGAATTTGTCTTTTTAACGGGTGCCTCTGGTTCGGGTAAAACGACACTCTTAAGAATGATTATGGGATTGTCTAAGCCGACCAAAGGTGAAGTTCATGTTTTGGGTCAATCCATTCACAAGATGGGTGATTCAGCGCGCAGAAAATTGCGTCGCAGCCTTGGAATTATTATGCAAGATCACAGGCTCTTGTCTTCACTCAATGTGAGCGAGAATGTGGAATTGCCTCTTGTATGGAAAGGCTTGTCTTGGGTAGCCCGAAAAAAACGTATAGAAGAAATTCTAAAAGTGATGGATCTCATGCACATCGCAACTTCTAGAGTTCAAACACTCAGTGGTGGAGAAAAACAACGAGTGGCCATTGCTCGTGCGCTCGTAGGGGCTCCTCAATTGATTTTGGCCGATGAGCCCACTGGAAATCTTGATCCTCCTACAAGTCGACAGCTTGTAAGAATGCTTCGCGAGCTTCGAGCACGCGGATCTACAGTACTTTTTGCTACACACGATATGACACTTGTAAGGGATTTTGGAGGCCGAGTACTGGAACTCGTCTCCGGACGCTTGCCAGCAGATTCTATTCCTTCGCATGATCAACGTTTTAAAGTTCCAGAGTTTTGGGGTCAGCCGTGATTTTAAAAATTGTATGGAATCATTTTAAGAGTCGTCCTTTTTCTAACTTTCTAACATTAGTGGCTATCGCTTTTTGTTTGGGATTGTTGGGAGGCTTTTGGGCACTTTCAGATAATTTAAAACTTTTGCACGCTTCTAAAGGAGCGGCTGATGGCGAGATGAGCATTTTTGTTGATTCCTCGCTTGTTCAAAACAAACTTGATGAAACCGAAAAGTCTTTGAAATCTTTTCCGTGGGTAAGCGAAGTAACAAAAGTTTCTTCACAAGATTCAATTAAGATTTTAAAGGATCGTTTTGGTGAATCACTCACTAGCTCCTTAGGCGATAAAAGTTTGCCCACTACATGGCGAGTGAAAATGAAAGATTCAGTGAGCGATAAAGAACTTCAAGCTTCAATTGATAGTATTCGAAACTGGGAAGGCGTTATTGATATCGATTTAGGGGGCGACTTGTGGAGTGGTGATATGAGCAAAGGAACTGCGGGCACTTTGAGTAGTTGGTCGAGTCTTTTGTTTTTGGTTGTTTTTGTTGTGGTCATACTATTGGTGAGCCACATCACACGCATTGCCTTTGAAGCTTCTAGAGATGATGTCGAAACTTTGACTCTAATAGGGGGATCAAAGCGTTGGATCTTTGCACCTTTATTGGTTGAAAGCTGCATTATGGGTCTTATTGGATCGCTCATGGGACTTTTTATCACAGTGCTCTTTCTTAAATATGGATTACCTCCCCTTTCTGAAGTTCTTTTTGATAAAATAACTCCTATACAGGAATTATCATGGAAGGCGTTGTGGAAAATATTAGCTCTCGGAATTTTTGCATCCGTCGTGGGCGCTTTTCTAACGTGGCCTTTGGTTGCTTCTTCGGGTTCGCGTTCTACATAAATTTCAGTTCTGCAGCAATTGATCCTACATATACTTCTCATCTGACAGATCTTGAGGGAGAAGTTCAGAATGAAATTCTCAAAACTCAAACAGACATCAGCACATTGCTCACAAAGCTCAACAGAGTAGAGCTAGCTCCTGAAAAAGGGCCGCAACGTTTAATATCAGGAGAAAATCCTCAGTTAAGAAAAAAATTAAAAGGATATTTAAATGCTGCAATCAAAATGAAAGTTCGGCATTTGGATTTTCTTAAAAAACAAAAGAGCTATTTAGTAGGTGATTATCAAATTGCCCAATCACTTGTTCCCTTGGATTCCCTCAAGAAAAAAACTGAAAAGCTTTCTGGAGATTTTAAATGTGATTATTTTCCTCTTAAAAGAGACGAGGAAAGTACCCGTTTTGAAAAAATTTATTCCTTTGGTGATTTCTTAAATCCTTCGCTTGGAAAAAGTTCTGCTAAAACTCAAGGCGTTTGGTGGGGAAATACTTTTGGGAGTTTAGTGAGAGCCTGCGCGCCAGGTGAAGTTGTGTTGTCTGAATTTGTTGAGGGCCGTGGTCATGTCGTAGGGATTCGGCACAATTCACGTGACATTACTCTTTATGGAAATTTAGACGCGACTTCACTAAAGTCACTTAAAACAGGAATGAAAGTTCCAGAGGGTGCGCCTTTAGGTTTTGCATTAGAGCGTTTTTATTTTGAAGCGCGTCGTGGAAGCGAAGCTATAAACCCAGAAGAAATTGTGGATCAAAAACAAGAGTTATCAGTCATTAACTAATTGCAGTTAATTAAATAATTTTTTCGTGCATGGATTTGGGTAGCAGGTGCTTCCCCTCTTAATAGAGTGTATTCCAACTCCCCCTTGACCTGAATTTGCCCCTAAAAATTTTCCAGGCGAATGATAAAATCCCATGTGTCCTGGATAATGGACAATGTCGCCAGGAGCACATTTTTTAGCGGGACCAAAAATACGAGTCATGTTGTGAGATGTTGTTAGGCGAGCAGGCATGTTGGGAGGTGTGCAACCTTTTTCTCTCAGTACTCTTTGCACAAAATAAGAGCAGTCGTTTACGTTTTCACTTGTACCACCCATTTGCCAAACAACGTCTTCGTATTTATCAGACAGTACAACACGCTGAAATGATTTTTGACGGCCCGTTCCGAAGACTTCTTCTTTTGGCTCTTCGTTCTGAGATTTAGTAGACCGCGGAGCTTTCTTGGACTCAGTTTTTTTTGGCTTAAACCAATCAATTTCAATTTTAATTTTCTTATCTACCTTGTCTCCGCGCTCATTTTGATTTGCTTCAAACTCACCATGTTGTTTAAAAAATGCATCAATTTTATGTGAAGACAAAAAAGCAAAAACAAAAAATATGCTAAAAGATTTTTTCACTCATCTGTTAGAATCTAATTTATGAAAAAAAGTTTCAATGCATATCTTTTGTATCTTGCTATCGCTATTTTGACGATAGGCACTAACAACTCTCTCAATGCGAGCCCCAAAGGAGAAATTGAAAAATGTCCCAATTTGAAAACAGCTGAAGAGGTTGTGGAGTTTTTTATTCAAGCAGACTCAGTGGGCGCACGCTTAACTTCTAATACTAAGGCTAAGCTAAAAAGCTGTATTTCATTTGATGACGTAAATGCATGGGATGCTTTTCAAGTTATTAGCAGTTACGAAATTAATGAGTGTCCTGAAAAAAAGAAACAAGATAAAAAATGTTTTGAAATCAAATACG
The DNA here is from genome assembly GCA_964538275.1 of uncultured Bacteriovoracaceae bacterium. GTDB lineage: Bacteria > Bdellovibrionota > UBA2428 > UBA2428 > UBA2428 > CANIGN01. The sequence goes on from CAZIFW010000013.1 coordinate 38,793, forward strand.
GGCAGTACGGAAAGCTATTTTCCTCTAAACCTTTTTCTAAAAATAAAGAAGTAGAGTTTGTTGTCCAAAGGGTAGAAGTCGTTAAAAATGGGAGTGCTTGGTCCTTAAATGGTACCGGGGACATCTTTCCCATGCTGAGTAAAAATGGTGCAGTTGACTATTTGCAAGAATTTCAGGGGAAAGAAAATACTAAAGAGCAAAATAACTGGCTTAAAGCTGCTGCTCTTGATATTGAAAGTTTAAAATAGCAGGTCAAGATTCTGACAAAAGCACTCAGCATTTAGCAGTTAAAATAGAGAGATGATTTTTTCATCTGAGATTAAAACTGGAGCTCTTTTATTATCTCTCATAAGTATTCCGCAAGCTCTGGCTCAGGCAGAAGCTAAAGATAAAGCACCTTACAGAGAACTCGAAGTTTTTGCTCGGGTACTTCATTACATCGATGAAAATTTTGTGGATCAAGTGGATACCAAAGAACTCATAAACGGAGCTGTTCGAGGAATGCTGCATACTTTAGATCCGCACTCGGCATATATGCCTCCACGATTGTATAAGGATTTTAGAGAAGATACATCGGGACAATTTGGTGGAGTGGGTATTGAACTTGGTTATCAAGATAAAACCTTAACGGTCATTGCACCGATTGAAGATAGTCCTGCGTTTAAAGCTGGCGTTTTGGCAGGAGATAAAATTATAAAAATTGACAATAAAATTACTCGAGATATGTCGATTCCAGATGCCGCAGCAATTTTAAAAGGCAAGCCTGGTGCCAAAGTTAAGCTTACACTTCGTCGTGGGAATCCAGCTAAACAAGTAGACGTAACAATTAGTCGTGCAGTTATAAAAGTTTCAACTGTTAAAAGTGCAACTTTTCATGAAGATACTGGATATATAAGAATTGTTTCTTTTGGCGAACAAACCATGAAAGATGTGGCTCGTGCGATTGAAAAATTACAAGAAAACAAAGCAATTAAAGGTTTAGTTTTAGATCTTAGAGGAAATCCTGGTGGGCTTTTAGATCAGGGTATTAAAGTAGCGAACCTTTTTATTGATGAAGGTCCTATAGTGTACACAATCGCTCGTGATAAGAGCCGCAAAGATGTGGAGAGTGCGCAAAGAGGAAGACGTGTAACAAAACTGCCATTGGTTGTGTTAGTGGATGGTAGTTCGGCTTCTGCGAGTGAAATTGTTGCAGGAGCTTTACAAGATTACAGAAGGGCAATTATTGCAGGTCAGCGCACCTTTGGTAAGGGCTCCGTTCAATCTGTTATTCCACTGAGCAACGATGCAGGTTTAAAACTTACTGTGGCACGCTATTATACTCCTTCGGGTAGATCTATTCAGGCACAGGGAATTGAACCTGATGTGGCGCTTGATTATGTAGATGAGAAAACTCTTAAAGCCATTCGAGAACAAAACAAAACTGTTAGAGAAAAAGACCTTGAAGGTCACTTTGAAAACGAAGCAGATAAAACAGCCACGACGACTCCGCCACTTGTAAGCGCACAAGAGCGAATAGCGGCTGGTTTAGAAAACGACTACATGTTTGTACAAGCGCGTGGAATTTTAAAGACTATGTCTATAGTGAGAGATGGTTCGCAAAAAGCGCCTGTCTTTAAGTTGTCAGAAGAAAAGAAAAAATAAGAAAGAGCTAGCTATGGGAAGTGTATTTGTATTTAAAGCGGAAAAATCTATAGCTTCTTTTGTAGTATCCGCTGCGTGTACTTTAGGCGCCTATCAATCTGCAATCCTACTTAAGCTAGCTCATCCGCCTATTGCTTTATTTGTAGGGGGAGCCATTAGTCTTTTTGCTCTATTGAATTACATATTCTTTGAGTTTTATGTCACTCAAGCAGGTATAACTTTTTGTTCCCATAAAACCTTATTTTCACGGAAGTATTTACCTATGTCTCAAGTGATGGCATATAAGTTTCAAAAGTCAGGTAGCGGTGCAGGAACTGAAGTAAGAGCTGAGATTTATGATCGCAGCCGAAATGTATTTTCTTCTTTTGTTGTGGGCCGGCAAGATGCGCAATTTGCAAACGCGATGCAAGAACTTGATATCCCCATCTTAGATTTTCCAGTTATCACAAAACGAAAAAGTCCTTACTAGCTCATCTTGACCTAAATGCCATGTCCTCCCCCTGTACTTAATGTGTTTTTACTCAGAACTTTTCTTTAGGTTTCCGATGGGAGCAAAGTCTGCTGCTTTTACAACTTTTACATTTTCGAAATGTTTTCTCATGACTTCTGAGTCAACAAGGTCAGTGCTTTTAAAAGAGGGGTGTTTATGAATCGGGGGGTAGCTGTCTCCGCCCGCAGCAATAAAATCCGTAAGAGCTACTTTGTATTTTTTGTTGAGATCCAATTTAGAGAATGTTCCGTCTGACTTGTTTTTGATTTCTAGTTCAGACAAGGAATTGTTTTTTACAACAGCTTTAATCCCGTAAAGTTGCGGATAAGATCCTTCTGTGAGTAAAGATACTTTTGAAAAATAATTCCAAAGCTCTTTGCCATTTAATTCCACAGTAACAAATTTAAGACCAAAGGAGAGAGGGTGAACAGAGACTACATCACCATAAGTGATTTTACCTGATTCCAAACTTGTTCGAATAACTCCGGAGTCTGTAACGGCAATATCTGCATTTGTGCTTTTTGCCATTAAATAAGTTATAAAATTCCCAAGATTCGTTTCTTGCTTTCGTATGACAGAACGATGTCCTTCTAGTTTTCCCTCAAGTTGTCCGATTACTTTTGAAGTCTCAATAACAGCTTTATCTTTGAAGGGCTTGAGCATATCCAGCATTTTTTTATCTTCAACGTAGAATTGGGGTTTCTTCTGATCGCTTTTTAAATTTACAGGGATGAGTTCATATTTAACGAGTTTTGTTTTGCCATCTTTAAATTCTAGATCAACTTTTCCAAGGTGTTTTCCCCACTCGCCGGCTTGGACAATATAGGTTCCGTTTTCATAGTCTGCATTAAAGAGCGGAAGCTGAGTATGTCCACCCACTATAAGATCAATTCCATCAACTTTTCTTGCAAGGGTTACATCTCCGGGGGCTCTGCTGCCATGTTGTTCGTTGGGATAGTGTCCCATATGCGTAATGGCAATAATGAGATCTGAGTTTTTTCTTAATTGAGGAACAAGCTTTGCAGCTTCACTCACGGGTGAGCGTAGTTCTAGGGTGTCTTGAGGAAAGCGTATGCTTTGCTGGGGAGTTTGCTCGGTAGTTAAGCCAAAGAGAGCAACATCTAGGTCTTCGATCTTAACTTTCTTAGTGGCATCAAAAAATCTTTTTCCCGTCTTCTTTACGTAAATATTTGCAGAAAGGAATGGAAAGTTTGACCATTCTTTTTGTTGTTTAAGGAGTACATCAAAAGGTTTATCAAACTCATGGTTTCCTACGGCCATAGCATCATAGTTCATCATGGACATACCCTTGAAGTCGGGTTCAGCATCTGCCATTTCAGATTCGGGAGTGCCTGTGTTTACGTCTCCCCCATCTAAAAGAAGAACATGTCCGCCTTGAGCTTTAATTTCATTTCTTAATTTTTCAATGAGAGTGGCTCTCGCAGCCATTCCGTATTCATCATTTTCGTTTTTCCAAAAAGCTCCATGGTGATCGTTGGTATGGAGTATTGTGAGTTTGTAAGTTTTTCCTTTTGTATAGGCTGAAGCAAAAATTGAAAGAGCAAGGTTTATGCAGAGAAGTACCCGTTTCATGTCTAAAGCTGGTGCTAGATCTTAAGAATGGGGGAGTAAAATGAAAAGCTCTGTACTGGATATTGGGGACTATTTAAATAAGACCGGAGGTCTTACAGAAATCAAAGTCTCCCCCCGTAGGTACAGGGGACCCCCTCTTTTGGTCCGGATGACCCTTTTACTTTTCTAGCATAAGAGTGACGGGGCCCCAGTTGCAAAAACTTAACTGCATATCGGCCCCGAACTCTCCAAAAATGTTTTTATGTTTTGTGGAGAGAGTTTTAATTTTGTAGCAAAAGTCTTTGTAGCGCTTTTCAGCAAGAGTGGGATTCATGGCTTTGGTGAATGAAGGTCTAAATCCAGACTCAAGCTCGGCAGCAAGAGTAAATTGTGATACCCAAAGTACTCCACCTTCAATCTTGTTTTGTGCACAGTAATCGTCCAGAGAAAGATTCATCTTGCCCTGAGTATCTTCAAATATTCTAAGGCCTTCAATGCGAGAGAAAATCCAATCTTCGGCTTCGTTGAGCTTGGGATTGGAGGCGTCACTCTCTAACCACCCGAGCAATACCACAAGGCCAACGCCAGAAAATCTTTGAGTGTTGCTGCCTTGAGCATTTTTGATCTCAATAGAGACTTCACCTTTGCATCTTTGAACGAGTGCTTTCATGTTTTAGATATATCCGTAAATTCTCATTTAAGCGAAGTGAACAAAGACCAAGGGTTTAGATCCTGTAATTTTTTTAATCATGCGCGCTAATTCATCTTCGCATTCAGTTTTTAAGCTCTCAAAGCGACCGCTCTTGTACTCATTGTTCTTTTCAAGTTGTTTAATCTTAGTATGCATCCACGAATGAATTTCCTCGTTGAGGCGTTCTAGGGAATAATTTGTAGCAAACACATAATTTTCAGGAAGTATTCCTTTGCTTTGAATATCAATTGTTCCATGAGGTCGTACGGCAATTGATAGACATCCGCCATCTGCTGCAAACTTTCTTGCTTTTAAGAAAGGGTCGCGGCTGGGGCTATCAAAGTATTCTAAACGTAGAAATTTTTCTTGAGGAATTGTTTCGAAGTAATGATCTACCAATTCCCAGTTTTCCTTCTTTTCAAATTCCAAGCGGGAATTATTTAGAGTCACTGTGCAATCAATCTTTAAATCTAATTCTTGAGCAATTTCGTGAGTGATGGCCTCTGTTGCTTTTAACTGGTGCATTGCCCCGTGTACGGGAATGACATGCTTAGGCTTTAAAAAACGTAAGATTTCTCTCAGTTCATCTGAACGTCCGTGTCCGCTGGCATGTATGGGTCCACCAATTTCTTCTTCAGCTTTGTCGCCCCAAAGGACTTTTACATTGTGTTGCATAAGTCCATCGATAAGACGCATGATAGAGCGTTCATTTCCGGGAATCATTTTACTGCTAAAGAGAACAGTGTCGTTCTCATTAGCACGAAACACAGGATGATTTGCAGAAGCGATTTTGGAAAGTACACTTCTAAACTCTCCTTGAGAGCCGCTACATATAATAAGCACTCGCTTGGGATCAAGATTTACACTTTCTTCGGGTTCAATAAGAGTTGACTCAGAAAAAGGCGGGCATTTGTCAAAAATACCCAAAGTTCTTGCTGCTCGATAAATTTGTTTCATCGCGCGACCTGCTAGGCAAACTTTTCGGCCATGTTTTTCTGCAAGATGTGCCATAACTGCAATTCGATAAACATTAGAGGAGAAAAGAGTTACAAAAAGCCTTGCAGGAGCGTTTTTAATAACTTCTTCAAGGTGATCGCGAATATCAGCTTCTGAGATACTTTGCCCACTTCGCTCGGCGTTGGTGCTATCTAAGAAAAGTAAGTCTGGGCGTTCTCCATCAAAAACATCAAAGTCGTGCACCGAAAGGCTGCCGTCTTCAAATTCGTGATAATCGAGTTTGAAGTCTGCAGTATGAAAAGCTTTAAGATCACGCCATTTAAATGCCAAAGAACAACTTGTAGGCGTGCTGTGACGAATCTCTATGAATTTAATTTTTACTTCACCTAAAGTGATTTCGGTTCCTGGTTCAACACTGTGAATATAATCTTTGTATTTTTGAAGGCCTGTGTAACGAGAATCGCTGAGTTTTTGTTGAATAAGTGCGTGTGCAAGAGGAGGGGCGTAAAACTGAGGAGCTTCAATTTCCATTTGTTTGCATAAATGAAAAACAGCCGCTACTGCGCCAACATGGTCTTCATGTCCGTGAGTGATTATCCAATGCTTAATGTCTTGTTGGAGGAGTTTTCTATAATCGGGGTAAACGGCGTCTACTCCATAATCATTTGGATCTGCAAAAAGAACACCTGCATCTACAGGTATAATCTGATCACCAAATTTGAATACCATGCAATTCATACCCACTTCGCCTAGACCACCGAGTGGGGACCACGAGAACTTGTTCATCTTACTTCAAATCTCCTTCGTCAGGATTTGCCTGACGGTTAAAATCAGAAAGCGCTTGGCCTAAGTAATTTTGCCAAGGCTTTAACGAGCCAGGTTCTGCCGAGTTATCGTTTAAGATAACAGCATAGGCCAAAAGCTCGCCTCCTTTACTCTGTACTACTCCGCTCAGAGAAGAAACTCCAAATATTGTTCCAGTTTTTCCTCTGAGTCTGCGTGCAGCTGCACTGTCATGCATTCTTTTGCGTAAAGTTCCGTCTACTGCGGCAATGGGAAGTGAGGTCATGAGTTCGGGAAAGACGGCAAAGTTTTTATAGGAATCATAAAAGGTTGCAACAAATTGCGAGGCACTCATGCGATTCTCACGTGAAAGGCCAGAACCAGAGTTTATCTTAAATCCATTTCGATTAATGCCAATAAGGGTGGCTTCTTCGCGAATAACCTCTAGACCTTTTTGCAAAGTGCCAGGAGCGCCACGTGCCTGAAGACCCAAAGTTTTAACAAGGGTATCGGCCATATAGTTGTTCGAAAATTTATTCATCAGTAGAACGAGTTCGCGAAGAGGGAGACTTTCAAATTCCACCATCTTTTTCGCTCCGCTTGGAGTGTTGCCTGTTTTAACTCCACCTGTAACTTCGATACCTTGTTGTTTTAATAACATCTTTAAAGCATGTCCCGCATAGAGGGCACCTTGGCTGATATTAAAGTAGCTGCGTTGTTCGCCGCCATTAATTCCCAAACTTCCTTCAACAATAAGAACTTCTTTACCTTTAACGGTTTGTCTTGATGCTCGTATTTTGTTGCCACTTCCCGTAGAAGTTTGGGCACGGTTTACGATTTCTAAAAACCCTGTGTTGGGTTCTGGATAAACACGAATGCGGTCACCCACTTTAAGACCAGGTCTAAAAAATACGGTTGTGGTGTTGTAATTAAAAGAGAGGCCATTTACGGGAGCATTGTAAGGCCTATCATGTGCTTTATCTATGATGCGCTCTTCGTCGCCTATTGTTGAAAAAATAGAATCATCTACGACAATGGAGCCTTCAATTTTTTTAATATCCCAGCGAATAAGGTCTTCGGCTAAAAGATAAAGCCTTTCGGTAACTAAAGCGGGATCGCCTCCACCTTTAAAATATAAGTCACCTTTTAGAGCACCACCCACAACTTTGGCATTGGATAGAAGTTGAGTTTTAAAAGTAAACTCGTTACCTAGTTTTTTGAGAGCTACGTAACCAGTAAGGATTTTTATGGCAGAAGCAGGGGAAAGCGCTTCATCTGCATTGAATGTGTAGAGACTTTCATTGCGACTAAGGGAAAATACCGAAACACCTACTTTGGTGTTTTTAAGTTTTTCATCTTTAAAAATGAAATCGAGTCGCTTTCCTAGGACTTCTTTGTAGACAGGGCTTGCGGCATGCAGGAAAACAGCGCTGAGACTCAAAAATGAAGCTAAAACTACTCTCATGGAAGTTATTAAAACATACTTTCTTGCTAGCTGTCTCAGTTCTGGGGAGCGTTGCGTGGACTTCTCTTGCCGCGGCGACAGAGCTTGTTTACGGCATTGAAAATGAGATTAAAGACTACAACATTACGCGTTCATTGGATAAAAACGCCTTTGCCCTTTCTGAGCTTGTAACTGAGGGGCTCTTTTATCAAAGGCCTGATGGAACATTGGTCCCCGACTTAGTGAAAAGCTACAAAAGAGAAGGGCGCTTTTGGAGCTTTGAACTTAGGCCTTCAACGTTTTCGAGCGGTAAAAAATTAACGTGTTTAGATATTCAGGCCAATATCGAGGAAGCACGTTTGTCTCCAAGACCCGTACGAGCGCGTTTACGCGAAATAGAAAAGGCTTACTGCCAAAAAGAAACCTTAGTGATCGAAACAAAATTTCCTTATCCGCAATTATTGCATCGGATGGGATATATCATACGTGTTTATGAAGCCAGCACGCTAAAGGATAAAAATCCCTTAGGGAGTGGTCCTTATATTATTCAAACTAAGGCAGGAAAGGATATTGTCCTAGTTCCCAATCCTCATCATACGCTTAAGCCAGCATATGATCGAATTATTTTTAGAACAT
>CAZIFW010000014.1:0-45443 GCA_964538275.1 uncultured Bacteriovoracaceae bacterium
ACCCGTTAGGCCATCGCTACAAAGTAAAAAACGACAACCTTTTTTAACATCCATTGCGTAGATATCTGGACTTACAGAGGGCTCATAACCAACAGAACGAGTGATAACGTTTTTTTGAAAATGATGAATATTGGCTTCTGTCACAAAACCTAATTTCATAAGTTCATATATCTGAGAATGATCTTCTGTGATTTGAAAAAGCTGTCCGTCGTAGAAATAATAACAACGCGAGTCTCCTACTTGAGCAATATAAACATGCTCTTTGGTGTAAGCCATAGCTGTAAGGGTTGTTCCCATTCCTGCAAGCTCAGGCTGTTGAGCGGCTTGTTCAAAAATAATTTCATTACTCCGTTCCACTCCGTGACGGAGAGTTTCAGCAATTTCCATTTTATTGCGTTTTTCTTTAAAAACATGTTCCATGCCTTTTACAGCAAGCGCTGAGGCAACTTCGCCACCACTGTGTCCGCCCATACCATCCGCTACTGCAAAAAGTCCGAGCTTTTCGTTAATCAAAAATGAATCCTGATTGTTTTGCCGCTTCATTCCCACATCCGACAAACCAACGGCTTTTACAGAGATGCCCATAATTCTTAGTGTAAAGTATAGGCTTGCAATCAAACACCCATGCAAACAAAGAAACTCACGTCAATAATCAGGCATGCAAACGCCAAATTCAATCATTTAGCCTTAGAACGCTTTTGTTGTAGCGAATTTACTAGATTAATTTTTTGCCAAATTTTTCTAGAGAAGCCGTCCGTTAAAGACTCTACGTCGTCTACGGTGTTGAGAACTGTGCGGTCATCAATATATTGCGGATAAAGTGCCGCAACTTTACTTATAAGCGAAAGCATCTCAGAGCAGTAATCAAAATAACGAGACAATTCAAATAGGCTAAATTTTCTCTTTGGCGATGAGTTTGTAGCTTTATGTTCATCGAATAAAAAGAGATAGGGATCTTTAGTGAGCTGATGCATGTCAATAACGTGAGCTAAAGCACGTAGTGAATGTATAGACTCTAAAATTTTTCGAGTTTTATATTTCTTTTCCAGATTTACTAAAAAAAGTATAGTCGCCCCTATCATAACGAGTGAACTCATAGCCGCATCCATTGCTTGAAGAAAATCGCTATATCCAACTTGCTGATTAAAGTTTATTCCGGAAAAAATATAAACCAATGAGCTCACCAATAACGCCACTAAAAAAATAATAAGGCTTCGAAGACTCCACATAGGCTTTGGAATGACATGAGCCTCAGAGATACACTTTCGAGTTAAAGAAATTAAATCTCCAGATATTTTGTGAAGCCCTGATTCAGGAAAACGCTCGCCAACTCGATCATGAACGCTCAATGCCGTCTTTAAAATCTTCTGTGCATCTAGCTGGATATACATTTTTAAAATTGTAGCAAAAAGATTCTTTATTTAAGCTCTAATGATTAACTTTTATTTTACGGAGAAAGATCAGCTTTTACGCGCTTAACTAAGTCTTCTGCTAACTTGCGTGCAGAATCAAGTTTTTGTCCGCCAAGCATACGCGCCAATTCGCTGAGACGTTCTTTTTTGTCGAGAACGCGTAGCTCTGTACGAGATGTTTCTGAGCCATGCTTCTTTTCAACTAAAACTTGCTCATCTGCAAATGCTGCAATCTGAGCTAGGTGCGTGACCACAAGCACTTGAGAAGATTTACCTAGTGTCGCAAGTTTTTTACCAACAATGTGCGCCGTTTCGCCACCTATTCCTGTATCAACTTCATCAAAAAGATAAACACCCACAGAAATGTTTTGCGCAACATACTCCTTTAGAGACAAAAGTATGCGCGAAAGTTCACCCCCACTGGCAACTTTTGCAAGAGGCATCATCTCGTGTCCTTTGTTAGAGGAGAATAAAAGTTCTAATTGATCTTTACCGGTCGCGCTAAATTCTTGAGCCTCATTTACCTTTAAGGCAAATGTTGCATAGGGCATTCCCAATTCGCGCACACCTTTTTCCCACTTTGAAACAAAAGGAGGAATAATTTTCTTCCGTGCTGCACTTAACTGTTTAGCCTTTTGATCAAGTTCTTTTAGTTGCTTAGAAATACTCTTATCTAAGCTTTCTCGACGCTCAGAAAGATTTTCTAACTGCTCAAGCTCCTCGCTTTTACTTGTATACAAAGCATAAAACTCATCCGCACTTTGCACGCTGTATTTTCTTTTTAATCTCTTTAGTTTACTGAGCGTTTCTGCAACATCTTCTTCATTCAATCCGCTCTCAGAGAAACTTTCCTTTATCTTTAACAATTCAGTTTCAAAATCAGAAAGCGAGTTTGAAATGAGGTCTAGTTTTTCTAGGAGTAGTTCTGTAGATGTAAACTGCCCAAGCTTTCGACTTTCTTTATCAAGCAATCGAATCAATTCGCTCAATCCAGCAGAAGAATCAGTACCCGCTGCTCCATCTAAAAGCGAAACACACTTTTCAACTTGTTCTAAGATTTTTTCCTTTGAGGAAAGTTCTCTTGCTTGTTTTTCTAGCTGCTCCTCGTAATTCGCCAAGTCTTTAGCTTTGCAAATGTCTTTAAGTTCATTCACTTCAATTCTTAAAAAGTCGATAGAATCCGTTGAAAGCAAATCAAGCTTGGTTCGTTCTGCTTGAAGTTTTTTTAATTCTTCATAGGCAATTTTGTAATCTGTAAGGACTTGAGGTTTTTCTAAAAGAGAATCTACAATTTCTAAAATGTAATTGGGTTTGTTAAGCCTCAGAAATTCATGTTGGCCCGATACTTCAATCAAATCTCCAAGAGCTTCTTGCAGCTGTGCTCGAGTCGAAGCTTTTCCCTGTATCCAAATACGACTTACAGTCCCTTCAGCCGAGGCAAACTCTCGGCGAACAACTAAGGGATCAGCCGGATCTTCTAAGTCAAAACCCATATCAGAAAGTTTCTTTAAACGTTCTTTGTCTTTGGGAAAATAAAACTGACCCTCAACCTCTGCCTTGAGTGAACCTTTGCGTACCCATGATGCTGAGGCACGATTTCCGAGTAAAAGTACTATGGCATTGAGAAGCAAACTTTTGCCAGCACCTGTTTCGCCTGTAAAAACAGTAAAGCCTTTTTCCAATTGAATTTCTGTATCTTCAACAAGAGCAAAGTTTTTAACACGAATCGATGCAAGCATAGTTATCCTCCCTTGGAATTCAACACTCCGCCGCCAAGACCTAGTTTACTTCTTAACACCTCAAAGTAATCACGCACCCCCTCCATTTGAGGCTCCAACCAATGAACGGCATCTTTTGCCCGTGTCATAAGTAGAGTTTGTCCGGATTTAAGTTCAGTGGTGCGCTGGCCATCTTCTGTAAGGTAGCTAGGAGGCCCCTCAAGGATTTGGAGTTCAATGCGAGAATCAGGAGTTAACACCACAGGGCGCTGAGCAATTTCGTGCGGCAAAATAGGAGTCAGCAAAAGCCCATCCAAACCTGGAACCATTATGGGCCCACCTGCTGCGAGTGAATACGCTGTTGAGCCAATTGGAGTGGCTAAAATCAAACCATCTCCTCGGAGTTTAGCAAAAAGAACAGAATTATTTACCGAAACCTTCATAGATACCATTCTTGAGAGCGACCCTTTACTGATCACAAGATCATTCATGCCCCAGCAAGAATTATTCCTTCCGATTTTGGCTTCTAAGCCCCAGCGTTTTTCAATCGAGTATTGATTGTTTTTCAGCATTTCTACAAACTTTTTAGTCCATGCTTTTACAGGCTTAGCCCCGCCTTTGGGATATGAAAGCTTATGTAAAAAACCCATGCCTGCACTCGTATGAATACCCAACACTGGAATTTGGTGACGCAACTCGCCTAAATTTCTGACCATCGAAAGCAAGGACCCATCTCCCGCTAAAGAAATGGCCAGGCTCGTTTTAGAAGAAGGCTTATCCTCAATTTTAAAGGCAGATTTAAGCTCATCTACCAAAAGTTTTTTCTCTTGAGGGAAGTTTTTCCCCATTTTGCCTTCGTATATCCAGATACGTTCCATGGAGGTATTCACAAACTAAAACTATACAGAGCTTGGGGCCTTAGCCAAGTGCAAATAGGAGTGCTAACGTTCTTTAGTAGTTATGCTTGCAGGTTTAGTGCTTAAAAAAATTATCGGCAGTAAAAACGATCGGGAGCTTAAAAAGATCCTTCCCGTTATTCAGGCGGTTAACCGCTTGGAACCTAAGATTCGAGTCCTGAGCGACCGCGACCTCCAAGCTAAAACTGCGGAATTGAAGCAAAAGCTCGCAAATGGTGCCTCTCTAGATGACATTCTTGTAGAAGCCTTTGCAGTGTGTCGTGAAGCCGCAACTCGTGTTCTCGGGCAACGTCACTACGATGTTCAACTTATCGGGGGCTATGCCCTTCACAAAGGCATGATCTCAGAAATGAAAACCGGTGAAGGTAAAACTCTTGTTTCCACCCTTCCCAGTTATCTTAACGGACTTTCTGGTAAAGGTGTGCACTTGATTACCGTCAACGATTATCTCGCAAAACGCGATGCTGAGTGGATGGGTAAAGTTCATCGTTTCTTAGGACTCGAAGTAGGTTGCATCTTAAACAGCATGAGCGACCGTGAGAGAAAAATTCAATACAACGCAGATCTCACTTACGGAACTAACAACGAATTTGGTTTCGATTACCTCCGTGACAACATGAAACCTTCACTCGATCGCTATGTTCAACGTGAACATAATTTTGCGATTGTGGACGAAGTGGATTCTATTCTTATCGATGAAGCAAGAACTCCACTTATCATCAGTGGTCCATCGGATGAAACAACAGATCTTTACTACGAAACTGACCGCGCGATTCGCAATCTTAAACGCGACATAGATTACACCGTAGATGAAAAACACCGTTCAGCCACTCTCACCGAAGATGGCGTGCGTCGCTTAGAAGAAGTTTTGAACATTGAGAACCTCTACAGCCCCGAAAATGCTTCGCTTGTGCACCACGTGCATGCAGGCTTAAAGGCTCATGCCCTTTTCAAACGCGATACAGACTATGTAGTTCGCGATGGCGAGATTGTTATCGTCGACGAATTCACAGGTCGCTTTATGCCAGGTCGTAGATGGTCCGATGGTATTCACCAAGCGATTGAAGCCAAAGAAGGCGTTACGATCGAAGGTGAAAACCAAACACTTGCTACAATCACTCTTCAAAACTATTTCCGCCTTTACAAAAAATTAGGCGGTATGACAGGAACTGCAGATACCGAAGCTGCCGAGTTTAAAAAGATCTACAACTTGGAAGTTTTGGTAATCCCTACCAACAGACCTAACTATCGAAAAGATTCCCAAGATCTGGTTTACCGAAATGAAGCCGGTAAATATCGCGCTGTGATTGAAGATATCAAAGAAAAACACGCAGAAGGTCGCCCTGTTCTAGTGGGTACTGTGAGTGTTGCAAAATCAGAGCGTGTTGCAAAACTTCTTCAACGTGAGGGAATTCCTCACAACATTTTGAACGCCAAGAACCACGCACGTGAAGCAGAAATTATTTCTGATGCTGGATTGAGAGGCGCTGTCACGATTGCCACCAACATGGCTGGTCGTGGAACAGATATTATCTTAGGCGCAGGAGTTAAAGACACAGGTGGCTTGCACGTGATTGCAACTGAACGCCACGAATCGCGCCGTATCGACAACCAATTGCGTGGACGAGCCGGTCGCCAGGGTGACCCAGGATCGAGCCAATTTTATCTTTCTCTTGAAGACGACTTGATGAGAATTTTTGCGAGCGATCGCATGGTTACCATCATGGATAAATTGGGCATGGAAGAAGATGTGCCTATCAGCGATGGCCTTGTTTCTAAGTCTATTGAAAACGCACAGAAGCGCGTAGAAATGCACCACTTTGATCAGCGCGAACACTTGCTTAAGTACGACGACGTACTGAACAAACAACGTGAAGTGATTTACACCATGCGAAGACTTGTGCTCGATGGAAAAGAAACCAAAGATCTTGTGCGCGATTTGAGCAAAGAGTTTGCAACAGACATTGCGGCACAATTTGAGCCTGATCGCAGAGCTGGTGAAACTTGGAATTTCGAATCACTCGTAGAAGCTCTTCGCACAGCTTTTAATTTCGAGAACAAAGATAAATACATTAAAGAACTTCAAGAGCTACAAGATAAAGGCGCACTCAATCAGACTTCGTTAGTGAATTGGATCACTGCTGAAGCACATAGAATTTATCAAGAACGTGAAAAAACTTACGGCGAAGAAACTATTAGGGAACTTGAGCGATACTTCTTCCTTCAAAGCATTGATCACCATTGGAAAGAACACCTTCTTGCACTCGATCACCTTAAAGAGGGGATTCACCTTAGAGGTTATGCTCAAAAAGATCCTCTCGTGGAATATCGCAAAGAGGGCTTTCACCTCTTTAAAATGCTAGACCGTGTAATTCGTCAAAGCGCTCTTAGTCGTTTATTTACTGCGCGCATTCTTTCTCAAGCAGAGAGAGACGCTCTTCGTAAACGCGAAGAAGAAGAGGCCATGCGCAAACTTGAAAGTGCGGAGTTCAATCACCCCGAAGCAAATATTGAAGGTGGCTCTCCTGAAGCGAATCCAAATATCATTACTCCAAGTGAAACACCTCCCCCTGCACCGAACCCTGCGCTTCAAGCAGCAATGTCATTTATGAAGAAATATGAGAGCGAGAAAATTCGCCAACTTCAAGCGGCAACTGCAGGCACAGGACCTGCGGGTGGCGGAGCAGCTCAAGAAGTAGAGGCTCCTACAGCGCCGCTCAAAGCAGATCCTAAAATAGGAAGAAACGACCCTTGTTTCTGCGGTTCTGGCAAAAAGTACAAACAGTGCCACGGTAAATAGACCTTGACCCACATTCTGAAAATCGGCAAATAAGTTGATCCCATGCTTTTACGCATAACTTCTTTGCTTATAAGCGCCATTTTTTGCCTAGGTATACCCCTGGCTGAAAGCTTCACGACTTGCTCTGAAAATTTGTCGCAACTATATGCACCCCCAGACTCAGGATTTAGCCCGGGTGAAGGCTATGTTTATACCTCCTTTCATCAAGGTGGTTTTGCTTATGTAAATGTCGCTCAAGATTTAATAACTCAAAAACTTGTTACTCATCATCGTCCCAAAGGAAAAAAATCGATTTTGGCTTTCGAATATGAAGTCAAAGTTCAACAAGCTCTACATGCAGAAGGTGAAGTAGACTTTGCTCCTGCGGGATTAAAGAAAATTGTACTCTCAAACGGTGAAACAGTTTGGGAGCGTGAGTACATCCCAGGCATTCCACTCAATAAGTATTTAAGCGAAATGAGCCATCGTTACTCATACGAAGAAAAAATTTTACTCTTCGTAGATGCGCTTGATGATTGCCTAAATACTGTTATGAGTTTGCACGAACGGGGATTTACACATAACGAGTTAAACCTTGGAAATTTTATTGTAGTAAATAAACAGCAAGCGACACGTCCATTGGCTTCCATCGTGTTAATTGATCTCTCTTCATCTACTCAAAAAAATATTCAAACGCAGCAATTAATAATGCACCCTGATACTTTGATCTTCAATCATCGATATATAGCTCCCGAGTTAAAAGACTTAATTATTCCCAATGAAGACAACTATGATCCCATAACGGCTCTTAAGTTTTACGAAAGGTTTTCTCCCTCAACTGATTTCTACTCACTTGCTAAAATATTTTTAGTTTCGTTAGAAAAAAACTTTAATCCTGGTCCTCGTGTAGGATTTTGGAAGTGGTCTTCCGAAAGAAAAGCCTGGCAAAAGAGAGTTAACATTTATAATCGAGTAAAATCTTTGCTTGAGCATGAATTAGGAAATCCCAACATTGAGCAACGCGCACTAAACCCCATGCATTCTATACAGAGATTAAGAGATGACTTTTTTATTTTGTTTTGAAATTAAAGAGTAATAAATTTCGAAGGGTTAAAATCTGGAATCTTATCTGCGTACTTTTGGCTTGAATGATACTTTCCTTGCCATGTGTTGCGCTTTTCAAGCTCTTTATCAAACCACGTAAAGAACGGAGTTTTATTGGCAACCCAAGCGGGGGCCACCAATTGATCCTTATCTGTCTCTCCCGTGATGCGATGTATTTCGACTTTAGGATCTAAGCGCTCAACAAGATGTATAATTTTTTCGCCGTATTCCTCCATGGAATACAATTCAAATGGTTTGCGATTGTAGAGCACAGCAAGCTTTGTATTTTTAATAATGTGAAGCATTTGTAGCTTTACGCCTGCGCTACCTTCTTGCTCCGCCAATTGAAGCGTTTCAAAAACTTCATCTTGGCCTTCTTCAGGAAATCCAATAATCAAATGACTGATCACTGGAATATCTGCTTCGCGCAGGAGCTTCATGGCTTGCACATAATCAGCTGTCGTCTCCTGACGATTTACCCAGTCCAAAGTGTTTTGATGTCTTGTTTGTAAGCCAAGCTCAACTGAAAAATATTTGCAGCGCTTTTTAAACTCTTTAAGCACTTCAATGTTCTCGGGCAAGATACAATCAGGACGAGTTGCAATACTTAATCCCACAATGCGTGGATCTACGAAAGCTGCATTAAAACGTTCACGTAAAACTTCGGGCTTATCGTAAGTGTTAGTAAAACTTTGGTAATAAACAATGTACTGGTTAGCGCCATATCGACGACTTACAAAACCCATGCCTTTGTTGATTTGATCTTTGATTGCCAAGCTAGGATCTTGGTTGGGAGATAGTGATCCCTCTTGAGAGCAATATGCACATCCACCCCAAGCTTTGCTGCCATCGCGATTGGGGCAGGTAAATCCAGCATCGACTCCGATCTTGTAAACAACTCCGCCAAAAGATTCGACCAAACGATCTTTAAAATAATTCCAGCGCGTGCGTACAAGAGGCTGCTTGTTGGCAGACTTTGCACTGGATTGAGGCGTAGTTTGGCTCATGAGGCTCTCCTTTAAAGCACAAAGAGACTGCGCTGTAAGCGTTTTTTTAGCGAGTTCCCGCTATGGACGGCTTAGAATGAATTTTAAATTATTGTCCGCACTTAACTTTTTGAGCCGAACAATGAATCCGCGATTTAACTTTAGCCATACAAGCCTTTACGGCTTCGATACGTGCTTTGGTTTCAGTGGATTCAGTGGCATCAAACAATCCATCAAAAGGAGTTTCGATAAAACACGTGATGTTGGCTGCTGGAGCTGAAGATAAAGTTCCAGACGCAGTAGCTGAATTTGAAGAACCTAATCGTGCTTCGAGTTGATCCACGCGAGTTTGCAAATCAATAACAGCTTCTTGCAAATGCCGAATACGTTTACGAAGTTCAGCAGGAGAAGCATTGCGCTCATCACTCAATTGCAAACGTGCCCCAGCCTGCAAAAAACTAGAAAGAGAAAGAATACTGAAAGTGATCAGAAGAAAGCTTCTCACAGCTCTATTAAAATCTAGAGTGGGCTTCTGAGCAAATCTTTTAGTTTACCAGGAAGGTATTGCTGTACTCTGAGCGCCCAGGATTGGCGCATTCTAGACCACAACCAATCTTCCCAACCACGCTGCCATGTTAAAAGTCTAAGAAATCCGCGTCTTTCGCTCTGGTACCAGTCTTCAGCCATGCGCACCGGATCAAGAGCCCCCCGCTCCTTAATAATCTTTTCAAGCAACTCTTCTAAGCGCTCTACTTGCTTAAAACCCTCACGAGCATGGGTATTCATGAGCGCCGGCAGTGTTCCTAGGCCAGTACCGAGCAAGCAAAACTGCGGAATATAGAGCCCTGATTCACCCACCACACATTTAAAATCTCTGCGAAAAACATGAGGATTTAAAGCAAACAAAGCACGTAACTGACCTGTTTCTTTTTCGCTCAAACGCGTGCGAAGATCATCAATAACCTGATCTACTAAAATACGAGAACGAGATATCAAAGTGAGTACACTCTTTTGTCTGTTCAAGTTTTCAAGCGAAGCTTTCACTCCATCGAATTCGAAAAATAAAATCTTTTGAAGAGCTGATTCCATTCCTCTGGGGAAAAGTATTTCAGTGACGTCGTAGTTGGTATTATCCACGTAGGATTGAAAAGCTTTTGTCCAATGAGTGATCTCAGTTGGGGGCGCTTCATATACTCCCAAGGATTTAAAATTGTCCCATTCTGGAGCTGGAAAAACATCTACGTGACTGACTTTGACACCCTCAAGCTCACAAGCTCGCACAAGCGAATCACGCAATCTTGCAGTGTCTATCCAACGCTCTTCATGCAAGCCTTTTTCGGACCATACACGTTCAAAGATTTCACCAGAAGGACTCACCCATCCACGCACTACAGGTGCCTCTAGAATATTAGAAACGGGTATTCCCAAACGTGTAAGTTGCTCAATAACTGAACTTAATAACTTTCGTGGGATGCGTGTGGGGCGAAATGACTCATTTTCTTTTTTAAGCAACAGAAGTTCTACTTCAAAGCCTTTGCTCTTAAGGCGAAGTGCAGACCAAACCCCTAAAACTGAAGACGCGAAAACCCGAATACCCAAAACAACCCCTCTTTAACTTTATATAAATCAGTGTAGCAGAAATCCTTTTAGGATCATAAAGTGAGCAATATGAAGATCGCGCTTTTTGGAGCAACTGGATTTATTGGAAAAGTACTTGTCAAAGCTATTCAAAACAAAGGCTGGGAGCCAGTGCTCCTCGATATTCGCAAAGATGCGCAATGGAAAGACAAAGTAAAAGATGCAGATGCTGTCGTAAATTTGGCGGGTCATCCACTTTTTAAAAATCGATGGAATCCCAAAATCAAAGCACTCATCAATGATTCACGCGTTGAAGGTACTGAAAAAATTGTAGCTGCCCTTAAAGGTAGCAAAGTAAAAACTTTAGTGAATGCCTCTGCTGTGGGTTATTACGGAAGTAGCGAAACAGATGTAGATGAAAACTCTCCACCTGCTGATGATTTTTTAGCAAGAGTTTGCAAAAACTGGGAAAGCGCGGCTCGTTCAGCGGAACGACTTCATGGAATACGCACTGTCATAGTGCGTATTGGAGTTGTGCTTGGAAAAGGCGGCGGCGCTCTTGAAAAACTTCTGCTTCCTTTCAAGCTCGGTGTTGGCGGCCCTATCGGATTTACAGGATCACAAAGTATGAACTGGGTGCATGTTGATGATGTTGTGGGAATCATCATTCACGCAATTGAAAACGAAAAAGCTGGCCCTGTGTTAAACGCGACTTCGCCAAACATTGTAAGCAACAAAGTTTTTTCAAACACACTTGGAAAAGTTTTGCACAGACCCGCACTTTTTCCAGTTCCTACACCTATGCTTTATTTAGCTGTAGGAGAAGCTGCTCTTATCATCGCCTCAGGTCAGCGCGCTCATCCTAACGCAACTCTCGCGAGTGGTTACACTTTCAAATATCCCGACCTAGAAGCCGCTCTCAAAGCCAGCATTTAGCTTCACTCATAATTTTCGATAGGAAAAATAATTTTATGGGGGGAGGACCCCTAGCTAGGTCAAGATTACCTAACGCCTCAAGCACTCAACGATTTAGGTACGGGGGACACTCTCTTTTGGTCCCGATGACCCTAATCACTTGAAAAGGTGCTAGGCACCAAATAGAAAAGGCCTCGGAGTTCCGAAGAACCCCGAGGCCTTTTTGTTTGCACGTTATTTTTTAACTTCTATTAGAAGTTAGCAACAACACCAGCGTTAACTGTGTGCATAGGATCTACGTCAGCGTTAGTTCCTTTAGTTTCGATTTGAGCGTAAGTGTAATCAACTTTAGCTTTAACGTTATCGTTGAACTTGTAACCACCACCGATTGTAGCAGCCAATACTGATTCAACTTCTTGATCGTTAACTCCGTTAAGAACGCTGATCCAAGTACCAGTAGTTGGGTTGTAGAAAGAAGACTTGTCATTCATTCCTACGTACTCAAGGCGAAGGTTAGCTGCGAATTGTTCGTTAACGTCGTATCCAACGTTAGCGCCAAATCCGAAGTCAGCTTCGTCTTTAGCAGGTGCTGTAGCACTTGCGTCGTTTTTGAAGTATACGCCGTATACACCAAAAGTAAGTGGGTTGAAGTTACCTTCAACAACACCAGAAACTACGTAACCAAGTTCAGACTCAACGCCTGCGCCAGTTTCGCCAGTCATGAAGTAAGCACCAACGTCTGCGCTGAAAGCGTCGAAGTCAGCTCCAACCAATAGACCGAAGTCAGCAGAGTGAGTTCCACTACCACCACCGAGGCTACCAGCAGCTCCTGAAGTTCCGAAATTTTCGTTTTCGTTAGCTACAAGAACTCCAACTTTAAGCATATCGCTGAAAGAGTAGTTAGCCATCCAACCGATGTGGCTAGCAGGAAGGTAAGCACCTTGGATGTAGCCAGTGTCAGTTAATGCATGAGCGTGAGAATCAACACGGCCAGCGTAGTAACCGAAAACACCGTCGAATTGACCAAGTTTCCAGCTAAGACCATTTTCCATGCTTTGAGCTACGAAAGCCTGAGAAACTGCAACGTTTCCAGTTCCGTTAAATCCGCCTCTGTAAGCGAAATCTCCGAATACTTCCCACTCTGTTCCCCATTTTTTTCCTAAGTAAATAGCACCTTCTCTTACGAGAAAGCCGCTGCTATCAGCAACGTCAGCTCCAAGAGCTTTGTCCATCATTACTGAACGGTAACCAGCGTCAACGTAACCACCTACGGTTACACCTTCGTCTTGCGCGAATGCGCTGAGTGACAGGAGACTCCCTGCTACTGCAAATCCAATTTTTTTCATTCTAAACTCCTCCTAATTTTGCTCCCTCAAGCAAAGGCTTTTTGACGGCCTCTGCATTTGATTATGCCGGAGGTCAAAGACTGCGCAAGGTACGCAAGTACTCCAAATTACAAATCAATAATGCGCCGCATCCTAGGCCCTTACCCCTAGCTTTCTGTTGACAGAGCAAAAGCCCTTGCCTATCACTCACGTGTGGCTAGAAAGAACGATAGAGTAGTAGTGATCCTAGAGTGTACTGAATCTCGTAAAGCGGGAACAACTCCCAGTCGCTATTACACTAAGAAAAATAAGAAAACGACCACTGAAAAACTGGAGCTTCGTAAGTACAACCCTTACATGAAGAAAGTTACAGTTCACCGCGAAGTGAAGTAGTCGTTTAATCACGACTTAAATGACTCGAAGATAAGAGACGCTGCTCAATTTAACATCAACTCTTCCAGTAGCATTTTTCACACACTCTGAAGTGAATCTTTAATGAACTCGGCCTAAACCTAGGCCAAGCCCCATAAACACAGTGGCCCAAGGATTGGTGCAAAAACCTTATGGCAAAAGACTTTCCCGTATATTCACTTGCAGAACGCTCTAACGCTTGGGCAAAACTCGACAAAGAAACTTACGACTTATTGATTATCGGCGGTGGTATTACGGGTGCCGGGATTGCACGTGATGCGGCTTCTCGCGGCATCAAAACGCTCCTTGTAGAACGCAAAGACTTTGCTTGGGGTACAAGCTCACGCTCTTCTAAGCTTGTTCACGGTGGAGTTCGTTACCTAGAGCAGTTTGAATTCAAGCTTGTTCGCGAAAGCACCCATGAGCGCGCTAAACTTTGGAAGCTAGCGCCTCAACTTTGCACCCCCCTTCCCTTTCTTTTCCCCGCATATAAAAAATCACGCGTACCTCTTTGGCAGTTAAACATCGGCCTCTGGATGTACGACACACTTGCTGGATTTCAAGTTCCTGAATTACACAAAAAATTCTCAGCCAAAGAACTCAAAACACTTGAACCCGAACTCAATCAAGACGGTCTTAACGGAGCTATTCATTACTTTGATGGCGCCACAGACGATGCCCGCCTAACTCTTGCAAACATTCTTGATGCGCACTCTTTGGGCGCGAGTACGCTCTCACGCGTAGAGTGCTTAGGCGTTGAATGGAACACAAAAGTTCCCTCTTCTGCAGTTGCTGCTCACACAGTTGAGCTTGAAGACAAAATAAGTGGCGATAAGAAAAAAGTTCGCGCGCGTATTATTGTTGCAGCCGCAGGCCCATGGACGGACGAACTCTTAGAAAAGCTTGGCAAAGCAAAACGCAAGCTTCTTCGCCCTACGCGCGGTTCACACATTGTAGTGAAACAAGAAAAACTGCCGCTACGACATGCAGTGGCCATGACCCACCCTGTTGATGGCCGAGTTCTCTTTGCTATTCCCTGGGGAGACTTCTCTGTACTTGGCACTACAGATTTGGATGACAATAACAATCCTGACCTTACTCAAATCACCACTGAAGAAGTTGAATACTTAATTAACTCTGCAAAATACTATTTCCCCAAATGCGTTATTGTTAAAGACGATGTTGTGAGCACATGGACTGGCCTTCGTCCGCTCATTGCTCCGCCAGATAATGTTTCTGCTTCTAGCGTTTCTCGAGAGCACTTCTTAGATTTTGCAAATCCAGGCTTGTTGCAAATCGCGGGTGGAAAACTCACCACTTACCGTCAAATGGCAGAAGATTGTGTTGATAAAGTGATTGAAGAAACCAAGAGCTGGACTCTGCCTGTAGGTAACGTTGCAGGAGAAACGCTTACTAACGAGCGCGCAATTCCTAGAATTTACGAACCCGAGGCAACAAGTAACTACTTGGGGTCAAGCGAAGCTGGCAAGTTAAACGACGCGGATGTTGAAAACATTTTAACATCACAAATGGTTCTCACACTCGAAGACTTTATGGTTCGCCGAACTTCGATTTACTACAAAGAAGAGCACAACGGTTGGAACCTAGTTCCCAAACTCAAAGTAAGTTTCCAAAAAGTTTTGGGTTGGGACGACGCTAAGTGGAATGCTGAAGTTCAAGATTACAAAAAGTATCTTGAGCATCACATGAGCTTTGCCCTCGGCCGTAGCTACAGCTAAAAGGTACCAATTACCTTTCGACACACCCCCTGCCTTTTGACATTATCTTTTTAAGTAAAGCGACAATTCGAACTTATACATTCCGCTGGGGAGAAAACGTGTGATCAGTAATCGCTCTGGAAGTTTTGTTTGAAGCTCTTCTAGTTTTTTGGGATTCATTTCTTCTAAGCCCAAACTCAAACGAAAGACATCTGTGCTTGGGCTACCTTCAAAATACTCCTTGAGTTTAGCGGGAGCTTCTTCCCACACATCCTCAATGGGGCCATGATCCACACCCAAGACATGAGAAGTTTGAAGATTGTTGATTAAATAATTCATAAGACAGGGCAAAAGCATCTCTGCGGGTGCTGCATCAAAATATTTTTGAACAACTTTAAACGCCGGATCAGCAGCTATTTCATCTTGAACGTCTTTGAGTTCTGTATGATCTAGCCACAAGCTCACTTTAATTTCTGGAAAGTGCACATGAGAGCGTTTAGAGCCCTCCTCGATAACCACCCCCATTGCGAGGGGTCCAAGTGCAATGACGTCATAACCCAACTGCGCAAGCAGACTATCCGTTGCCGGTAAAACAACTGCACCGAGCCTAAACTCACTTTTAAAATTGATAGAAGATACTTCACTCATGGAAGTAAAACCTTTAAACATTCAACCGCAGAGCTAAGGGTCTTTTTCTGGTCTGACTTTGATCCTAAATGTGGAGCGACTTCCACTAAATCCGCACCCACCAACGGAAAACGTGCTGTGAGTTCTAGGAGCAATGTTTTTACAAATGACAAAGACAAACCACCCTTTTCAGGAGTTCCGGTAGAGGGAGCTTGCTTAGGATCAAGCACATCGATGTCCAAGCTAACGTAAAAACGTTGCACTCCATTCTTAATCCATTGATCAGAAATAACATCGGCCCAATGTTTAGCATTTTTCTTTTTAACTTCATCAGCCCAAAATTGATGAAGACCGTATTGCTTTTCCCAGTCCTTTTTGCTTTTTCGGCTTGTGCGCACACCCAATTGAAACCAATTCGAAGCTACACACTTTTTAACAGCATGCGCAGCCCAAGTAGAAAAACAATGTTCAATTCCAAAGCGCTCTTCCATTAAATCAGTATGCGCATCTAAGTGAAGAACCCCCAGTTCGGGTGTAAGTTTTGCACGATGTAGAGCCTCAAGCGGAGCATAGCTAATAGAGTGATCTCCCCCCAAAACGAAAACCTGCTTTCCCTCTTTAAACAGCTGTTCTTGCAAGTCAGCTAATACATTTAACGGCGAAACAGAGGAAGCTTCCCCACGTTCCTTGTTCCAAAGTGCTTGGTGGCAACGATCTAGCTGTTCAGACGTATAAATTGAATCGTGCAAAAGCTGTGGAATACACGGAACATCCCCGATGTCGTGCTGAGCATAACTAGCGGCCCTTCCTGAATAGAGTTCAGCGCGAATACCCAGTGGTCCTTGCGCGGCCCCCCGAGAAATTCCTCCACCTACATCACTAGGACAGCCTACAATAACCCAATCCTGTTGGCAGCGGCGAACAACTTCGGAACTCCAATTTTTAATGAGCGATTCGGGAAAGAGTTTAGCAATTTTTTTAGAATAATCCCCCCCCGTTGTGACTGTAAGCAAACCTTGCCCAGGGGGTAAAAGTTTTTGTGCCGAAGTTAATCCTGAATTCATTCTAAAACTTTCAAATGCCACCAGATTGTTTTACCTCAAATGATTGAATTCAGCTGTTTATTTTTGACGCGAAATAAAGGACACTGCCTATGAATGAGCTATAGCTGTGTTGTTGCTTTAAATTCCTCTGATGACTGGTCAGAGGCTTCGAATGCGGAATTTGCCCCTTTAAAAAAAGTTTTTGATGAAGTGCTCGTCGTTAGCCCCGATCACAACATGAAAATGCGCTTGCCACCCAATTTTAAGCGCATCACAAACACAAAAAACAATCGCGCTCACCAGTATAATTTGGGTGCACAAGAGGCCAAAGGAAAATACATTTGTTTTCTGCCCCACAATGCAAATTTTGACCCAGAATCCTTTGCAAAACTTCGCCTTTCTCTAAAACCAGAAACATTATTTTATTTCGAATTCAAATTTTTAGAAAACTATCCCCGACTTTTTAAAATTAACGAGTACGCGATTAATTTTCGCTCAGATTTTTTTAAATTACCCTTTGCAAATCAATCTTATAGCTTAGATAAGCAATCATTTTTTGAAGCGGGTGCTTTTTCAGAGCGTGTGATTCAAAACGAGGATGCTGAATTTATAAAACGTTGGAAGAAAAAGAATTTCCAAATTAAAAAAGCCCGAGGCATTATTCAAAACACCCCACAGCTTTTAAAAGAAAAGGGCTGGCTCCAAACCTCTATCAATGACCTGCTTTGGAGTGTCAAGTACGGCCTGGGAAAAGAGCCCCGAGAACTTATTCCCCACTCTTAACGGGTCCCGAGCCGAGCGTTAATATTTTTATAGCTCGATAAGGGTATTTTACGGTCTCTTATCTGGATTTTCGCTCATGCAGATACTACCTTGTATGCATGTCACAAAAAAGAAAACTCATCATTGTTGGATCAGGCCCCGCAGGACTTACAGCTGCTATTTATGCAGCTCGCGGAAACCTCGCTCCCCTTGTGATTGAAGGCTATCAAGCTGGTGGCCAACTTATGCTTACAAGTGAAGTAGAAAACTTTCCTGGCTTCCCCAAGGGAGTTATGGGCCCCGAACTTATGGGCCAGTTTCGCTCGCAAGCTGAACGTTTTGGAACTGAATTCATAACAGCTGATGCAACAAAGGTAGACCTCAGCGGAAAAGTTAAAAAAGTTTGGGTTGATAAAACCGAATACGAAGCCGATGCCGTGATTATTTCTACAGGCGCCTCTGCTAACTTATTGGGACTTCCCAACGAAAGTCGCCTTATGGGTCGCGGCGTGAGCACGTGCGCTACTTGCGATGGATTCTTTTTCAAAGACAAAGTGATTGCCGTTATTGGCGGAGGCGACAGCGCTATGGAAGAAGCTAATTTCCTAAGCCGATATGCCTCTAAGGTTTACCTCATTCATCGCAGAGATACCTTTAAGGCCTCTAAAATCATGGTTGATCGCGCTAAGGCAAACCCCAAAATTGAATTTAAAATCAACCGCTCCCCTGAAGATATCTTAGGGCAAGACGGCGTAACTGGAATTAAGCTTAAAGATACCCTTACAGGCGCTTTTGAAGAAATTGCACTTGAAGGCGTTTTCGTGGCGATCGGTCACACCCCCAACACCAAACTCTTTGCAGACAGCTTAAAACTCGATTCCAAGGGATATATCGTTACCAGCAGCGAAAAATCGCATGTAAGCGCGACCAATATCCCAGGTGTTTTTGCCTGTGGAGACGTTCAAGACAGCCGTTACCGCCAAGCTATTACCGCTGCCGGCAGTGGTTGCGCAGCCGCTCTAGATGCTGAACACTATATTTCTGAACTTGGATAGTTGAAGGCTGCACAGGTAGCTGATAGTTATTTAAGAGTCCAAGCAATTGGCCCGTCGACAAGTGGTAAGTCAGCAGTTTTTGGTACTGCCATTCCCAGGTTCGAATCCTGGCGGGCCAACCAAAATAACCTTTTCATGCCGTAGGTATGAGAAGGTTTTTTTGTTTGATCTGTTGGGCTACTGAAGATGGGAATTTCCCAGCTTCGAATCCTGGCGGGCCAACCAAAAAATCTCTTTGTGATCGAAGATCGCGAAGGGATTTTTTTATTTGTACGTCAGGGGACGAACTGGGAAATTCCCAGCTTCGAATCTAGTGGCGGAAGCTCCTGCGCGACACCCTAAAGCAGCTTCGAATCCTGGCGGACAATTACTTAAGCCGTAATCCCGTGTTGATAAAACCAAAGCCCTGCAAAATCCATAATACCAAAAATACGACAACAACAACGTTAAGAACGTTCTTTATATTTGCTGGCATGGGAATCAACTGATTGATGGCCCAAAGAATAACGCCGACGACGACGATTGTAATAACGATAGTAAGTAAACTCATAACTATATCTCCTTTAAAATTTGCAAACTAGAAAATGCAGACACACTCATCTTCCAGCTTCATAAAATCAAAACTAGAAGATGAGTGTAAAATTAAGTCATTGAATGAAGGCCAAACATGTTTCCCTCGGTGTCATAAACCAAAGCAATATGTCCGTAGTGCCCAATCGAGAATTTACTTTTATGAACTTTGCCGCCGTAGTCTTTCACACGATTTTCTTCTTTAGCACAGTCAT
Source organism: uncultured Bacteriovoracaceae bacterium (assembly GCA_964538275.1). Lineage (GTDB taxonomy): Bacteria > Bdellovibrionota > UBA2428 > UBA2428 > UBA2428 > CANIGN01. The sequence goes on from CAZIFW010000014.1 coordinate 19,136, forward strand.
CACAAGAAAAGTAAACGAGAGTGCTTCCGTTTTTACCGCTTTCAAAACCAGCACATTTAACAAGTGCTCCGTTGGCGCCATTGCTTTCTTTGTCGCCTACAAAGGACCACATTTCCATTTCTGGATTCTCTAGCTTTTCTAATTTTCTTGCAAAAACTGCTTCGTAAAAGGTTTTCGCCCTATTCATATCCTGAACATAAATTTCAAACCAACCAACTGCATTCATCTTTCAAATCTCCTATTTAACTTAAACAATTTTTTGAAGACGTTCTAAGGTTGCAATATGTTCGCGTTGACGAGGCAAAAGCTCGCTTTGAAACATAGTTTTGCACGACGACATAACTTTATCGTCTTTGATGGCTTCTTCGTATTCGTTTAAACCGTGCTTTTCTCCTTGAATCAGAGACATGATTGCTGACTCTTCACCAAATAGGTTTGCCGAAGCTTGTACGGCATTCGCAAAAGTTCCCCACGCGCCAGAGTCCATGCTGGGTTTACCTCCCATATTTGCTACATTACTTTGAAGAAGTAATACCGCTTTGGAATGCTCATCACGCACGCGTCTCAATTCTGCTAAAGCAGGATCACTCGCATATTTTTCTATGGCAGCATCGTAAGTTTCTACTGCCGAACGAGCGCCCCTCAATAGTTTGTTACAGACGTCAATACAATGTTCTTTATTATCACTCATGTGATCTCCTTCCGATTCAATTAACGAACGGTGCCTTCGCACTCATAGTTAATCCAATCTATCCGCAACAAGTAGCACTTGCGCGGCATACAGTATCAAGAGAGCAATAAGCGTACCGTTTGCGAGACCCCGATAGGATGCACTTTTAAGCAACTGATCTAAAAAAAGCGAGGAATTGTTCCACATCGATTAGTGGAAACAGGGAGATAATACAACTCAAACGTCATGAATGCGCTTTACTCAGAAATATATTTAACGATTTTTGCTACTTCATCTTCAGAAACGAATGCTCCTTGGAGTCGCTCAATATGCTTTCCATTAGGCTGATAAAGCATATCGCCTTGGCCAAGGAGTCGCTCCGCACCAGAGGTATCCAAAATAGTGCGTGAGTCGATTGAAGAAGAAACTTTAAAAGCAATCCTTGAAGGGAAGTTAGTTTTAATCAGACCCGTAACAATTTCTGCAGAAGGTCTTTGTGTAGCGAGAATAAGGTGAATTCCACAGGCACGAGCTTTTTGTGCAATACGTGTAATAGGACGCTCTACTTCTTTACCTTGTGTGATCATGAGATCAGCTAGTTCGTCGATCACAATCACGATGTAAGGCATATGCTCTGGCTCTTCGATCTTTTTACCGAGCTTGCGCTCTAATGATTTCTTATTGAGCGATTTAATTTTTTCATTATAAGTTTCGATGTTTCGCGATCCAATGTCAGCAAAAGCTTTGTATCTTCGATCCATTTCGTGCTCGGCCCAAACCAACGCATCTTTTGATTCATCTACATCGCAAATCACAGGCTTCAACAAATGTGGAATACCGTTGTAAGGAGTTAACTCGATCATCTTGGGATCGATCATTAAAAAACGCAAATCGCGTGGCGAGTTGTTAAACAACAAACTTGTAATCAAACAGTTCATGAAGACACTTTTTCCAGAACCTGTGGTTCCAGAAACCAACAAGTGCGGCATAGCACTTAGATCAGCTACAACAGTATCGCCATAAACGTTTTTACCCATCGCAAAAGGTAATACGGACTTACTATCTTTCAGCACAGCATCCATAAGATTTCCTAGGCTGAGAGTCCCATAAGAATCATTCGGGATTTCTATTCCAATAGTAGTTTTACCTGGAATAGGAGCAAGTATGCGAATAGCAGTAGCCCCCAAACTCAACGCAAGATCGTTTGTGAGCGATTGAATTTTACTTATCTTCACACCCACATCAGGCTCAAATTCAAACATGCTTAAGCGATCGCCACAGTGAGCCTCAACAACTTTTCCACTGAGACCAAATCCCGCCAAACAATCTTGAACCTGTTTAGATTGAGCCTTTTGCTGAGCAATGCTCGACTTGTGTTTACTCTCATTAGATTTAGACAAGAAAGATGTCTTAGGAGCATTATAATTTTTCTTCCAATTCTCTACTTTAATTTCCAAAGGCTTTTTAACTAGCTCTTCCTCTGCCTCTAGCTCTTCTGTTTCAATGGGAGTTTTAGTCATTTTAATTTCATCGAGAATGATGTTTGGATTTGTGTTATCGACTGCAACTTTTAGTTTAGGAGCTGCTCTTTTCTTTTTAACTTCTGGAATAAGATCCAACTCAGTAGAATCAATTTCTTCAACTTGTAGAACTTCACTACTCACTGCAGCTGAATTCACAGCAACGTTTTCAATCTCATGTGTAAAAACTTCTAATTGTTTGTGTAAGTTTTCTGCCTTAACAACCACTTGATTGAAATGCGAATTTTTTGATAACAACTTCAAAGTAAAATGCTTAGCCACGTTCATACCTTGAACTGACTTCACCTTTATCCATGATAAAAATTTAATACCATGCTCTTCAGCTGCAAGAATTAGATCAGATACTTTAAAATCAGTTGTAAGTATTGCAACAATCACCATTGTCGCTGCAAGCAGCATGAGTGATCCATTAAAACCAAAACGAGTATAAAGACTCTCTCCTATAAGTGTACCAATTAAACCCGCTTGATTATCAGCGAGCTTGTCTACGATTTGAAATGAATAGTGGTGCGTGAATATAAAAGTGAAAGCAGATAAACCAAGACTTAAAAAAAAGAAGCCTGAAAAAGTTAAAGCAAGTCGTTCCCACACTTTTACCAAATCCATAAAGGATTCGGTTTTACGAACTATAAAGGTACCTACATGATAAATAAAAACTGGAAGAAGAAAGTATACAATTCCAAAAAAGTTAAAGGTTTCAAATATAAAACGAAAACCCCAACTACCGAAGTACACAAATGAGGAATCACCCTCGCCTAGCAAAAAGACGGCGCCACCCAAGAGAGTCCAACCAAAAAGCGAAAAAGCGATTATCAGTACAATCTCCTGAAAGCGAGTTTGTACCTGACGCAAGAGTTCCATATCCACTATAGATAGCAATTATGATGCCTGGGCATAATCCAAACAAATCAGTGACTTAGGAGCTCAATTTTACGGGTATTTGCTGATTGAGCAAAAATTGGTCGCAGCTGTATAGCTATTAGCAGCCTAGAGCACGTCCACTCTAGCGCACAAAGCCCACATAAGCCGCAGTAAGCAGTATTCCTATGTAGTGATACCCGGCCTCAATCAAGAAAAGATGCAGGCTTCTTTTTTGGTAGAGATATCCTCGCAATTGTCCACATGCCATAAAGGCACCACTCAGAACCAAAACCACTCTAAGCCATTCCATTAAGTTCAATGAAGACAAGTGCGAACGCAGAGTAAAAATTGAACCCACAATTAAAGCGCTAATAAAAAATGAAACGACGATATTGCGACGGCGAATTTTGATTGGAGTCCTATCCATAAGTTCTTTAGATAAACCACATTCCATTCTCCAATAAGGGCCCCAGGCACGTTCAGAAAACCAAAGGAGTCCAAAGAGGAAATAAAAAACTGTGGCGATTAAGAAGGACAAGTAATAACTCATTCGATTAGTCTAAGATATATCCAATGGTGCGCAATAGACTCGTTTCTACTTTGACCTTCATACTGTTTTTTAGTCCTTCTGCATTCGCGGCAGATTTTGTTGTCACCAAAACGTTTCACACTTTTAACTGCAAACGCTCACTGATCTTTTATTCAAACTCTAAACGAAATGCTGCTGTTGAAACGGACCCCACACAATTTCGAAGCATTGTTGCTACTGTTACTAACATTAAAAAAGACTTTACGGTAAGTGTTGAAGCCAGTGCGGAATCAAGCGATCCGCTCTTTTTGGGTATCCTAAGAATGCTCAATAAAGATCCTGCCAACGCCAAAGTTAAATCTATTCAAGCTTCACCTGAACTATTGCGAGCGGTGAGTGAAAAAATTGTGATCCACAAATCTGGCGATCAAGCTTACATACAACTTATTGCACGTGTGGACTGGAGTAAACTCGCGCTTACTCCAGAATTGGCTGAAGGCCTGAAGAAAACAATTCCAAAAAACTCTAAATTAACTATCGAAGAACACGCACATATCATTGCCAATAAAATGGGTAAGGTCTCGGAGTTCTCGTCATATATCGAAGTTGAATTCATCAAAGGAAATTGGAATGATTTCAGTAATGGCAAAGAAGTATCGATGCGAGGTACGCATGTAAAAGGCGAAGATTACTTAAAGTATATTGAGGCGTTACAAGGTACTTGGCTCCAATACTTTGCACAAGGCAGCCTAGAAAAAGATGTTTCTCGATTGCAAAGACGAGGAAATGTTCAATCTCGCATTATTGAACCAGGAGAGTTCATTTTCTCCGGTAGCTTAAGCAAGGGGTTAATCTGGGAAACTAAAGAAGAAACTATCGAAATTCAAGTTCCTCTAAATATACGTTCTAACTAAAAACCCTTAGAAGCGACAGATGTTTGCTGCTACTAAGTCGGCAGCTGTTCTAGCCAATTGAGCTTGTCCTTCGACCGTGCTAACTTGTTCGGAACTAGAAAAATTATTAGCTCCTACATCCAGCTTCCAGGTGCTTCCATTGATATAGAAAAAACATTCAGTAGATGCATGAGCGGGATTGGTGTTTAAATGAGTCAGCAAAAAAGTTACGCCCAAACAAGCAGACAGAAGCAAAACTGAACCGGTAATTTTAGATAAATATTTTTTCATTAATTTCTCTTTTCTAAAATTGAAAAATAATTCCAAAGATTAAAAAAAACAATTGGCAAAGCTGATAATTGATCTGTACTTTTGATATTTCAGAGCGAACAGAAGTGCAGTTTAAGTTTCTATCCAACCATTTTTGGCACGCTCGTAGATTACTTCTTCTTTTGCATAGAAAGCCTGAGCTTCAGGCTCCCATTGATATCGCTGCACACTGACTCTGTTGCTTTCAATTTGAATCATATTGAAAGAATTTGGTGAGCCTCTAAGGCGAGTTGAAAATACGGTGCCCGCTTGAACAACTATGTGCTTACGCTTATTGATACCTTCTCGCAAAGTAGAACTTGCATGATGCGTGTGCCCTGCCAAACAAATATCAAACTCTAGACTTTGCTTAGCTAAAACCTCATGTGGCACCTGATGATGAGCTACTAAAATTTTTACTAGATGCTCCGGCACTTTATCTAACTTGTCCTTCAGGGCTTCGAGTGACTTACTTCGAAAGCTTCCCTCTACACTCCACTTAGAGACCGTGCTTAATCCAACGAGTGCGATTTCTTCGTCTTCAAAAGTGGGCTCAACGTCTTGGCTGATGTATTTAAAGTAATTCGAAAAAGGGCGAAGCATTCTACGAAAAACATTATAAAGAGGAATGTCGTGATTTCCTGGAATAATAAACTGCTTAACAGACAATTCTTTTAAAAAACTCTGCGCTTGTTTAAATTGCGACGCGCGTGCACGTTGAGTGAGATCTCCCGAAATGACCGCCAAATCGCACGGCTTTTCCTTAGCAAAACGAATGAGTCCCGCTAAAAGCTCGGGATTGATGCGCCCGAAATGTAAATCTGAGATGTGGAGTAGACGTCTCATAATATTCTCTCTAAAGTAAAAAGTCCTTAGGGACGCGAAAGTCGAGAGAAATTTCATAAATGAAAAAAGCTCTGCTCATAATTAACACCAATGCGAGTCAAGGAGCTAAAAATCTAGAGGAAGCCACTAGGATTTTAAATTCTCTAGGCATAGAGGTCGTTCAAGGTAAGCCGAAAGATGCTAACGACTACACTCGCGTTATTAAAGAACACCAGTCCCAAGTAGACCTCGTCATTGTAGGTGGCGGAGATGGAACTATTCAATGTGCCGCTGAAGGCATTCTCGAAACAAGTCTTCCACTAGGCATTTTACCTTTAGGGACAGCTAACAACGTTGCACGAAGCCTGCAACTTCCCCTAAAGTTAAAAGAAGCCTGCGCAGCCATAGTGAACGGCAAAGCAACTTCTGTAGATCTTGCAAAAGTGAACGAAAGACTTTTTGTAAGCGTAGTAGGCATTGGCTTTAGTACAGATGTACACAACACCGTTCCAAAAGAAGAAAAGAAAAGATGGGGTTCACTCGCCTATTTTTTTCAAGCATTACGTTTAGCTAGGTCTGCGCGCAAATCCTTTGTGGCAGAGATTAAAAGCGATACACAACACATTCGCGTACGCGCCTATCAAGTTACTATTTGTAACGGACGTTTTTTTGGAGCACACGTTGCGATTCATGAAGATGCAAAAATCAACGATGGGCTACTCGATATATCCATTATTAAAAAAGAGAACTTCCTTAAAGGTTTTATTAGAATGTTGATGCCCACTCAACGCTCGCAAATATCTCCTGGCTTGCAAATTTTGCATTCAAAACGCTTTGAAGTTAAAACCTACCCAAGCAAAATGATTGATGTTGAAGGGGCTACCGACTTAGAAACTCCTGCTACTTTTGAAGTTTTACCTGCAGCTATAAAAGTTATTACACATGAAGCAACATTTAACTAAACCTAATAAGTAGAACTTAAAAGACACATATTGATTCGCAAAAGACCCGTTAAATACAAAAAATTTAATTATCTTTTAGAAGCCATTGCCTTGGTATGAGCTCATGCTTATTCTCACCGCTGAGCTTCAAGGAGGATTCTTATTATGTTATGGACCATTGTTATTGGGTTACTCGTAGGAATTGTAGCGAAGTTTCTCATGCCTGGAAAAGATCCAGGTGGAATCATTATTACAATCCTATTAGGTATCGCCGGTTCTTTTGTAGCTAATTGGCTAGGAATGAACATGGGATGGTACACAACAGGCGAAGCGGCAGGATTTATTTCTTCCGTCTTGGGCGCAATGCTTTTATTGTTTATCTACCGTCTTATGGTAGGTCGCAAAAAAGCGTAATTTTTTTAATAAAAAATAAAAAAGAAAAGGAAATATAAATATGAACTTACAAATCATCAAAAAAATCGCTATCGCTTCTACTTGTTCTTTATTTGTTGGAATGGCTTTTGCGGAGCAAACAGTTCCCGAAAAAGCTAAAGACGTTGCTAATGATGCAGCTCGTTCTGTTAAAAAAGGTGCAAACCGCGTTAAAGAAGCAGTTTGCGTTGAAGGCGACGTAGAGTGTGCCGCTAAAAAAGCAAAAAACAGAGTAAAAGAAGGCGCTGAAGCCGCTAAAGATAAAGTAGAAGAAGTTAATAACAAAGTAGATTAATTTTTGTAATAGAAAAGCCCACTCCTCTTAAATGGAGGAGTGGGCTTTTTTGCGTTTTACTTCTGTATATTTTGTAATCTTAAGCGTCTTTAAAAGCATCTTTGGGAACTACAACTTCCTTCCCCTCAATGTTCAACACGTACATTGAACCCAAGTCGTGAAGAAGTTCGTATTTTTGACCAGACTTAAGAATTGTTCCTTCAATATTAATATCTAAAAGACAAATTACCTGAACCCGAGTGTTAACGCCTGAGCGATGAATCGACATACCCCATATATAACATTCAATGGACTTAGAGCCATCTAAACAATATTGGGATTAGGGGCACAATATACGTGCTTTTAGCATCCAAAGAGCATCTTCCATGTTAAATGGACCTTCTCGTAAAGCAGCAATTTGGTTGTGAACAACCGTTAAACTCTCACCGCCTGCGTACTGAAAGCGATAAAGAAGCTCATCTAATATTTTTAACTGTAGCAACTTCTGACGATGCTGTTCTGATTGAGATATAGCTTGTGGCGATCTCTTTTTTTTACTTGATAAATGATTTAATTTTTCAATTAAAAGATTTGCATCGTTTCGATTCACATAAGGAAGTTGCCTTTGAATCTCAAGAAACTCATTTATATCTTCTTGACCTTGAACATTGTTATCCTCAAAAATTTTTAAAACTTGATCTTTTAACTTACGACTTCCACCCACAACAATACCCACATGACTTCTTCGAGCTGGCATATTGTAAAAACTATAAAGAATACAACCTGCTTGTGGAAACCGTTGTTGAGACCATCCAGCTTGTTGAAGATTCCTTACCAATTGCTCAACTCCAAAAGAGTATAAAGCCCCCGCCTTTGCATGACTCAGTACTTGAGAAACTTGGTCGGCACACTTAAATCCGGCTACTGCCCTAGATTGAGAAACAAAGCCTATGCTACTTTTTGCCCACACTTCAATTCGCTCTTTTAATGTCAGCTGACTCAGGTCTATATTTGGTTGGCGACGACGCGTGTGAAGTGAAGAAACCTCGCGAGGCAATGCAAAGACCAAGCTTAAAGAGAAGAAGATACTAAAAGCTAAAATGTTTTTTCTCATAGAAGAGCAAAGCAAGCCTAGCCCATCTTAATGCGATGCGTCTATTCAAATTGCCCATGATTTTTATGTTTTAAAGAGTTTTTATCCCTGAGATCAGCTAAAAATTCATTAAAGCATGTCGACTCAAGTTAGCTCCCTCTACCGTCACTTACTAAAAGGCTTTCAGCAAGAAAGCTTAGATTCTGCAGAACTCATAAGCGGAGGCACTCTTTTGGGCGATAGAGCTTTTGCTTTTCAATATATGGATACAGACACAAGTGCTGATCCTAAAAATGCACCCTGGACCTCTAAATTTTCTTTAGCCATGCAACACGATTGGCCTGATCTTGCAAAAATTCTACCCAACTGGAATTCAGATAATCGCGAGCTTTCGCTTAAAATTGAAAACTCCCCACTCCAAATAAGCGCCTCTGTAGTTAGCCCAGAAGGCAGACAAGCTCTTTCTGATTTTGTTTTTAGCTATATGAAAACGATCACGCCCTTTTCAAAGGCTCGTCATCCCACAGCTAGCCCACTTCGTTTGATTGGCAACGCAGACTTAAGCACTCGATACACAGATGGAGACAAAGGCCCACTTTCCATTGGACTATGCGAAAGTCTCAGTGATTTAGAAAATAAATTTGGATTTAAAATTGATGAACGACGCTTTCGTCTTAATATTTTTCTATGCGGCGCTCCTGCATGGGAAGAACTGAAATGGATAAATAAAAAGCTCAAAATAGGGCCCTGTCTTTTGCAAATCTATAAACCCATTGGTCGCTGCCCCAACATTGACGTTGATCAAAGTTCTGGCAATCGCATTGACGAAATCTTTCCACTTATGAAAAGTAAAGTAGGCCATCCTCTCTTTGGTATAAAAGCTGACATCTTAGTAGGAGGGACAATCCAAAAAGGCGATACCTGGGAACTTATAGACTAATGAATCGACGTTAAAACGCATTTAATCTCAAAAGGGCTGAAAAGCAGCGCAGCTCACTGCCAAGAAAAGATCTCGAATCCCCCCACACCCTTTGCTAGGCTTTTAGATATGTCCTCCTCAAAAATTCTCTTCCACAGTTTACGTTACCGCCTTCGCGATATGCCCTTTGAAGTTAAGCACTTAGAGAGCGGAGTAGAAGTATCCGTAGATACTACTCGACACCCTCTTTACAAACAAAAAGCATTTTCATTTAAGAATTTTGAAAATCATTTTAAAAAATTTAAAATTGAAATTTCCGATCTTAAACTTTTCATTCCTAGTACTTTTGAAAAAAAACACTACAAAGTACTACTCAGCGAAACAGAAACTCTTGCAGATTTAGTAGCTCGCGAAAATTTAGGTGATTCTACAATTTGGGGAAGCTTTCCCGAAGCTCATTCAACTGGCTTTAAAGAAGGTACCTTGCCTGAAAGCGTGCAATACTTAAACGAAGTCTACGCAGATAAGTATATTGTTCCAGAAAAAAAATCCTTTGTGATAGATCTACGTCGCAGCAACAGAACTCATCTCATCTCTGTAGATAAAGAACCAAAATCATTCTTTGATGCGGCTGCTCAAATTGGCTCATTAGCACTTGGATACAATGATCCCGAAAAAAGAGGCATTGTTACACATGCTGAAAATTATGAATGGTCCCCAGATGTTTTTAAAAGTGAAATCTATCAAGCCTACTCTGCGCTTTTAAAAAGACTCACAGGAATGCCTCATGTCTACTTTTTTAATTCTGGAGCAGAGGCCAACGAAGCTTCTCTTCAACTCTGCGTTCGTAAATATCCTCAACGCAAACGCATTTTAGCTTTTGTTGGTTCTTTTCATGGGAGAAGTTTACTGACAATTCACTTAACTCATAGTCCTGCCAAGAGAACTCCTTTTGAAATTTATCCAGAAATTGTAAACTTCGCACCCTATCCTGAGAACAAAAACCCTCAAGAAATTATCAAGGGTGATGAAAACTGGTTACAAATCTGGGGCAATCCTAAAAACTCACAATTTACTTCTAAGCTTAATGAACTAACGCAAAAAGCAGACCCGCTCTTAAAAACAGAAATTGAAAGCTTGCTTTATATCAAAGATGCTTTTGAAAAAGAAGAATACTTAGCAGCTGTGATTGAGCCTCGCCAATGCGAAGGTGGCGATCGTTTTGCAACAGCACGTTTTTATCAGGCCTTGAGACTACTCACGCGATCCTACGATGTGCCGTTGCTTTTTGACGAAGTTCAAACAGGCTTTGGCTTAGGCGGGCCTTTCTTCTGGCACGAACAATTTGACCTTAAAAAAGTTGATGGCAGCACGGATCACCCCGACGCATTGTCATTTGCCAAAAAGGGCCAAGTTGCAGGAGTCGTTTCTCTCATGGAAGCTCCTTTAAAACATGAAGTAAGTCTCACCTCACTTCATCGCGGTTACTTGCAAGCCATGTCCACTCTAGTGCACGAACCCGTTGATTTTGGCTACGTCTTTAAGCAATTACTCGAATTCCAAAAAACATTGGGCAACAACATTATTCAAAACCCCCGCGGACAAGCGCAAACTTTTGCTTTCGACATGGAAAGCGACACCGTGCTCAATAAGCTTTTAACTTACCGCTTTGAAGAAGGAATTCTCTTCTATCCAGCGGGCGATAAAACAGCGCGCTTTAGACTTTTAAGAAATTTCAAAAAAGAAGAAATAGATGGTCTTTTTATTTCTCTCTACAAATGTTTTGAAAGAGCTGCTCAAGATAAAATTATTCCAGCTATTCCCTCACTCAAAGAATGGCTGTCTAAAGTACCAAGCGAATCTCATAAAATGGTGAGTAGTCAGTCTCTCAAAAAAGTGAACCCATGGGAAAGTCTTCCCAAGAATATTGAAGAAATTAAAAAGTTAAACTCTGAAGATTGGCAAAAAGTATTTGCTCAACTTTTAAAAGAGCAACGCAATTGCATCCGCCTTGGAAGCAATAATACGTGGACTTTAGAGAAGCTTAATAAATCCAAACTCGAAGATTTGATTCAGGAATACCAAAACAATTCGGAATTCACTTGGTTAGATCTTCTCTGGCAGGCTTCTAGACAACAGGGCTGGAAGATTGATCAAATCTATTCACTCAAAGAATTAGAACCTCTAAAAGATAAACTCCAAACTATTGAAGAAGCTTGTTACGAACCCGCTCGGCAAACCGAATACTGGGAATTTGAACGCTGTTTAGCTGATGGCACGGGACTTATGTATGTTTGCCATGGAAAAGATGAAATATTGGGCGTAAGCGCATGTGGGAGTATTGAAAAATTTAAAAGTATTAAGCTTTTAAAAGATGATCCTGAAAACTCAGATCCTAATATTTTTTACTCTATCGATGTAACCGTTCAACCTCGCTTGCTCCATAAAGCGCTTGGTCTTCGTCTAAAGGCCGAACAAATTCTAGGACTCACAGTTAAAGGAGCGACTTCCATTCGAAGCCGCAACCGCTTTCCAGAAGCTGCTTCCATGGTAAGACTCAATCACGGGTTTGGCTCTCAAGTTTTAGCTTTTGCAGATAATGTTTACAAAGATGGCGGTGCAGCTTTTTATCAAAGCATTAAACTTAGCCCTGTAGCTGAAAAAGTATGGAATCCTCGCCATCCCTCAATGCTCAATAAAGGATCGCTTGGAAATTTTGTAAGTCCTGCATTTGTAGACAATTTATTAATACTAAAAGAGCTTTTACCTAAGGATTATCGTCACATTTATTTAGCAAGTAGTCGTGGAGAAGCTTTAGATAAAGCCATTAAGTGTTTTAGACACTTTAGACCTAAAGGAAAAATTGCTTTTTCATTTGAAGGCGATCACTTTGGCAACACAACAACCTCAAGCGCAGAACTTAGTGGTGAAACGCACTATTTTAAATGGCCTAAATTTAGGGATGAAAATGATCCTGCTTTTCTAGAATTCATTAAAAACACTCCTAATGAAAAAATATTTGGTGCTGTTTTGGAATGGCACGATAATACAGCTGTAATTCAAAAAAGAATTGCCGCACTTAAAGCCCTTGGAATTCCGACCATCGTTAAAGAATGTAAATCTGCATTCTGGCAAGGATCAAAGAATAGCTTTGCACTGAGCGGATCAGAAATTGATCCTGACATTTTATTCTTTGGCATGGGCCCTCAAGTATCTGTAGTGGCTTGCAAAGAGAATTTCTTCAACGATAAGGCTCTTGCTATGATTTCTACATGGGAAGGCGATGAGCACGGACTTTGTCTCTTTCAAGATCATGTCATGGACAGACTTGAGGAACTTCAGTGAGATATCTTGCTTTAAAAGGCACGGCTCACGAGCGTGGTCTTGCCCATGGACAAGCATGGCCTAAAGAGATTCATGAATTTGCCGCAATTCGAAAATCTTTACTCAAAGAGTCTTTTAAAATGTGGTCTGAGCCCAAGCTCAACAAACTTTTAGATGCTCATATTGAAATTCTCAAAAAAGATCCTGAGCTTTGGAATGAGTTCAATGGAATTGCTGAGGGAGCAGAAATTTCTCATAGAGACTTAATGATTCTCAATAACCATACAGACCTTAGAGACTTTGCTGATGGAGACTTTGATGAACGCCTCTTAGAATGCAGTTGCTTTGCTTTTAAACAAAATCAAAAAATTATTGCTGGCCAAACTTGGGATATGCACGGAAGCGCTAAACCTTATGTGGCCCACCTAAGAATTGAAAAAGCCAATCAAGTTCAAGAAGTTTTTACTCTCACAGGGTGTCTAGGGCTTACAGGTGTGAGCAGTAACAGCTTTGGTGTGTTTATCAATAACCTTAGAAGCCGTGAAGTGAGTATAGGATACGCCTGGCCTGCAGTGGTTAGAAAATTACTTGATTGCACAAGTATTGACGAAGCCAAAACGCTCATTACAAGATTTATGCCTTCTGCGGGAAGAAATTTTCTTCTCGTCGATAAAGAAGGGGCAATCAACTTAGAGGTTACAGCTAAAAGAATTGAAAGTTCGGGAGACTTAAGCTCTGGACACTTATTTCACACAAATCACTACATCAGCTCACTCAAGCTAAGCGAAGAATCTTCTAGCAGAAGTAAGACAACATTAAAGCGCTACGAATGCCTTGAACGCATTAGCCCTAAAGTTGTACAAAATAATGATCTCTCAATTGAAAAAATAGCAACCAGTTTATTAAGTCAAAATACTCCTGAACTCTCTATCCCGATCAATCCTATGGACCCACACGCGAGTGCGACTTGCGGCGGCCTTGTGTACGATTTTGAAGAAAAAAAAGGTATTTCATTTGAAGGTCTTTACTGGGAAAAGAATCAAATAAAATTCTAGCCTACCAGCGACAACGATTGGGAGTTTGATCTTGCTGAACTCGCCTAAAGAATAAAAGTTTTTGCTCTAACCAGCTGTAACTTCGTCCTTTAAAAATATCCTGACCTAAAACATCAATAATACGCTGTCGCTCACCGTTTAACTCATATTCTAAAAACTTTGGCTCTTGGCCGTTTTCTTTCCACCATTCTACGACTCTATAAAATTCTATTTCCGGAGAACCTTGATTTATACGTGGATGCTCACGATTAGGCCGCGAGGAATTTCGGTCAATATTATGAATCCAATAAATATTATCTTGGTAAGGAAACACTCTTAAAAACTTAGGAATAAAAAGATGATTCCAGACATCTCCTTCTGTGCGTAGGTTGCTGAACATTGAAAAGGTTCCAGCTGTGCTTAAACCTAAATAGTTAAATGAAGCAAAAATAAATACTAATGTTGGGAACAGATAAGAACGACGGGGAATTTTTAACTCCTTAGCATTTCTATGTTTATAAGAAAGCTTTACTCCATAATATAAAACCCAAAGAGAAAACGTTACAAAGAAAAATGTTTGAAAATGATATCCAACAGTTCCCCTTCCACGTTCATGCTCAAAATATGAAATAAGTCCTGAGAATAATTGTGCGACAACGTAAAATGGAACGACGACTAGAAACTTCTTAAAAATTGATTTGTCGGAAACACTTAATCCACCTAGAGCCATCACTAAGATACTTAAAGAATTCATTGAGAAATCAATAAACTCTAAGGCAGCTAAGACCATATGAAAGCTCACTGCACATATAAGACCGATGTAAAAGGTTCTTCTAAAAAAAAGAAAAAAAGCAATTGCTATCTCTAACAAAACAGTAACAATAGGCACACTTGCATGGGTAGTTAATTCCATGGGCAAAGAGCCACCAAAATAAGTTCTATTGATTCTATCCATAAATGAATGGGCACAGCTTTCTAAATGAAAGATATAATCCGAATTTATTTTATGAATACCTGCCATAAAATAAACAACAATTAAACTTACGAGGATAGATCGAATAAGAGGAGCTTCTAGCTTTGTAATTTTATTTTTTACAAGTTGAATGAGCAAATACAGATTTACAAAAAGATTAAAAATGGAGTGATTCGCTAGTATAGGAAATTTGAACAAAAGAATACTTGTAGAAATTAAAAGGTAAAAGGCCCAAGCAATCCGAAGATTTTTAATGAAAAGGGTGCCCAAACAAAGGCCCAAAGAGATAAAAGTAATTTCGGGCTGACTCCAGCTTTCTGCATAATTCAGATAAAAACTTAGGGCCCACAGACACAAAAAAGCACGAGAAAGCTTCAAAGCTGGGGGGTCTAAGTGCTCTAAATACAACCTTATCCACGCAAGGCATTTTTTTAACCACATAAGTATATTATTCCGCTACTTAACCTAGAAGAATAGTTGAAAGGCCCACTTTTTCGGTCCATAACTAATTCTTCGATTCGCCGGAGAGATGGCCGAGTGGCTGAAGGCGCCCGCTTGGAAAGCGTGTTTACGGGAAACTGTAACGTGGGTTCGAATCCCACTCTCTCCGCCATTTTTCGGTAAACGAAAAATGAAGAAGCTAACTTTATCCAAGGACTTATTATTCTGAGTATAATATTTTTATGAGAGATAAATACACAGGGTTTCCTTGGACTATCGCTGTTGCAGGCCTAGCAGGAAGCATAGCTTTTTTTGCATACATCATACCCGAGGTACTTGAAAAAAAAATAGAGATTCTAAATTACATCTCTTACGTCATGGGAGGTATTGCCCTAATCGCTTATATTCTTTATACGTTCCAAAGTATAAAACAAGGTGCCATATATATTATCGGAGAAGTGGGCGATGGATTTTTATGTTACAAGGATAAACAGCCTAAGGCATTTTGGACTGCTGTGGTAATTCACTTGTCCTTAGGTTTTTGGCTTTTGGGTGTTGGTTTACTAAAGTTTATCTTTTGATATCTAACCCTAGAAATTAGCGGGTTCTACGCTCGCTAGACTTCGCACTTTCGATACTGAAAACCCCTCGATGCCGAATGGCTCCGAGGGGTTTGTTATTTCCCAGCTAAAAGGAGGGTCAAAAACGCGTCAAACTAGAAAATTGAATTAATTACTCACGCACTTTTCGTGTAATCTAGAAAAAATGATTTATCTGTCGGCTTTCCTCTCATTAACAATAACACTATTTCTTTTATCAAAGTTTTTGCGTGTAAACATAAAAGAAGATCCGTATAGAGCCATTCACGGACTTATCGTGATATTCTCATTACCGTTATCTTTCTTCTTCGCAATATGGATGCCAGAAGATGATCTATATTATCACCAAGCGTTGCTGTTTCCGCCGTTGTTTGGAGTTCTGTTGTATATTGGTGGCTGTCTAGTAAGAAAGTCATTAATTAGACATCCATTAGATAAGAAAAAAAACAATTGATCGCTATCTAAATCCAATGTTCAAAACTCTATCTCAGCATCATTAATTCCCAGATTAAAAGCGCAAAGCATAAAGCATTTTAAGATAGGTTATTGGTTTGCTAGATAACGCACTTGCGTTATAGGAAAAAATTAAATGGAGAAAACGAATTATGTTAATTACTAACACGATATTACGATTTTTTTTGGTGATCTGCGCGACTGGGTTATTAGCTAGTGCACATGCTGAGAACACTATGTCCAGAACCGAAGTAGCGACTGCAGTTATAGATACTCTAAATGGCTTTTGGGGCCCAGGTTTCGGCCCTAACGATTGCATTCCTGGAAACAATAATCTTCTAGCGAACGATTCGAATGATCGAATAGCTTGTGAAGAAATTACACCTAAAGAGCTAGCTGAACTAAATCGCCCTCAAAAGCAGGGAGCATGGGAAAAACGTTGTGGTACGGTTAGTGATTTAGTGGAATTTGCTGCCAACAAGTGCAAAAACGTTAATCCCTAATCTTAAAAATTCGCGCCAATCACCTGCATGTAATTTGATCGGGTTTTCGAGCACTTTAAAGCTCCCGTTAGCTAGAACTCACTATCTATCGGCGAGAATTTGATTTAATTGGTACTCGCTGGCCCAAGATAATCAAAACACAGTCATTAACCGCTTACATAGTCTACATCTATTGTTAACAACTACAAAGCCTCTGTTTCCAAAATGCTCATGCGGAGCTGCGCGAAGTACCCTGTACGCGAAAATGCTCTCTTGGTCCCAATATTTTTTTAATAATATTAGGATTCATTCCAGACAAAAGAAATGAAATCATAATGTGCACGTAACCTAAGGCACCTAGCACCTCAACTGATTTTGATGTTTGAATAAAAAAAAGAGGATGCATCTGATCCCAATCAATAGAATATGCAACAGCAATACAAAGTGCACTTATAAAGATTGTCTGAACTACATAAGTTTTTATGCTTTTCTCTCGTAAAGGTGGCGAAAAAGTAGCTATTTTTTGAAGCGGGAAAAACACCCAAAATATGAAATGATAAAAAAGTGCATTCCAAAAACCCATCTTCCAATGTACACAAGCAAGAATAAAAAGAACAAATAAGAACTCAGACCCAATCATATCTAACTTTTCTTTTCTCTCACTTTTTACCCAAATCAATGCAAAATAAAGCAATGCAATAATCCCATACGCGATTAGATATGGGGCGAGAAATTGATAGCGAAAAGGCTTAATTGAATAAGCAATAATGAAGTATCCAAGCGCATGAAAAACAAAACGTGCACCAGCTAACAATTCAGAGCGGTGACTTTTTGAATGGGGGTAAAAAGATTGACACAAATAAATTTCAGAAAACACATGATGTATACCAAACAAAACAACAATAGACGGAATTTGATATACAAAAGCCACTATACTTAACAAGAACAACACCACGAGTGATGTTGCTGAATATCCATCCTGAAGTGATTTTTTAATTTTTTGTCTCGAATACCAAACTGCAAGCGCATAGTGACCCAAGCCAATTCCTGATAAGAGAACAAGATAATGGGTCTTCGGAAGCGTAAAATAAAGAATAAACAAAGAAAATAATCCTAATAACCTGTAAGTTATTAAGCTTTGAGAGATTGTCTTCACATAAAAGATCATAGCGCCAATGTTATAAACATAGGCTGTTTACACAAAAAACCCAACGCAATGCACTAGCCCCAAGCTTTTTGTATTTTAAATAGATGAATTGAACAAAAACTCCGTACAATAAATCGTGGTGGAGGAAAAAACTATGATCAATAAATTACTTTTTCTAGCAACAGTGTTTACGTTTTTACAGGCCTGCTCAAATGGAGGAACAAGTACCGCTACAAGTCCTGTTGTAGTGGATTTTAACGATGATTTTACAACTTTTGATGATGGAAATTTAGTAGACACAGGTGAATGGGAAGTCCTTCCTGATCCACCTGCGATGGCTCAAGGAGAATCAAAATGAAATCAAAATTTTTACTCGCACTACTTTTTGTATTTGCTATTTCCTGTGTTGATGGCGAAGTGAACAGCGGAGCTGTTTACTTTTCTTCTGCTGACGACGGTATGGGCGTCATAAAAAAACTCCCTGCAGCTGTGAAGAATGGATATTCTGAAATTACATTTACTATGAATAATCCCATGGGAACTGAAACGGCAGTTGGTGTACTGACACGTGCAAAACATGAAAACCATTACATCTCTTGTTATGTACTTAGAATTAGCAATAGCATTTTCTATGAGATAAGGCATGTTCACCCAACAGAAGGCACTTTATCTGATTCATATGAAGTCGTAGTTAACGATCAAGTCGCTGCAGATGCGATGTTTGTAGGAAATACAAACACCCTTGGGTGTGAAGTCACAGATACTGCCGTCAATTTCTATTTAAATAGAGTACTTCAGAATAACGTTACCCTAACACTTGGAGAAGGCGGCTCAGTAGTTAATCCCGTTGAAAACGGTTCAGTTGGTTTCTTCGGAAATGATAGTACAGATGACATTCGAGTAACTAACTTTGCTTATTTCGTTGAGAAACCTGATCCTTGCCTAGCCAGCACAGGTTGTATGGCACGATAAAGATAAAAATTATTGAAATCTTTTTACAAAGGGCACTGCAATTTTTTGCAGTGCCCTTTTTGCTTAAAATAGTAAAATTCCTACATTTAAGTGAATGGCGTAAATCATAGAGTTATCTTTTACACGATCACTACTTGTAACAACTGGAACCTGGCCATTCATAGTTATCTTGTCTACTTGCTCTAGGTATTGAGCACTTCCGGTAATTTCAACGAAATAAACCCAGCCAGCCTCAGTGCGCAAAAAATTACCTAAACTCAATCCATAAACAGGGCCATCAAATTGAAGACGAGTTGTTTTTTCATCTTCATCATCATCGCCTCCACCAGAGTCTGCGAGTTCTTCTTCATAATAAACAACCGTAGGAGCGCGTCCATAAATTGCACGAACGTATAAATTGTTTGGAAAAGGAAGAAATGAAAGATGTCCCAACCGATATCTTATCCCAAGAGTGAAAAGTGTATTCCAAACTAAGTTGTCATCGAGTTTATTAAATTTGACTGTAGAGCCTGCTTCAATGGCCCAGTCACTCGCAAAAAAATACCCCACATCGGTTTTGATATTTAATCCAATCCCCATACTTAGGTTTCTTGAATTAGATGCATAAAGAGCTGTGTTAATTCCACCTCCGGCTAAAAGATGTAAACCTGTAGTCCACGCTTCGGGTAAAAATTCAGATGATGCTTCTATCTCACTTTCTGCTGAAACACTGAAAGAAAAAAAGATGCCCCCTAAAAGTAAATTAGCTTTAAGAAGGCTTTTTAGAATCTCCATGCAAGAGAGGCTCCAATATGATCAGGGCTATAAATTGGCATAGCCATAACTTCTGATTGATCAGAAAGCAAAGTGAAAGGATTCAATATATATCCAAAAACACTTCCAATTATTGTATCCGTTGAATGTAAGAACTGACTTAAATTCTCTACCCCTAAGCCCACCACCGTGCCAAGCACCGGTGTTTGGTAAATATCTTGTATGCTAGGTTTTTCTGTTACTGTCTCAACAGTAAATTCGAATGCTAAAGATGAAACCACAGACCATATAAAAGATTCTTTAATTGAATAGCCTCGATAACGATAGAACAAGTAATAATAATTACCCGCTATACTGTGACGAATGAGATTAAAATCAAAATTATCCTTATCGAATTGAGGCTGAAAAGGATATTGATACCAATTCTTAAATGATCCGTGGTCGGCAATAACTTTGTTTTGATCAACTACATAAATCAACCACTGAGCTGTATATACTGCACCAAAGTTTATGAACCGATCTGCATTGTTTATTTCTATGATTTGAGTTGTTTTGTTTTCAGGACTCAGCACCTGAGCTTGCCCATACAAAGAACATACTAATAATACTAAGGCAGCAATTCTACGAAATTTCTTTTTCCATAGTAATTGCCTCATAAGAATAGACACCAAAAAATATCAACTCACTAATCTTTAATTCGTTTGATAACGAGAGTTTTTGGCTTAGGTGTTAATAAAACATCACCTGCTGAGTTAAAATTAAAAGTGTATTCTTCATCTTTTTCTGCTCCTGCTTCACATGAAAAAGTATAAGTATCATCCTTAATAATTTTGTTAATCTCTTTTTCTTTTAGATTAGGAAAATTCTTTTTGAAAAACTTTGCTAAATGTTTTTGTGTCTCTTTAGGAAAGGTATTGATCTTTACTTTGTCTGTGACACTAAAGCGGTTACCCTCTAAAAACCTAAAGCTCTTTTGACTCATATCATAGGCGACGGGAAAATTAAGCTTTCTATTGAGTACATATTTTCTTCCATTCTCTATGAAGCCCCCGTATTCACAGGTAACGTCTAGAGTCGCCACACCAAGAGAGAGAGTCAAAATGCTTCTCATGTGTGTTGTTAAACCTTCACTCAGTTCCTGATTAGATTCATAAAACAAATAACGACCGTAAATGTTTTCTGCTTTTTGAGAAGTACTACTGCTACAAGAAATAATTGAAATTGTTAATAAAAAGAGCCCCCAAAATAGAGATATTTTTTGCATAGATTTAAAGTATCTTCTTGAACTGTGAAAAGACAGAAAAGCTTTAGGAAGTCATGATTTTTCTTAGACGCATAGACAAAAGCCATGCTATGACACAATGCATGGCAATCTTTAAAAGACTTCACGTATACAGTTTCACTTTTTCTTTTCTATTTTTAATGAACGTAATTCCCACATTTGCAACAGAAGCTACAAAAGCTACTTCACTTGTGGAATGGAACACTCCCGAAAGCCGTAAACGTTTTGCACGTTCTGTAAATGTAGATTTTTTTACATTAAGCAATAATTTTGAAAGCCAAGACAATGCTCTTTTTTGCGGACCTGCAAGTGCCGCAATTGTTTTGAATTCCTTTAAGCTTAGGAGCACTAAAGAAATTCCCTCTGATGAATCAAGCATTGCAAAAAATGAGCGTAAGAATTTACCCAAAGATTTTAATCCGTTTTTGGAAAAATTCACTCAAAACAATGTCATCAATTCTAAGAGCAAAAGTCGCGCTGAGATTTTAGGAAAACCTGTAAAAATTGCCGATAAAGAAGTAAATGATTTCGGCTTTCAATTAAAGCAAATGGCCCAACTCTTAGAAGCTAATGGCGTTAAAGCCGTTGCCTATGCAGTAAGCAATGAAACTAAAGATTCTGATGTTAAAAAAGCGATTATAGATAATTTAAAAACTGAAAATGACTATGTATTAGTAAATTACGCTCGTAAAACGCTCGGTCAAGCTGGTGGAGGACACATCTCTCCAGTGGGTGCTTATGACAGCAGAAGTGACTCATTCTTAGTCATGGACGTAAATACACACAAAGCACCTTGGGTTTGGGTTAAGTCTAGTGACCTCATCTCGGCTATGAGGACCTTTGATACAGTAGAAAACCGTGGCTACATCTTAGTTTCTAATTAGAGCGAATTGTCTGTACTTAGCCTCTCTAAATATGCCAAAATAGATAATTACAACAATTCAGGATTCTCTCTCAGAATCGCTGTTGTATTCACAGAGGGGCCCTGAGCTATGACACTACTTATTAACGATGAACAAAAGAACGCATATTTACTTAAAATGAACGCTCAACTTGATGAGTGGTCTGCAAAAATTAGCCAAATAAAGACAAAAGTTGATAATCGTAGTCTCCAAGTGCGCAACGATTACCACGAAAATATGGCTGAATGGAAATCAAAAAAAGAGAGCTTTAAGTTCAAACTTGATGAGATTTTAAAGCATACCGGAAATAACTTTGAGTCATTACGCTTTGGCGCGCAGATGGCACGCAATGATGTGTTTGTTGTTTTCAAAAAGTTTTCAGAACTCAATTAACGCACCTTAAGTGCCTTAAAGCCTGTGCTCGCAAGATAATGGATTATCTTCTTGTGTGCGCAGGCAAAGACACTATCCTATAGAAGTTATTGTTCAGCTATTTTAGAGTCTCAGGTAATTCAACCAAAGCCTTCATTACAGCGTTCAGACCATAGGAGGTTTTATGAGTAACAAATTATACGTAGGTAATCTTTCATTTTCAGCAACTAACGAGAGTCTTTTGGCAGCGTTTGCACAGTGTGGAACTGTGAATTCTGCAAAAGTCATCACGGATCGCGATACAGGCCGCAGCAAAGGCTTTGGTTTTGTAGAAATGTCTACAAGCGAAGAAGGCTTAAACGCTATTTCCAGACTTAACGGATCTTCTTTTGAAGGTCGCGCTATGAATGTTAACGAAGCTAAGCCCGTAGTAGCTCGCGACAGCCGTTACTAAGCTACTCTTTATCTAAATTTTTAGATTTAAACCCACTCTTTCATCTGAAGGAGTGGGTTTTTTATTATTCAAAAGTTCATGTAAAATAATATGAGATGCGCATATTTTTGACTCTCATCTTTGTGGCCGGACTTGCTCATGGCCAAAACTGCAGCCCTGAAGCCATCCAAAAAGAAAAAGAACTTCTTGCTGCTGGCGAGTTCAGAGGACCAGCACTCTTAAGTAAACTTGAGGGCCTCATCAAAGAATTAAAAATTCTTGCAAACTCTAAGTATTCGGGCGCACAAAAAAATGCCATGAAGTACTGTCTGAAAATTAAAGATCAGCTTTTTCAAAAACTCATGCTTCGTCCGGAGCCAAGCATTCAAGAAAACGCTTCTTTTCAAGAAACCGTTGCCGAATTTTATAAGCTTCATGGTGATTTACCTTCTGCAATGATTTACATGGATAGGGCTGTTCAAATTGAACCCAAAAACCTAAGTATATTGATTAAGAATCTTCAGCTCTATGCAGAAGCACAAAATATTCAGCTTAAAGAAATTGCAGATAAACCCATTGCTGTTGCTGAAACCAAACGAGTTTTTGAAGAGTTTTCCAGAAGAGCTGCAAGAGTTTCTGAACATCCCGAAGCGAGTAAAACTCTTGCGATTGAAACCCTTACTTACCAAGCTAACGTAGCTCGAGCGCTAAAAAACTTTCCTCAAGAAATGCAATTATGGGAAAAAATTATTGTCATTGATCCACGTAATAAAGACGCACATCAAAAAAGGTTTAATTATTTTATCTCTAAAAACTTAACTATAGATGCGATTGAAGCTATGAAGCGGATGACTCGTGACAAAATAGAAAGCTCACAAAACTGGACAGACTTTCTTCAGCTTTTAGCAACTAGCGAAAAATGGAATGACTACATTTCTTGGACAAACAAAGCACCCGCACCTCTTATTAGCTCCAAGCCTGAAATTAAAATTCGCCTTGCTCGTGCTTATCTTGAACTCAATCGAAAAGAAGAAGCTGAAAAAATAATGAAAGAAACCCCAAAAAATCTTAAAGGTGAGGCAGAAAAGCTTGCTCAACAAAACATTGCTCGCCTAAGAGAATATGAGGCAGATGAACTTAAAGCCCAAGGGCGACTTTCGGAAGCTCTTGATGAATATAAAAAGGCCCTTCCGCATTCTCCTCGGCCACTTACTTTAAAAGAAAAAATCTCATTACTCATTTACGAATACCGCAAAGGCTTAAACTTTAAACCTATTGAAGGTACACGAGCCGATCTAGAAGAAGTCATCAGCCTACTCAATCACAGTGTTTATAAAACAGAACTCAAGTCCACTCTCTTTGGAATTTACCTTCACTCCCTAAAACTCATTGAACGTAATGCAGAATTAACTAAAGCCTGCACTCGTTTTAAGGAAATTTATCCAGAGCTTTTGAGGGGCAAAGACTACATCTCTTATTGTCAGCAGACTAAATCCCAGCCTATACAAGAAAACAATGAGTCCGCTCCCACGCTCAATAACGATCGGAAACTTTGATGGCGTGCACTTGGGTCATCGTGCCCTTATTAAGAGAGTCATAGAGCTTGCGGGAAGCACTTGCACCCCTTCTGTTTTAAGTTTTGATCCCCACCCCCGTGAATTTTTAGGAATTCGCCCCATACCCACACGTCTTTGTAGCCTTGAGGAAAAGCTTCGCCGTATTAATAGCCTTGGTATTAATGACATTCACATTCAAAACTTTGATACTCCTTTTTCTAATTTAAACGCTGAAGAATTTTTGTCGTGGCTCAATAATAACTTTAGTCCCAAGCATGTTGTGATTGGAAACAACTTCTATTTTGGTAAAAACCGCAGTGGAAACCCTGATGTTCTTAACAAATGGGGCCAACAAAATGGTATTCATGTAGAAATATTCAAACCCATAGAACACGACAGCATTATTGTTTCGAGCACTGAAATTCGTCTTCACATCCAAAGTGGAAATATTAAGCTCGCAAATAAGATCTGTGGCTTTGATTATTCGCTTCCACTCTTAACAATTCATGGTGATGCTAGAGGTCGTGAACTAGGATTTCCCACCCTAAATGCCAGTGCACCCAAATTAAAGGAACCAGCTTCCTATTGCTTACCTCCGCATGGTGTTTATGTTACGAAAATTCACATCGAAAATAAGGTGCTTGCGGGCATCACAAATTTCGGAATTCGCCCAACATTTCACAATGCTACAGAAGGTGAGTACTTCGAAACTCACGTGCTTTCTGGTTGGGACGACCGTCTGTCTTCTAAACACTTCACTGTCGACTTTATAGACAGAATTCGACCCGAACAGCGCTTTAACAGCAAAGAAGAATTAATCCAAAGAATTCAAGAAGATATCAAGATTGCCCGCACTCTACATGGCATTTAAAAGCCTTGGCTTAAAGATTGCAGCTTAATCCTCAAAGGACCCTTTTTATTACTAGAGAGGGGATGATATATGAGGGATTTAAAATTATTTGGACTTATCTTATGTGTTTGGATCTTAGCTGCTTGTAGCAAAGATCCTAAAACGTTTGAATCAGCGCGGATTGAAACTTTTACGCTCAATACTCGCGATGATTACCAGCAAGCAAACAAGATTTTGCAAGCTGACTATATGTTCGTTGTGGATGTCAGTGCATCCATGGGATTTAACTCGGGCAATACGAGCGACCCAAGGGCGAGCAAACGCGAAGAGTTTATGGGAGGTCTCACAGACTTCATTGAGTCACTTCAAGATCAGCCTGTTAACAATAATGATGGCGTAAACTATCGAGTTGGTTTTATTAACGGCAACGTTCACGCGGGTCGAGTAAACGGCCTTAATGGTCGTGGTTTCTACAAAAACATATTGATCGATTCTATAATGTCGAATTCTCAGCAAAGCAGCTTGATCAATCAACTTCAGGACATTGGTGCCACTCTTAACGAGAACACCAACCTCATGTTAGAAGCCGCTGATCGAGTGATGAATTCACAAAAACAAAACTTCGTTCGCCCTGGATCTCAATTGATTTACCTTTTTGTGTCCGATACGGATGATGAAAGCCCTAACTACTTCTCAAGCGGAACCTCTACATCTGAATATGCGACTAAGCTTATTCAACATAAAGGAACAGCTTCTAACATTCCTGCTTTCGTAAGCGCTCGCGCAATTGTTGCGGGAATGAACCCCAACTGTAGCCCTGCGGGAGACTTTGGAGAATCTCAAGGTAGAAGACTTGCAGAAACAGCACAGATCATTGAAAACCGTGGTCGCGCAATTGCGGGTCAAGCTCCAGTCAGCGCAAGTGCTGTGAGTCATTGTATATTAAGAGCAAGCTCTCAGTTTCCTGCACTTCTTGATCAACTCGCTCGTGACGTGAGCAAACCCGCTAACATTTTTCAAATTGGTACGACTAACGTAGATGTTCAATCTATTAAGGTTTACAAAAACGGAAATCTCATTCCTAACAGCGAATGGGTTTACATGAGCGGATCAAACGCAGTGAAGCTAGATGTAACACCTGAAGCCTCTAGTAGCATCACTTTGAGATATAACCCCTTTGTTGTACTTAAAGGTGCTCCTCAAAATGTAAGCGATATCCAAGTTCAAGTAGGTGGATCTTTATTCCCTACTAGCCAAACCAATGGTTGGACTTACAACGCTTCTAAAAACCGCATTGAATTTAACGGCGACTACCTACCTGACAACACCGTTATCAAAGTGAGCTACTAATATGAAAGTTTCTAAGAGACGCGATCGTATTATTGGAATCCTCTATTTAGGAAGCTCACTTAGCCTTGCACTCTTCTGTCTTTTTCAAAGTCAACGCA
>CAZIFW010000015.1:0-44850 GCA_964538275.1 uncultured Bacteriovoracaceae bacterium
CTCGTCCTTTTTCGGGCACAGGTATTACTCGAACTCTCTATTTAACTATGCTTATCAGCCACATTATCGGAGCTGTCATTTTAGTTCCTGGAGTGCTGGGCACCCTCTTCAATGCTTACAAGCAAAACTGGCAAAAACATACGCGCTGGGCACGCTGGGTATGGCCCCTCTGGATGTACATTTCTGTCACCGGAGTCCTTATTTACTTTAGTCTTTATGGAGAACGTACATGAGCCAAAGCCAAATATTTAAAAAGAGAATCTTCTACACTGCCTGTGCCACCATTTTCCTAACTTTCATCATGATCATCTTAGGAGGAGTGGTTAAAAACACAGGCTCTTCACTCGCTTGTCCAGATTGGCCTACCTGCCACGGAACTTTCTTTCCAGAAATGACCGGTATCGTAGCTATCGAACACTCACATAGACTTTTAGGTACACTCATTGGAATTTTGGTGTGTATCATAGTGCTTTTCTCTACAAAAATTCGCAAAGAAGAAAGTAAACTTCACAAAGCCTCTCTCATCACTCTCGTGCTCGTTATTGTTCAGGGAGTAATGGGTGGAGCTACAGTACTTACGCAAATCACTCCTCTTTATTCCACTATTCACTTAGCCTTGAGCCATGTTTTCTTTGTCGCAGTTCTCTATATATATTTTGAAACTTGCGGCGACATTAAGTGGCCTGTAAAAATTCCACCAAAGCTTATAAAACTGTCAGGTATCGCAATGCTCCTCACTTTCATTCAAATAGTGTTGGGCGGAACCATTCGTCATTATGGAGCGGGTCCTGTATGTGGACTTGGCTGGGAAGCAGCTCTCCTCTGCCAAGAGCTTGCAACTGCAAAACTCACTCTCTGGCCCGAGAATGCTCCAGGGCAACTTCATATGCTTCACCGCCTGAATGGCTATTTATTACTCTTTTCTCTTATTGGACTCACTATCCCCATGCTTAAGTTCGCTCGACTTAACAAGTTGAAATCTCTCAGAAGACACTTGATTGGAATCCATTTAGTTGTGACAGTGCAAGTATTGTTAGGGATTAAAGTTGTGGGTACATATATTGCGCCTTTAGCGATTACTTTGCACTTGGCATTTGGCCTCGTACTTTGGGCGCTAGTTTCAGGGCTCTTTTTGAAATTGAGAGGAAAATACGGGAAGTGAAGCGACTGCTACGCGATCTCCTTGAATGCGCAAAACCGGGACTCAGTTCCATGGTTATCATTACCTTTTTCATAGGGGTAGTGATTGCACTCCCTATTGAAACAACGCGATTGTTCTCGCTCGTCCTAGCTTCAATAGGAGTCATGCTCTTGGTTGCGGGCGCCAACATCAGCAACTGCTGGATGGAACGCGACGTAGACGTTTACATGGAGCGCACTAAAAATCGCCCTCTTGTAACAGGATCGCTCAAAAACTCTGAAGCGTTCTTAGGTGCTGCCATTTGCTCTGCTGCTGGTCTTGCACTTCTTCACTACTTCTCAAATCCACTTACACTTTTCTTGGGACTCATCGCCTTGCTCTCTTATGTTTTGCTCTACACTCCCCTTAAGCGCCGCTCTACCATTTCTCTCTTTGTAGGCGCAATCCCGGGCGCTCTTCCTCCTGTCATGGGCTGGACAGCTGTTCGCGGAGATCTAAGTACCACTGCCTCTCTTCTTTTTTGGATTTTGTTCCTTTGGCAACTTCCTCACTTTATTTCTATCGCTATCTACCGTCGCGATGAATACGCACGTGCTGGCCTTAAAACACTTCCCGTGCAATCAGGGATCCCTTTGGCCAAGTGGCATATGTTTCTTTATTCCGCCCTGCTTGTCATTGTGAGTTTTCTTCCGTATTTTTTAAATCTGGCGGGTTTGATGTACATGGGCGCTTCTTTGTTGATGGGTATTTCCTTTATTTGGTTTTGTGTTGAAAGCCTTTTAGAAGCCACGCCTGCTAATCCCTTAAAAATGAACCCTACACGCAAAGTGTTTTTTGCTTCGCTTATTTACCTACCGCTCACCATTGGAGTCTGGGCTATGGAAGTTTTGCTAAGGAGTTTCCTGTAATGATCATCATGAAGAATTTCACCAAAAACTTATGTCGTTTGATTGTGTTGTTGTTTGTTGTTTCAAACGCATGGGCACAAACCCAAGAACAACTTCACCAATCCAACCCTAATTTTGAAAAAGATCGAGTTCATGCCAAAGGCACATGGCCCAATCCCGATGGTTTAAAAACCTACATGGGTCCAGACATTATTTCTTCAGACGGGGCACATTTTGACTGGCTCTTTGGTTACGTAACTTGGGGAACATTCTTCTACTTCTTGCTGATGATCATAGGCGTTGTTTATTTTACCTACGCTTATCGCGACAGAAACGGAGCAAAAGCTGCGCTCTACACAGACGGACACAAAGAACACAAAGTCACACTTTTCTTTGACGTTCTTTTCTTCATCACTCTTGATTTAGTTTTGATTTATTTTTCAGTTGTAGATACCCAAAAATATTTTATGGCGCCTCCTGCTGGCAAAGACGTTGTTCGTGTTCAAGTTATGCCTCAGCAGTGGCTATGGAACTTTCGCTACGTGGGTAACGATGGCGAATTTGGAACTGCCGACGATATCGTAACTACAAACGAAATGTGGATTCCCAAAGGGAAAACCGTTTCTATTCAACTAAAATCTAAAGATGTTATTCACGGATTCATGGTTCCTGAAATTCGTCGCCAAATGGACGCTCTTCCAGGATCCATCACACGCATGTGGTTTGAAGTTATTAAAACCGGAGATTTTGAAATTGCCTGTATGCACCTTTGTGGAACCGCTCACTATAAGATGAAAGGTTTTATGAAAGTTGTTGAACAAGAGGATTTCGAAGCTTGGTCAAAAGAAATGTCCGAATGGTCCGAAGCCCGTTATGACCCAGATGATGTCGCAACTCACTGGGGTTGGAATTGGGCCCTCTAAATGGAACAGAGGAAGGAAATACAGAGAAGCATATGAGCAGCAGTCATTCATCTAACAATCCACAGTCCGCACACGACGATCATCTTCATGCGGAGCCCACCACTTTTATTAGCAAGTACTTGATCTCTTACGATCACAAAGTCATTGCAAAACAATTTCTTTTTTACGGAATTTTTTGGGCCTTCATCGGTGCTTTTCTTTCTGTTTTAATTCGCTGGTGTTTGGCTTTCCCAGGTGAGCCGTTTCCTATCTTAGGAAATCTACTCTTTCCTTCTAGCAACGGAATCATTCCTCCAGATGTGTACACCATGCTTTTCACAATGCATGGAACAATTATGATTTTCTTTGCCATTACACCCATTCTCATAGGAGCGTTTGGTAACTTTTGTATTCCGCTCATGATTGGAGCGCGCGATATGATTTTTCCGTGGCTCAACATGCTTTCATTTTGGTTAGCAGTTGTAGGCGGTATCATTATGCTTGCATCGTTCTTTGTTCCGCTGGGAGCATCGGCTGTAGGTTGGACTTCGTATCCCACCTTGGCGCATAGTCAGTGGTCGCCAGGGATGGGGCACACGCTGTGGCTCATCTCGCTCTTCTTTATGGGTAACTCCTCTCTTGTGGGAGCTATCAACTACATCACAACTGTGATTCGTTTAAGAGCGCCCGGAATGACCTTCAAAAAACTTCCCCTCACTATTTGGGGACTTTTCTTAACAGCTATTTTGAACGCTCTTTTCTTGCCAGTATTAACAGCTGCGTTCATTCTACTTTTGTTAGATAGAACTTTTGGAACAAGTTTCTTCCTTGCAGCGGCACTTTCTGATGCCGGCACGCAAGGTGACCCCATTCTTTACCAACACTTATTCTGGATCTTTGGTCACCCAGAAGTGTACATCGTGATCTTGCCTGCGTGGGGTATTGTTTCTGACCTGTTATCATTCTTTGCGCGCAAACCTGCCTTTGGTGCCATGAAAACAGCTTACTCAATGACGGCAATCACCGTACTGAGCGCAGTTGTATATGGTCACCATATGTTTACAACAGGAATGTCCCCTCTCTTGACGGGCGCGTTTACAACTTTAACTCTCTTGATCTCTATTCCCTCTGGAATCTTTTTCTTGAACTGGTTGGGAACTATTTGGAGAGGAAAAATTCAACTCCATACACCCATGCTCTTTAGCTTAGGAGTAATCATTACCTTCGGTATCGGTGGATTAACAGGTCTTCACTTAGGAGCTGTATCTACCAACCTCATTCTGCACAACTCTTACTTCGTAGTAGGACACTTCCATTTAACTATGGCCGTAGCTGCTCTTTTAGGAGCTTTTGCAGCTACTTATTTTTGGTTCCCCAAAATGTTCGGCCGCATGCTGGATGAAAAACTTGGCAAAATTCACTTTTGGCTCACGTTGCTTCCTATTCTTTATATTTTCATCGGGCAAATGGTTGCGGGTTACGCAGGCATGCATCGCAGGATTTATAACCCCTATGAGTATAACTATTTGAAGCCTCTCTTGGGACTTAACATCTACATTGGCCTTGCGGTGTTCTTAGTCTTTTTTGCGCAATTCTTGTTCCTCTATAACTTTATTAAATCCATGCGCAGCGGAGCTATTGCAGAGAGCAATCCGTGGAAAATTGGAACTCTTGAGTGGACAACTCCAACTCCGATTCCACATCATAACTTTGATACCATTCCTGTTGTGTACAATGGTCCGCATGAATTTTCTAATCCCAAAGTCACTGGCCGAGATTGGCTTTCTCAAACTGAATATGTTGAGGGAATTAGCACAAAATAATGGTGAGCACTTTCAAAGCGCCTATGGGCGTCTCTAAATCGCAAGATTCCAAGAATGGAAAGCTCTCTAATACAGAGCTTTTCTTTTTAGTTGCGCTTGCGTCTTGGACCATGCTTTTTGGAACTTTTATTCTGAGCTTTACCTTAGCTCGCGTAAAAACACCGCTTTGGCCACCTCCCTATATTGAAAGTTTTCCGCTTACACTTCCCAGCATTAGCACTCTTACGATTGCACTCTCTTCTATCTTTTTAACTAAAGCTTTGACGGCATTTAAGAGTGAAAAACTGGGGGACTTTAAGTTCTTCTGGTTTATGGGAATGCTTACAGGTGTCTTTTTTGGAATCTTACAATTTATAGCGCTCAAAGATTGGATGACCTTTGATGTGCGCGGGCATGTTTACTCTAGCTCTGTAGCCTTCCTTATTCTGTTTCACGGTATCCATTTTGTTTTTGGTTTAGGGGGACTTCTTTGGAAGTTTTTTAAACCTGCAAACACTCAAAGCTTAAGACTCTGGTCTTGGTTTTGGCATTTTTTAGGAGTTGTATGGCTGGCCATATTTTTGGCCCTAGCCTTGTAGAGGAATCTTTTATGAACGTGTGTGTAAAATTAAAGACAGTCGCAATTTTAGCTCTCTTGGTTTTGGGAGGCTGTAAATCCAAAAAATTTACCGCTCCTATGAAACTTGGTGGCAAATGGGTTTCTGCTGCAACTCTGAACCATGGCTACGATATCTACATGAATAACTGCATGAGTTGTCATGGTGTAAATGGAGATGGAGTTGGTCCAGCAGCACAAGGCCAAATGCCCTTGCCTCGTAACTTCAAACAAGGTCTTTTTAAATTTGCAAACGTTCCAGGCGGTGAATTACCTCGCGATGAAGACTTAAAACACACCATTCGCTACGGATTACGTGGCACTGGGATGTTGCCTTGGGACTTAGAAGACAAGGACCTTGATGCTGTTACTCAATACATCAAAACCTTCTCTCCCGTGTGGAAAGAAAAAGTTCCTGGAGAAGTTGTTTCTATCAGTGAAAACAAATGGAAAGGACGCGAAAAAGAAGCGATCTTACAAGGAGCTAAGCTTTATCATGGATTGGCTCAGTGCTACACATGCCACCCTACCTATGAATCCATGGATAAAATCAACGAATACTCTAAAGAGCTCACAGGAAACGGAATTCAAACAATTCGAACCAAACCTCATCTTGGAACTCTTTTAGATAGCGCTTATCTCACAAAGGTGATGCCTCCTGATTTTACTAAAAACTTTATTAAAACAAGTGGCAGCGTTGAGAGCATCTACCAAGTATTGGGAGTTGGTATCAATGGTACCGCTATGCCTGCTTGGAAAGGCTTACTCTCGCCCAGTGGAAACGAAGAAGAATCCGAGCAAAACCAATGGGCTCTTGCTTACTACGTGAACTCTCTTTACCAACTTAAATACGACCTTCCAGCTCGTAAACAATTCATGGAAAATCTAAACGAAAGAAGGGCTCAATATGACAAATACGACTTCTCAAACACCGGAACAGCCGCTCAATAAAAAACTCGCTCAGAGCGAAGTTACCAAAGTTTTTGAATCAAAACTTTTTTGGATCGCGCTTGTTCTAATTCTTTTTTCACTCCCTTTAGTTTTAAGCCTTAAGCGACCGCCTATTCCTCAGCCGCCTGTCCTTGGTCAGTTAGGTGCCTTTGCACTTACCAACCAAGATGGATTGCCGTTTGGCACCCCTCAAGTGGCGGGTTCAGTTTTACTTGTGAACTTTGTTTTCACGCGCTGTCCTAGTGTCTGCCCTGTTCTTACAAAGAGTATGTCTCAAGTACAAGAGCGCTTAAAGGGTACAGCTAAAAGCATTCAACTCTTAAGTATTACGGTTGATCCAGATCATGATAAGCCTGAGGTCTTAAAGGCCTACGCAAAAAGCTACAACGCGCGCCATGACACTTGGAATTTTCTAACAGGCAGCAAAGAAGACATTCGCAAGCTCGTTGTAGATAATTTTAAGAGCGCTCTAGAATATCCGGTCAGTAATGACGCAACAGACATGAGCCCCGCTTTTGATATCGCGCATGGGGAACACTTTGTTCTGATAGACCAAATAGGTCAGATCCGTGCTTATGAGCGCATTAAAAATAGCGACGATATTAATCGCATATTGCGCTTATTTGCGATTATAGCGAATACACCCCCGCGTACTTAACACGTACATAGAGAAGCCAAGCGCCTTAGCGTCATAGCAAAGTCTTTGTAGATCACTATAGGGGGCCGAGTGCTAGCTTGCTAATAAAACGCTCGAATACTTGAAGCTTTTTAACCTAGCTTCTAACCTAAGCTCGAAATTATGGCTGAAAAAGTAAGATACCGCTCGGGTGAAGCTATTCGCCCTCACTACCCCATTGCATGGCTGGAAAGTATTCCCTACTTCCTTATTCACCTTGTCGCCATCGTTTCACTTTTTTACGTAGAGTATTCGTGGAATTTATTTTTCATATGTTTAGGCAGTTACTTTCTTCGCATGTTTGGCATCACTGCGGGATACCACCGCTACTTTGCACATAGAAGCTACAAGCTCAATCGCTTTTGGCAATTCTGGATGGCATTTTTAGCTCAAACAGCTGCACAAAACGGTGTTCTATGGTGGGCCGGACATCATAGAGATCACCACAAATACTCTGATCAACCCGAAGACTTGCACTCGCCCAAACAAGATGGTTTTTGGTGGTCACACATTGGTTGGTATTTATCTAAAGAACACCAAGCAACAGATCTTAGTCTTATCCCTGATTTTGCAAAGTATCCCGAGCTCCGCTTTCTCGATAAACATGATTATCTTCCCGCCCTTTTATATGCGATTGGCCTTTACGCCTTAGGTGGTGTTCAAGTTTTGATGTGGGGCTTTTTCATAAGCACTGTACTTACTTGGCAGGCAACTTCTACCATCAATTCGCTTTCTCATATCTTCGGCTCTCAACGTTATAAAACGACAGATACAAGCCGTAATAATTTCTTACTTGCAGTTCTTACTATGGGTGAAGGCTGGCACAACAATCACCACACGTACATGACAAGCGCGAATCAAGGTTTCTATTGGTGGGAATGGGATCCGACTTACTACATCCTCAAAATGCTTTCGTGGGTTGGAATTGTAAAAAATTTGCGAAAAGCTCCTGTTGAGCAGTTAGAAAATAAAAAGATAAACTCAGAGATTGCACTCGAAGAAGCTATCAACCAGGCTACCTAAACAAAAACTGTGGCAAATAGTCTACAGTTTCATAAGAAGTTTTTGTTTATTCGAAAAGTAACATGCTTTACCGCTATACTCCTACACCAGAGCTTCAAGAAGGAGACCCAAGATGAAACATGTATTTATAATCACCGCGCTTGTTCTTGCTTTTGCTTGTACTAAAAAAACAGACAACGCAATTTCTGAAGATAGCACAACCACAACAACTGAGAGCACCGAAACAGTTCCCGGCGATAACGGTTCTGCTCAAGAGGGAATTGCACCCGGCACTGTAGGCACAGAAGCAGCAAATGCTGGCAAAGCAGACGCCGTTCGCGACTCAAATAAAGATCTTGTAAAAGACAAAGATGGAAAAATTGTTCGCGAAGCTCAAAGCAGCAGTTCTTCAAACTAAGTTTTAGGTATTTATTTTCATGAGGGGTCTGTTTTTAGAAACAGGCCCTATTTTTTTTAAAAAAAAACTCTCAAGAAGCGCTCGTACTTAGCTCAGAGGCTATTTCTTTTCTAAATTTAAGAATCAGAAAAGCTATCGTACACGAAAAGGCTATAACCAACGCTGTTGGCAAGCTTCCTTTGATTTCTAAGAGGCTGACACCTGCTGACATTAAAGCCCCCACTCCCAGTTGATGAAAACCCAGTAAAGCTGCCGCACTTCCAATGTTTTTAGTAAAGGGCGCAAGCGCCTGCGAAGCTGCATTAGGATAAGCAATCCCCGCACACAACAAGACACAAAAGAGAATTGCAACAGTTGCGGGCATACTCCAAGAGTTATTAATTGCTCCTAATAAAAATACAAAACCCACCAAAAGCTGTGCCTTAATGGCATTACGAAAAATCTTTTTTCCATCAAACTTGCGCAGCAAAAATAAGTTAAGCTGCCCACCACCAATCATTCCACTCGCTAAAATTGCAAAAATAATTCCATATGTCTGCGGAGAGACTCCAAAACCACTCATGAAAATTGTGGGAGAGCCCGCAATGTAAACAAAGAGTCCTGCAAACGAAAAGGCTCCCGCCATAGTATAAGTAAAAAACTGCGGATTACGATAAATCTCTTTAAACTTATTAAAGATGGCTCGCGGATTAAGATCAGTGTTGGGATCAGCTGATTTGTCTTTCGGAAGAGCTACAAAACTAAGCAAGAAAACAAAAACTCCCATACCGGCTAGTATGTAAAAAATAGCTCTCCAACTTGCATGCAGGACAACAAAACTTCCTACCGAAGGTGCAAGTAAAGGCGAAGCACTTAAGACCAACATCAACATAGATAAAACTTTTGCTACAGCACTGGGAGGAAAAAAGTCTCTAACCATAGCCATACTTGAAACAGAAGCAACGCAACCTCCCAGTGATGAGAGTAAACGAAAAAAAATAAGCATTGAAAGCGAAGTAGAATTTGCGCATCCCAACGTTGAAAGTACGTAAATAATGAGCCCTACACGCAAAGGGGCTTTGCGCCCAAAACGATCAAGCAAGGGGCCATATATAATTTGCCCACATGCAAAACCAATAAAATATATTGAAATAGTAAGTCCCACTTGCGCCATAGTCACATTCAGATCTCGTGCGATCTCCGGAAATGCTGGCAAGTACATATCAATTGTAAAAGGCGTGAGGGCATTCTGGATACCAAGTGCAATGATTAGAAAAAAATTCTGAAGCTTAGATCGTTCAAGTGCTGCGCCCATAGGAGTATAGAGGTCAAGCCTAGTACAGGAAAGTGCATTAAGCAGCCTACTCGCAACAAGAGCCATTAGAGGCCACAATTGCTATTCATAGGCCTTTGACCTAAACCAAGAATATGCGCGGATTTTGGCTTCTCGGACTCTTACTGTTAACAACATGTGGTACCACTCGCTCAAGCTATAAAAGCTACTCTTACGACGATTTTGAACATATTCTCTCACCTCGAAGTGGATTTATCAGATCTTCAGAGCATGGCTTATTCTACGTATTGCTCAAAGGTCCCACAGATCCCTACGCTCGTATTTACAGTCTCAATGAAAAAAATAAAAAACTAAGTTTGGAATACGATGCGGGAGCGCCTATTTCATATTTTTACAGCGATCCACAACACAAATCTCTTTACCTAACTAAAGACAATGGTGGAGATGAAAACACACAAGTTTATGAATATTTTCCAAAAGAAAGAAAAATTCAAAAAATCTTTGGTCACACAAATTATAAAACCTATCCTGTAGAAATTAGTGAAGACGGACAGCGCCTCTACTTTAGCTCAAACCACGAAAACAAAGCCGTATATTCTCTATATGTTTACAATAAGAAAAATCAAAAAGTTAAGCGTCTTTCTAAAGGACTGAGTATAAGCGAAGCAAACATTAGCCCCTCTGAAAACTCTGCGCTTGTATCATTAAGCGTTAATAACTCTGAAAATGAACTTTACGAATTAAACTTCTCCAATCAAAAACTAAGAAAATTAGACTTAGCTCCTAAAAACTCTTATGAAGTTAACAATTATCACCCTAAAGAAAAAGACATTGTACTTATCAACACAAATTATAATTTTGATCGCGACTACTGTGCACTTTTAAATATAAAAACTCTGAAAATCACCCCTATTCACAAAGATCCCGCTAAAGATCTTTATTGCTCTTATTCCTTAACAGAAGACTTAAGCATGCTGGCCGAAAGTCAAAAGGCGCAAAACAAACTTAAGCTTTTCGATGGTTTTTTTAACAGAGAAATCAAACTTCCAGCGGAAGTTAAAGACATGTCTTTGAGTGTGCAAAGTCTTTACCCTTTCGAAGGACGCAAGTGGACTTTTGTTGCACGTAGCTCTAGCAATCCAGGCACTCTTTACGAATACTCTATTCAAACACAAAAACTCGAAGAGCTTTACAAACTCAATGCCAGTCCCATTCGAGACCAGGATTTTGCTAGCTCCTTTGACTTTGATTACAAGTCCTTCGATTCAAAGCCTATACATGCCGTTTACTTTGCTAAAAAAGAATGGCTTAAAGGAAATAAAAAATACCCTGTCATACTTTGGCCTCACGGAGGGCCAGATTATTTAACAGAACATGACTACAGTGTACGTTTTCAATACTGGGTTAATCGCGGGTATATTGTCTTGGGCCCAAATTTTCGCGGCAGTACAGGTTATGGGAAAAACTTTGAAAAGTTAAACGACAAGGATTGGGGCGGTGGCCACATTAAAGATCTCATATGGGCTAAGAAAGAATTTTCCAAACTTCCATTTGTAGATCCGAAGAACTTTTTTATTGTAGGTGCTAGTTTCGGTGGATACTCCGTTCTTTCTACGATCACCCAATACCCTCTTGAGTTCAAAGCAGCCGAAGCATCTGTTGCTATAGGCAATCTTTTTACATTTATAAAAAGCATTCCTCCCGATCCTGCTTGGCAAGGTGAATTTTTAAGTGAAGTAGGACACCCCGTTCACGACAAAAAGCTCTACCGAGATCGCTCCCCCTTTTTCTTTGCTCAAAACATTAAAATTCCACTCAAAATCAATCAGGCCGAAAACGATGTTAGAACCGTGCTTTCAGAGATGAATGCTTTTGTTGCTCGCCTCAATGAACTCAAAATCCCCGTAGAGTATACAGTCTATAAAAACGAGGGGCACTCCTTCCAAAACAAGGAAAACATTAAAAAACTCATAGAAGGAACCGTTAATTTTCTCGATAAATACAGCCAAAAACCCTAAATATTTAGCTATATAAACCTCAAATAGGCTCGAATAGCCTGATCAAGGCACTACGGAGCCCATAGAATCAAAAGTTTCTTGGGCTCCTTGGCAAAGAGTGATATCTATTCCTGCGATGAGTTTAAATGGCCTATTAAAAGCTGTTATCCCCTCCCTTCCCCTAGTTAGCGCAGATAAAGAAGTAGAAACTCTCAGGATGTTGCCTGCAGAAACTCTTTTCTTAGCTCTCAAAGAAGCTGATACCGAAAGCGCTCTATGGGTTATGGAAAATGCAAAAGCCACGCAAGTTCAAGGCGTCTTAGACCTCGACTGCTGGAAAGGGGATGAATTCTTAGCTGAACGTTTTTTCAAATACTTTGAATTTATGAGTTACACGACTCCTGAAAAACTCCTGGAGTACATGAAAGAAATTGATCCCGAAGTTATTGTATTGGCCCTCAAAGAAGTTGTAGATGTCGTGGATTTTGATCCGCAGGAGCCACCTGAAATCGAAGAAGAAAGAATGCTTATTACACCCGATAGCAAGTATGCCTTGCTATTTAAAACAGCCGATAGCAATTTGCGTGATCGCCTATTTCACTGGCTAAATAAAATGTCTTCCGTAGATATTGATCTCATGCGCAGACATCTTGAAAGTTTAAAGTGGGAGAACAAAAACGATCTCGAAGAGTTTGGCTATCAAATTAAAAAAGCTCGTATAGAAGAACTTGGCTTTGTTGAACGCGAAGATGCTTTGAAGTTTTTCTCGCGTATCAGCGCGCCTGACTTAAGAAAACAGCTCTTGGAGCATCCTCTAGAGAAGCATGTAAAAGAAGACAGCCCACTTATTGAAACTTTAGGAAACGAAGATTTCTTACCCCAACCCATTTCTAAAGCAGTTAGCGATGAAGGTTACTTTAGAAAAGCTATGCAACACATTGAAAACAACCACATGCTGGAGCTATTGCGCATGGAAGTGGTTCGCACCGTAAATGCCGTTTTCACCGCTGAAGATATGCTTAATGAAGGCCTTGATCCTCTCAGAGACTCAGCTGCACGCACACGCGCATACCTTGATCTCGGTTTACTCTACCTCTCTGGAGGAGACGAAAAAAAAGCTGCCGAAGACCTTAAAGTTCAATCTGTTTTTGAAGTGAGCCGTTTGGGTTGGACTTTGGTGCAAGACTTAAATCGTGCTGCTTCTGAGGTAAAGAAAAACTTTCCACTCAATCTATTCGAAAGTTCTGAGCGTGAATTTTTAAATTCACTCCATGGCCGTCACCCTCAGATTCAACACCCCGATGTTTTGCGTGACCTCGGACTAGAGAACTTTAAATATTTCACACTCGAAACTCTTCATCGTTGCGCTGATCAATTAGGTGCCTTGGGAATCTTAGGTCACTTCTTTAGTGAAACGATAGGCACTTCCTTACTTGTAAGTGAAAAATTCGAAGAAAATGAATCAGCTTGGGCACGACTCACCACAGCTCTGTTTAGACAAGCCAGTGGGCGAGAGTTTTCTGCTAGGAAAATGAGCCTCAATGAATTTAATGAAATCAAAGTATCTTGGAATGAAGAAACTGCTTTCAAAATTCTAAAACTAATTTCAGATAAAGTCCCTCCTCCGGCACGTTCTCTTTTTGATAGACGTAGCAAAGACTTCTTAGACACCCTTAGCGGGCTTTTAAAAAATGATAAAAACGTAGAGCCAAAATTTGTTAAAATTATACGTTGGGAATAAATGATGAACAAAATTCTTTCTAAAATTTATAGAATAGTTTCTGGTCTTTGGTTAGGAAGTATTCTTTTCTTTTCAGGAGTCATTGCACCCCAAATTTTTAAACTCCTACCCAAAGCAGAGGCAGCCAATATTCAAGGCCACCTCTTCCCTATTTATTATATTTTAGGTTCTCTCTGCGGCTTTACTTTGTTTGGACTTGATTTATTTCTTGGTAAGAAAAAAATATTTTATATTGCTCTCGCAACAGCGATTGCAGTGCTTGGATTTAGTGTTTTAAGCCCTATGATTAGCGAAGCCTCTTTAGCACAAGATCCCTCTATAAAATGGCTCCACCCTCTTGCAGTTATTTTAAATGTTATAATGCTTGTGTGCGTCTTAATCGCTGTCTGACATTTTTCGTCTAAAAGATTCTCATTGTGCATTCTTTTTTCTGAAGTCGCAAAATTAGGCCACCTGGCGTTGGCATAGCCTATGCATCATAAAGCCCGACATTTTTAGATTAGCTGCTTTGAATTGAGGTACGTAAGATGAAAAAAGCACAAGGAACGGTTTTTTTACTTATTCTATTTTTGGCTTTTGCCTTAACGACTCCCGAGGAGTCTAAAAAGAACAAAAGCGGAACTGCAAGCGCAGTCACTCCCGTTGAACCCAGTACAAAACAATCTTCGCTTTCTAGGTATCTTCCAAGTTTGCACATATTCAATAGCCCTAAAAGAGCTGCTGAATATGGTGTAAAAGAAAAAAAGATTATTCTTAAAAACATAGGTTCCGGCTCAGGTCATGCTCAGTTAGGAATTTCAAAAGAGCAGGATATGCCTAAAATGGGCCCTGGCGCATTTGTTTATTTAAAAAATAAAAATACTTTTGCAATCCTAGATAATGAAAACAACAGGATTAATTTTTATCCTATTGATTCAAACACAGCACCTTCGAGTATAGATTATCCTAAAAACAGACAAGCCTTAGGCCTAACATTAGACTCGAGAAATCAAGTCACATTACTTTCTCGTCAATTCAATCCCAACACAGGAACCTCATATCCCTATTACGAAGTCTGGAAACTTACAGGGAATCAAGAAAATTCACCTTGGGAACAAAAAACAAATTTTAGCTTTTCTGATAGGGCAACTCATGGAGCGGCACAATCTCTTGAAATGCAAAGCCTAGGGAATTCGTTAATATTTAAAGGCCTCGGAGAAAACGAGTTCCATATATTAAATGAAGGTGAAAATTTAACTCAAAAAGTAGTTGGTTTTCCAAGCCGTAACGGGCATTTTATTCGCACTTCAGCTGTAGAAAATGCCGATGGGTCATCTTCTATTCAAATACAAGAATACAACCGCGAAGGTATAAGCAAAGCTCATAATACCGGAGAAGATATCACCCGCCTCAATAGCTATCGTGTTCTCAAATCTGGCCTTGTAGCTCTCGACCTCGAAGCTGACGATGAAAAACAGCTTCCACGCGAAGTAGTTATTTTTAACCTTCACACGGGTGAAACCAAAGCAAGAACTGCTCTTCGAAGAAAAGAAGATATTCACGTAGACCAAGATCTTCATTTTCAAGACTCAAAATTGTTTCAATTATCCGACACTCCTAATTCTTCTCAAAGGAAGAAAACGAGTTTCGAGATACTCCAAAGTGATTTTGGAGAGAACTAACCTCATGAAGGAGGATATATGAAAATAACATGGATGATTTTAAGTATGATTTTAGTGGCAATAAAAGCAGAAGCTTTAGGCAAAACTACTTTTGGTAGTGGAAGTCAAACGGCTACTGCCGTGAGCCCTACACTCAATAAAGAAAACATTGCACCCAGCAAAACTAAAGTTAAGAAAAGCTCCATCTCACCTAAGAGTGGAAATACAGAAGTCCTCAAATACGCAGACAGTGGAGTAGGCTCTCCTTATGTCTGGGGAGGATCTCGTTGGTCTGTCAATAATCGAAAGATATTGGGTGCAGACTGTTCTGGTTTTACACAAAAAGCATGGGGCTACCCAAGCGTACTTAAAACAGATGAAGCTATTCCAGGAGCAAAGAGACTTACAACTCATGAGTTTTTAAGAGCTCAAGACGGAGGTTATCCTTGGGTGCGTTTGGATAAGAGTCCTCACTCTGACGCACAAGCGGGAGATGCCATGGTTTACCGCGGAAAAAGCAACGGTCACATATTCCTTGTTTCTAACAAAGATAACAGTGGCGTAGTTACAGTAGAAGCTAGGGGTAAAAAATACGGAATTGGTTATTCCCGTAAAAGTTATGCTTATTTGAAAAACAAAGGATATAAGACCATACGCCGCAAATAACACACTAGATTATGCTCAGATTGGGAGGAGTCTTCAACGATTCCTCCCAAAGATTTAATAATATAGATTAAACAAATAAGACTATTTCAAGACTAGCTTGCTTGAAAATTTACAGTA
Organism: uncultured Bacteriovoracaceae bacterium; assembly: GCA_964538275.1. Taxonomy (GTDB): domain Bacteria; phylum Bdellovibrionota; class UBA2428; order UBA2428; family UBA2428; genus CANIGN01. The sequence goes on from CAZIFW010000015.1 coordinate 15,830, forward strand.
TAGGTTTTGTAATAGAGAAGTGTTTGGAATTAAATTCAATAAAACAGAACTTATTACTTTAGCCTTAACGCTCGCAGTAGTTATTGGCAGCTTTAGTTCTAGAACAGCTACAGAAAACTTTTTTTACTACGGGTCATACTATTTTTTTATTGGACTTATATTTTTATGGGCCAAAAGCTTAAGCCTAAACATTCAAAACGTTCCCGACATAAAAAAAATACTTATCGAACGACGCAGAGAACTCAGCATTTCATTTTTGCTCTGTGTATTGCTGGCTTTAAGTGTTCAAGCAAATATGCGTGTTCAAGCCGATGAAGGACTTATAACTTCCCACTCACTCGCCCTTTTTCAGCTTAAAGAATCTGTAGTCTTTCAAGGAATGCTCAATCAAAATGAAATCTCTAGTTTCTATCAAAAAGGGCTCCCTATACGCCCTCAATTGCTTGCATTCTTAGGTTCGATTCTGCACTCTCTCAGAGGTTACACGGTAGAAAATTTATACTTAGTTAATCTAGGAGCAGCATTTTTATTTTTCTATATTCTTTGTCGAATCTTTCACAAAGCTAACTCAACATTTCTTATGTTATCAGCTTGCTTACTTGTAATGGCACAACCTCTATTTGTATTGAGTTACCGCTCTGCCGGACTTGAACCCTTATTTATAACTCTTTTGTTGCTTAATTTTTATATGGCGATCTCATATTTACAAAGTAAAGAAAAAAAGTATTTTGTATTTTATCTTCTTAGCTTTGTAAGCTGTCTTCACACTCGCTATGAAGCCCTAGTGCCTCTCTCTGTTATCGCTCTTTTTATAATTTGGAAAAGTCGATCAACTCTGAAACCCCTTGCACGCGAACACTTCCAGTTTATTTTAATGATTTTACTTTGTTCACTTCCCTACATATGGCAGCGAATTTTATCGAAGGGAGAATTGAGTACAAATTTTTCAACTTATTCAGGAGGAATTAAAACCGCACTCTACGGAGCATTTGATCCATTTTACATTTTTCCAAATATGATCTCATTTGCATATGCATGCTGCGTGCCCAATCCATCCATGCAGGTTTACTCGCATTGGATATCCTTTGGACTCGTAGTTTTTATGTTTGCATACTTTGTTTTTTTAAAGAAGAAAACAAAAGTTTCACCTCTTATGAAAATCGGCATCTATGCTGTAATGGCGCATACCTTATTGATGTTTTTTTACATCGCAGGCGAAGCTTCTTATCCCGTTTACTCTCGTCTTTTTCTTCCAATTTTTATTTTAGGTTCAATTTCTTTGACATTTTTTCTCAATCAATTTTTTTCTGAAAAGATAACTCTATTTGTTGCTATCGCCCTTTATATTTTTCATGCGGGAGAGGCTCAAAAAAATACCTACACACTAGCGGGTTTACTTAATAAAACTGAACTATTTGTGAGAGATGTATATAAAGAAAAGGGATTTAACAACGATGATCTCTTAATTGCCTCATCTTCCACTCCCTATATTGCACGTAATATGAGTGTCTTTGCTTCCAGTATGCTGATCAACAACACCCAAGTGGTTATTGATCTCCTAAAAAGCAAAGCTATTCGCAGCTTATTGCTGATAGAAGTCAATCAAGGGGATGCCCAAAGTAGCCCTCCGCTACAAATTCCAGAACATATCCCTCTTAGAGCAGAACTTGTAGCCATGGAAGAAATAGGAATAAAAAAGCAGGCTCGCTTGTGGAAATTAATCCCCAAGGAGCCTGCAGATTAAGAAATAGATTTCAACACTAGATAGGTGCGCCAGGTACGTAATCGATTGAAACTGTATCTCCTACGCTTGGAACTGCAGTGCCGTAAAACTGTATAGCGTTTTCGACAGCATCATACTCCCACCCGTTTACGAGTGTACGTGGCACAAGCACGTTGTTCACATATACAAAAATTTGTGCGGGATTTGCTGGTGGCTGAGTAAGTGCATAACGCGCATTAGCCTCTACAATGTCAGATGCAATTTGATCTAACGCAGGTGCAAAGTTTGAACAAATGTCAGTGAAAGATGCTTTAGGTTTTCCAGACCCCAAAGTGCCATAACCAGCATTCACATCTTGTACAACTCTGTTGAGAGTAATCGCAGGCTCAAAGTTATCAGATGTTTCTGGATTGCCATCAATTATGCAGCTGCTGCTATTATGAGGAACAGCGATAACGCTTAAGCTAAAATTATCTAACTCAGCGCCCTTAAGTGTTTCTAAAGCTCCTAAAAATTGTGTCACACGAGTACTTTGATCGGTAACATTATTGTATAGGTAATCTTGAGTTGAATTCGCTCCCACGGCTGGAGATCCTGCCCATCCATAAGATTCATCTTCATCTGTCACTATAATGACAGCTGTAAAGGCACCCGCTCTGAAAAAGCCATTGTTATAAGCTGCTCGCTTAGCTATAGCCGCACTCACTGTACTGAGTGGAGCCTCAGAACCTGATGCAGTGATTCCTATCGAAGCGTTGTTCATGAATCGAGTTATTGTCAAATTCTTAGCAGTAACAGGGTCTGGATCAGAATCCCACGTTAGATATTTAAGCGGAGTATAAACAGCAGGAACAGCCGCAGCGTTAGGATAAAAAACTCCGCTCGTGTTATAGCGCGTAAGTAAGCTACCCCTAGCGCTATCTAGAACACCTGGTGTGCCGCCATTTAAAATACCTGGATAGCGAGTTCCAGAAGACGCTCTCGGATTCCAGTGATTGGAAGTACACGATGCATCGTTTGGACATGTATCTGTCGAAATAACTCCTATGTTGTACTGCAAATTTTTATCTGTAAAATTTGTAATGAAATCACTAAAACTATCTGCCAGTACTTGTTGGTCCCTTTGCATTGAACCACTGTTATCAATGACGAATAATAGATCGATATTCGGGTTTACTTCTGCATTAGCCACGAAAGCATTTTGAGTTGGAAGCACTTCATAATCTGGAAGCTTTCCACAAGAGGTACTTAATCCCACTCCCATCAGTAATAAAGAATATATCCCTACATTTAAAAATTTTCTCTGCGTTACGTCCAACATTTTTGCTCCTTCTTGAACATCTTCTCCTGCACTAAATCGAAAATACATATGCTAAGACTGTTCCAGAAAATATGAAGTCATGTATAAATCTTGTGTTGAATTTTGATTAAGATTTAATGAATTTAGCCTATAAAGCGTTTAATTTTAGGACGAACAATTTTTGCATAAAACACTCGTCCCTCTTCTAAGAAAAGTGCACTTAAAACAAGATAAGAGGCTCCTAAAAGTCCCATCAAAAAGAGCATAGCCAATAAGCCAAATCCCAAATTCATTGTTTTAATATGCCACAGGTAGACTGAGCCAGAAGCATAATAGAAGAGAAACATGGGCATAACGCAAATTAAAGTACCCATTAATACTCTCATAAACCACAAGATAGGAATTTGAATTTTTTTCTTTCTTAAAAATAGAATTAAAAGCGCTGTATTTAAAAAGGAAGTCAAACTAACACTCAATGCGATTCCCGCATGGCCAATCTTTTGCGAAAGCAAAGAAGAGAAAATGTAATTAGCAACTATAGAAAACAATGACAAAAAAGCAGGCGTCCACATGCTTTCTAAAGCAAAGAATGCAGATGTTAAAATTTTATTGAGATTAAAGGCAACTAAACCCAAAGAATATGCCTGTAGAGCTAATGCAGACTGCCTTACATCTGTAGAACTAAAGCGACCATGCTCAAAAAGAACGGCCATTAAAGGTTCTGCAAAAACACAAAGTCCAGCAGCCGCCCCCACACTCACATATAGAGATAAGCCTGATGCTTCTTTAAGTGTAGCTTCAAAAGCGGGTCGATCAGAACTGAGTTCAGACAACTTCGGCAGAGCTGCCATAAATAATGAAACCCCTAAAACGCCCATAGGAAAATGCAAAAGTCGATAAGCGTAATTTAGCCACGTCACACTTCCCTGAGCCAATTCAGCAGCTAATCCTGTATTTACAAAAATATTTACCTGCAAAACACCCACTGTAAGAATCGCAGGAGCAATCATAGTGAGCATGCGTTTCACTCGAGAATCTTTAATGGAATTTCTTAAAGTTTTAAAATTAAAAAAGCCTTTAAGCCAAGCAAAAGGAGAAAAGTGCTCACGACTTTGAGTTTTCCACTGAACAGCCCAACTCAAAAATCCTCCAGCCAAAGTACCTAGAGCAAAAACAAAAGTTGCCGATCTTAAATCTCCACCCTGTCGAAGTAGCCAATAAGCTCCTAATCCACCAATAAAGATATTCGATAAATTAAAAGCAGCGGCCCCCAAAGCCGGTAAAAAATAAAAACCTAAAGAATTTAATAAGCCCATAGAAAGAGCCGCTAAAGAGGTAAAAAACAAAAAGGGAGAAAGGATCTTTGTGAGTTCTACTGTAAGTTCAAACTTACCAGGAACTTCTCGAAAAGCTCCCGCCATCAATTCAACAATAGAATCAGAAAATATAAAGATGAGTGCGGTAGTAACAAGTAAAACCCAAACAAGTAGATGACTTACTTTGCGATACAACTCTTGTTTATCAGCAAGTGTTTTTTCTTTAGCGAAAACGCTTACAAACGAAGAGCTTAAGGCTCCTTCAGCTAATAGATCGCGCAGTAGATTTGGGATTCGGTAAGCCACAAGCGAAGCATCGCTGTAAAAACCTGCACCAAAAAGATAAGCAAAAACCTGCTCACGAATAAGTCCTAGAAAGCGACTTAACAAAACCGCTACGCTCATCGCGCTAGCATTCTTTACTAAGCCCCCTTTTTTCACTCTTCGTCTTCCCCTTCATAAAACTGTTTGGGAGCGTAACGCTCTAATTCTCGACTGGGTAAAAACAACAGAGGATCGAGAGGATCTGCTCCTTTTCGTATCTCAAAATGCAAATGAACTGCTTTAGTTCGACCCGTTTTGCCCATTAAGCCAATCACGTCACCCGCATTCACATCTTGGCTTTTTTTAACTCGATATTTTGAGAGGTGAGCATACAAAGTTGACCAACCACCCCCGTGGTAAATGATTACGGTTCGCCCATAACCACGCACGTAAGCAACATCGATGACACGCCCTGAAGCAGAAGCAAAAATCTTTTGCCCCATTCTGCCACCCACATCGATACCTTCATGCATGCGCTCGCCTTTGCTGCGTCCAGTTTTTTTTCTCCATCCAAAAAAACTACCTAAACGAGGCTTACCCTCTACAGGCCATAAAAACGAAAGTGTGGTTTTGGGAGTCCCCGACGCATTCGAAGCAGCTGTCGAAGGAGAAAGCAAAGCTCCCCTTTTAGGAGCTCTTTTTGATGTTGAACTACAAGACAAAACACTGCTTAAAAGTACAAGAATAGCTACAGTTAAAAGCAATCTTCTTCTTTTAAGCATCACGTAGGCTATTTCCTTTTTTGAATTTTACTTTTAGCCTTTGTTTTGGGTTTCATCAGATCCGGTAATTGCCAATGTTCTAATTGCTCCAAGAAATCATATTGCGTGACATCAATTCTTAAAGGAGTAACGGATATATAACCTTGATCAACCGCTACACAATCTGAGCTTTCAATAGGTTCAAAACCTACATACTCCCCACCTAACCAGTAATAATTCTTTCTACGATGGTCTGTTCTTTCAACAACACCACCTGAGTAAATACGAAAACCTTGGCGAGCAATTTTAACACCCTTCATTTTTGCAAGAGTAAGATTAGGAAAGTTAACATTTAGAAGGCAGCGAGGTGGAAGACCTTCAGCAACAGTCTTCAAGGCCAATTGCCTCAAGAAACAAGCCGCTTCATCAAAGTGACCGACCTTAGAAGTTCCAGGCTCATGGTGGAAATCCATAGAAGCTGCAATAGAAGGGATATTTAAAAGCGCGCCCTCACGAGCTGCCGCCACAGTCCCCGAATAAAAAACATCATTGCCCAAATTCAATCCTCTGTTTATCCCAGAAATAATTGCATCAGGTTTTGATTTAAGAACTTTTCTAAGACCCATACAGACACAGTCTGCGGGAGTCCCACTGAGTGCATAGATGTCTAAGTTCTTTTCTGAACGCACGTGATAAAGCCTCACAGGTTTGTGTAAAGTCAAGGCATGACCCATCGTAGATTGCTCACGCTCAGGAGCTACTACAGTAACATGTGCGTCTTTTTTGAGTTCATTTGCAAGAGCCATCAGGCCTTGGCTTTCTACTCCGTCATCATTTGAGAGCAGAAAGTGTAGTTTTTTGGATGCCTTCACAGTTGAGGTTTTCTTCACAAATTAAGTCTACTTCTGCTCTTTAGATTTACCAAGCCCCGGATGGCAGTTTTGAATTGACCTGCTAAGATAGGTTTTAATGCCTCGTAAAAATAAAAAAGGCGCAAGAGGTGCCAAGCGCCGCTCACATCTAGTTCGAGATATTGAAAAGCTTCAATCTAGTCAGAAGAAGCGAAAAGACTCTCAAAAGCCATCCCGCCCAGCGGGTGCTTCTTCAAACTCGAACCAATCCAGAGCGGGCTCACAACCTAAAAACGCGCAACAAAATACAAATCAAAAAGCTTCTCCTCACCGAAAAGGTAAATCGATTAAGCCGCAAGAAAAAACTTTTCGCATTCCTCAAAAAGATGGAACTAGAAAAACTTTTCCTCCAATCATCGAGGGCCGATTAGATATCAATCCAAATGGCTTTGCTTTCGTAATTCCAGACAACCCTGAACACCCTCACGTTTATGTTCCTCAAGGTGATTTTCGCGAGTATATGAACCGCGATAAAGTTCAGGCTAAAATCACACGTTCATTTGACGATGGAAAAGTCTCAGGAGTTTTACAAGCATTAGTTAAACACCAGCAAACGGATTTCATCGGGAGTGTACGCCTCTTCGCAGGGGGTCGCTGGGTTATTCCTTTTGATGCTCGTGACCGTCACCTGACTTTCGAAATTCAAAAAATGCCCGCTGACTTTGAACTCAAAAATAACCAAACCGTTCTTTGTAAAATTATTGAATATCCTACTAAGAGTCGCGGCAAAGTAGACATTCTTCAAGCTGTTGATGATGTAGAAAAAGCAAGTCACGACACACTCAGAGTACTCGTACAAGCAGCATGGCCTAGAGAATTTTCTGAAGTGGCTGTGAAAGAAGCTGAAGAAGCTTCAAAGAATTGGGAAAAGCGTTTTGGTCACGAACTCAAAGACCTAAGCCACGTTCCTTTCGTTACCATTGACGGAGCTGATGCACGCGACTTTGACGATGCAGTATACGCAACAAAAAAAGGTTCAAATTTTGAACTTTGGGTTGCCATTGCTGACGTTTCTCGCTTTGTGCTTTTGGGCTCGCGCCTCAATGACGAAGCTTATTCTAAATCTACAAGTGTCTACTTTCCAGATCATGTAGTGCCTATGCTTCCGGAAGTTCTCTCCAATGGAACATGTTCCATCAATCCCTTAGAGCCAAGACCTGCTCTGGGTTGTAAAATTGAAATAGATTCTCGCGGTGAAACCGTAGGCTATGAATTCTATGAAGCAAAAATAATCAGTAAAAAGCGTATGACCTACGAAGAGATGGAAGACTGGATTGAGAAAAAAAGTACGGGTGACTACTCTGCTGAGTTAAATTCTAGCTTTGAAAACTTACTAGCTCTCACTCATGTCTTGCTTGAGCGCCGCAAGCGTAAAGGCGGTCTCGACCTAGACATACCTGAAGCACGCGTATTCTTGAATAAAGATGGAAGCGTGCGCGATATCCAAGTTCGACAACGTCTCTTTTCTCACCGTTTGATTGAAGAATGTATGCTCGCGGCGAACCGCTGTGCTGCAAACTTTCTTCATTCAAAAGGCCCGAGTCTTTTCCGTGTTCACGAAAAACCTAATCCTCGAAAAGCTGAAGATCTCTTTTCGTTTTTAGGACTTTTGGGAATACGCGCTCCCGAACAACTTGAAAAAACCGAAGACTTTGCAGAGCTCTTAGAAACTCTCAAAAACAATCCCGATCTAGAAGATGCCAAACGCAAAGCTGTAAATTCTCAAATTTTGAGAAGCATGGCTCAAGCTCGATACTCGGCAGAACCTTTAGGCCACTTTGCTTTGAACGAAATCGATTACACGCATTTTACTTCTCCCATTCGCCGCTACCCCGATCTCGTCGTACATCGTTTGGTGCGTGCCCATTTGGAAAACAATAAAAAAGCTGTGCTTTCCGTAGAAGAACTTGCTGCTATTGGAAGACACACCTCAGATTGTGAACGACAAGCCATCGATATGGAACGAAAAGTTATCGATGTAAAAAAATGTCGTTATGTAGAAAAATCAATTGGCGAAGTTTTTAAATGTTTTGTAACAGGCGTTACCGAAAAAGGCCTTTTTTGCCAAATTCAAGAACACTTTGTAGATGGCTTATTAGATTCCGAAAACCTTGCACGCAAAGCTTATTATTTTGATGGCTCACTTGCTTATCGAGGACCTCATCACAAAGAAATCACTTATGGAGCAGAGCTTTTACTCAGACTTGATAAGGTTGACATATTGCAAGGACGAATAAACTTTGGCTGGGGAGGCGATGACCAGTGACCGTTCTTAGCCGCGCACTGCAAATTAGGAAAGGCCTTAGCAATGTGGGCCGCATGCGTGAAATTTCTTCAGCTGTGACACGCTTTGGATTTGGTGAGTTGCTTGTTCGCGTTGGAATTGGAGCTCCAAAAGAAATTCAAGAAGATGGTCAAACTAAACTTAGATCCGCACCGGAGCGTCTTCGTTTACTTCTTGAAAACTTAGGTCCTACTTTTATAAAAATTGGTCAACTTGCTGCGGGTCGCCCAGATCTTATTCCTGCTGAGTACATTCGAGAACTTCAACGACTACAAGACAAGGTTGAAACTGTTCCTTACTCTGTAGTTAAAGAACTTGTAGAAAGCTCGCTTGGAAAAAGCATCGAAGATCTTTTCTCTAGTTTTGATACCTTACCTCTAGCTTCTGCCAGCATTGCACAAGTACATGCAGCAAGAACTCTTACGGGCGAAGATGTTGTCTTAAAAATTCAAAAACCCAGTGTGGATCGAATCTTACACAAAGACTTTGAAATTCTAGAAATGATCGCTGAGCTTGCAGAAGCAACCATTCCAGAAGCTTCAACCTTCAACCCTCTTTTAATCGTTAAGGAATTTAAACGTCTTCTCTTACAAGAAATTGATTTTGAACGCGAAGCACGCACTATTGAGCGCTATCAAAAAAACTTTGCTCAATCAGAATTTTTAGTCGTTCCTCGTGTTTATAAAGAACTTTCCACAAAAACCATTCTCACCATGGAGCGCATTCAAGGATTTCGTATCACAGATATGGAAAGCATGAATCGCTACTCTATCGATGCCAAAGCTCTTTTGAAAAAAGGGCTTGATCACCATATGGAAAGTCTTATGGTACACGGACTTTTTCATGCAGATCCTCATGCAGGAAATATGTTGGTGCTACAAGATGGTCGCCTAGCTCTTTTAGACTTTGGTTCAGTTGGATGGCTCTCTCCTAAAAGCCGAAGCTCTCTTATCAATCTTTTTCTTTCTCTCATTTCACAAGATTATGATGCTTTAGTTGAAGAATATTTAGAACTGAGTCCACGCAGTGGAAAAAGCCACAGCACACAAACTCGAGATCAATTATCTCGAGAAGTTTCTCTTATTATGGCTCCTTATTATGGAGTCAGCTTAAACGAAATACCTGCTGCTGAAATCATGTTAGAAGTTTCAGGACTTGCCTTTAAATATCAAATTCAACTCCCACAAGATCTTATTGCAGTTTTCAAAAGTAATATGATCTTAGAGGGTATTGGCAGACAAATTGATCCTGACTTTGATCTATTGGACTCTGCCGCTCGCTTTTCTAAAAAAGTAATTCAGCAAAAAATCAAACCCCAAGGTTTGCTCAAAGCTGCGTTACGAAGCTCCCGAGACATACAGCGATTCGTGCAAAAAGGTCCGCGTCTCGGACTCGAAATCATGCGCCAAATTGAAGCGGGCCAGTTCGAGGTGAAACTCAAATCATCCGAATGGGAAAGAATGCTTGAAATGGAAGCCTTTCGCCAAAGGGTGATGACTTTCTCAGTGTTCTTTTTGGGTTCGGTTATTTTATTGGGTTTTTTGCTTCAAAATCCTGCCTCTAATTTATTCTTTTTACATCTCACTGAATTTTTTGCAGGCGGCTCGGCCATTGCTCTGCTCCTCACTCTCCTTCGAAGAAAATGAGGGCTGAGCTGACGCACTGCCTGAATTGCCCCAGTAGATAACTGAAATTTGATACTCAATCCCATCTGGTCTATTCCTAAAAAGGATGAAAATCATAACTGAACTACTGCCCGTAGAAACTCTCGGCTTTGGTCAGTACTTCGCTCCGTTAAGAGCTCATTCTCATTACTCAAAGGGTGCTTGGTCCGCTACCGAATACTCCACAGATCTTAACTTTCAAATCGGAGCAAGTGCCAAAGTTCTTCACTACGCCCAAGAAATTTTTGAAGGCCTTAAAGCTTATAAACAGCACGATGGAAAACTTGCGCTCTTTAGACCTCAAGCCAACATTAAACGCATGGTTGAATCAGCTCGTATTATGGCGATGGCACCTTTTCCTGAAGAAGAATTTTTATCAATTCTTAAAGAAGTCACTCAAAGACTTGCTCATTTAGTCCCAGAAAAACCCGGAGCACTTTATCTTCGTCCTGCTACTATTGGAACTTCTGATTCTTTAGGGGTTGCTCCATCCGAAGAATATGATTTTTTTGTAATAGCATCTCCAGTAGGTGGCTACTTTAAAGATGTCTCTGCGGAAAAACCTGTAGCCGTAAAAATTAAAATCACAGACAAATATGTGCGCGCAGCTGTAGGCGGAACAGGAATGGCAAAAACGGGGGGCAATTACGCTGCGAGTTTGCGCGCTATACAAGAAGCAAAAGCAGAGGGCTTTTCTAACGTTTTATTCCTTGATGCAAAAGAACACAGCTACGTTGAAGAACTTGGCGGAATGAATTTCTTTGTTATTGACGATGGAGTTTTGAAAACACCTCCCTTGGGCGATACTATTCTCGCAGGCGTAACCCGCGATAGTATTTTAAGACTGGCAAAAGCATTAGATTTAAAATCTTCTGAAGAGCAACTTTCCGTTTACGATATCATTGAAAAAATTAAGAGCGGTACAATTAGCGAAGCCTTTGCCTGTGGAACGGCTGCAACTATTTCAGCGATTGGCCACATAGGATGGAACTCTGAAGTTCTTAAAATTGGAACGGGTGAAGCAGGTCCAATATCAACTCAACTTTTTAAAGTGTTATCTGATATTCATTACGGAAAAACACAGGCCCCTGAAAAAGATTGGATTGTAACCCTTTAGTACTTTTCAACGAATGAGATAAAGAGGGCAGACTCCCTAGCTGGGTCTGCCCTCTTTTTTTGCCTAAAAAGGGCCTGCTAGCCCTCTTATTGCCGAAATTGACTTATTTCACACCATGGCAACCCAAAATGCTCTTCGCAAGCTGCCTCGCATTCTTCCACCGTCTCTAAAGGACAAGCATAGGGGTCAGAACTACTGGAAGATTCCTGATCGTCACTCCCTTCGTCTTCACCTTCTGCTTTGATTCTAATCCAACTCGTAGTCAAAACATTGCCGTTCGTGTCTTTAGACGTCACATAAATATTGCCAGAAGCTTTTGCGAAAAGTTTTCCGCCTTCATCTATTTCTGCGATGTTGTTGTCAGTTGTTTGAAAACTACTTATCTGTGCATTTTTTAAAGTGAACTGTAAAGTATCACCCACTTTAAGTGTAGCTGCATCTGGAACTAAATAAGATTTTTTCTTATAAACTGTCTCAAGTGCAGACCAAGCATCCATTCTACAATTGCAAGCTGTGCGCATGTTCACTTCAGCGCCGGTAGATTGTAAGAGAGAACGCAACTCATAAGGAGTGAGTTTGGGGTCTACAGATTTAAGTAAAGCAACCATTCCAGCCACTAAAGGTGCGGCCATAGAAGTTCCCGACAACACATCATAACGATTTTGAGGAAGTGTGCTTAATATTTTAAAACCGGGTGCTGCAAGGTGAACTTTTCTTCTGCCCACATTCGTAAAAACCGTGGGCATATCGCTCTCGTCACTCGCTGCAACTGTGATGACATTATCTAGCTGTATACCTGCAGGGTATATATTGAGATAATCAATATTGTATCCCACTCCATTTTCATCCCCATTCCCTGCAGAAGTAACAAATACAATACCTGCATCGCGTGCTCGAGTGACGGCTTCTACAAGAGGCTTTGCTTCAGCAGGAAGAAGCTCTCCACTCCAACTTGCAGAAATAACATGGGCACCCCGAGCAATGGCGTAATCAATACCTTGAACAGCATCATCCATGTGCCCCCCACCATCTTTTCCTAAAATACGTATTGGCATAATGGAAACACGAGGACTCATTCCTAAAACTCCATTTTCCGCTAAACCCGTTGCACCCGCTACTCCAGCACAGTGAGTGCCATGTCCTGGATTGAGTATGCTCGTAACATCAGTGGGATCTTCGTCGTCATCTTTAAAATCGTAACCAGAAATAATATTTCCAGAGAGAGATTCATGTTTGAGATCAACTCCCGTATCTAAAACCGCAATCACCACGGCATGGGAGCCTTGAGTACCTGCCATGGACCAAGCCAATTTGGCATTAACTTTTTGCAATGCCCACTGATCTTGTAACTTTTTATTATCCAGAGAAGCTTTTATTCCCAATGCATGAATATTTTTGTTTGGAACGATGTACTCAATAGAAGAAAGTGTACGTAATCTTTTTAAGACCAAATTTTTTGATTTTTCTGGAACAAAGATCTTAGAAATTTTAGAGGAGCTACCCAATTGCTCAAGCAATTCGGCCCCACCCGCAAAATTCTGGCCAATGCTTTTATTTTGGTAAGAGCCAAGAGTCTTCCATTTAACTAAAAACTCATTGGCGCTCGCCTTTGTTGCGAACAATGATAGAAAAAAAACCAAGCTCCATGTTTTTTTATTCACAACAAGGAACCTTTCGGAACACTCAACTCAAACTAGAGGAGTGTCAAAAGAGCACTTGACACAGTGTTGCGAGAAAAAAGCTCTTAGTTCGATCAGCTTTTGGGCTCTAGAAGCTTCTTGCGAAACAAGTAGAAACACTTTGACTTAAAAAAAGTCGTGTGAAAAATATTATGCATGAAAAAACTCAAACTTTTTTTAATGTTTGCACTTCCCTCCTTTGCACTTACTCAAGAAAGCAGCCCCGAAGTAAAAAATTGGGCTAACGAGAGTGAAGGCTCTGTAGTTGTTGTAGGGGGTAACTCCGATGCACAAACTTATTCAATTAAGCAAAAAACGAGTTATGAAGTAGCGCCACACAAACTGACACTCAATGGCTATTATCTTATGGGAAAGGCAAACAGCCAAACCAATGCCGAGAACTGGAGCGCTGGTCTTCGCTACGACTATGCTTTCTCTGAAATTTTGGGAGCTTTTATTGCGCAAACTGTTTCAGGTGATCGATTTAAAAACATCGACTACCAATATGATACAGACACTGGCCTCAAATACACTTTCTGGAAAGTTTCTGAAAAAGACTACGCACTCGCAGAACTCGGCTATAGATTTACAAGCTACGATTACACAAACTCTGCGGATGACGTGACTCATTATGCGCGTGCATACACAGAAGCATCTAAGGGAATCAGTGATTCAGTTCTTGCTAAAGCTTGGGTTGAATACCTTCCCAATCTTGAGGACAGCGAAAAGTTTTTAGTAAATTTTGAACCTTCGTTACAATTTACTTTGTCTCAAATCTTCTCTGTTAAAACAGGCTTATTGGGTCGTTACGATTCTCGTCCAACAGCCTCTGAAAAATTTGATTACACGTATACTCTTGCTCTAATTGCCAAATACTAAGCCTCACAAGCATTTGATATCATTAGATTATTATAGGAACAGCGTCGCCCAATGAATCCGAGGCGGCGCGTTGGCCGTGATATAAATCAAATCATATGCCCTCAATATCCAAATCTCTTCTTGGCCTGCTTTTACTTGGATTATTTCAAGCCTCATACGCAAATTTTAAAGATGAACTGAACGATTACGCTTTTACAAAAACCCGAACACTTTCCTTGATCGTTCAACACAAAGGAAAAATAATATACAACTCTCGTGCGCAAAACTGGCCAGCCGAAAAGCCCCACCTTTTGTGGTCTATGAGCAAATCCATCATGGGACAATTGCTAGGAATTGCAATTTACGAAGGAAGAATCACTCTTGAAGAAACCACAACCACTGAAATCGGGCTTTTTGCAGGTTACAAAGCAAAAGAATATTGCTCCTGTTTTTACGTTATGAAACAAACTGAGAACTACTGCAAAGAATATGTAAAAAATAAAGCCGTTCCAAGCTTTTTGGTGCCACTTCGCCACGACAAAAAAAATAAAGTCGTAAATGTTAATGGTCGCAAAGTGCGTTTTGTAAGCGAGCAATACGGCTGCTCGCCTGTCATTTAGAAGCTCATTACGCGCTTAAAGTTTGCGCCTCACGTGCTTTATACCAACTCGTAGAATAACCCTTATCAGAGTACTTCTCTGCCACTGCAGAAACTTGTAGAGGTTCAAAAAAGGTATCTAACATCACAGCTAAACGCGAACTCATCTTGCCACGATCCACCAAGCTTTTTTCAGCTGCATTTCCATGAGGCGAATGCGGGCACGCTCCAGGGTGGAAAGTCATTGTGCCTTCTTTAAGCACGCTCTTACGAGCACCGTAATTTACGTTTGAGAAGAACATCATCTCGTCGCTATCTACGTTGAAGTGCGCATAAGGAGCTGCAACGTCGCGCGGATGCCAACCTTCGGGTTGTCCTACAAATGAGCAAATCGCAAAACCAAAATAAGGCGCTTGTCCTGATTGAAATGTTTGGTGCGCTGGAGGCGCAGAGTGAATTGCACGTGCAATGCCATAATGATTTTCGATATCAAAGACATAAGGGTACAAAGCCCCCTCCCAACCACACACATCAAAAGGATGGTGTGCCATCTGAAGTTCAGTTATCTGCCCACCTGCATGCTGTACAAAAATTGTAAATTCACCCTCTTGATCAATGGGTGCTGCTAGCTCAGGAATTTGAATTTCTGTTTCAACAATTGGGGCCATCATGTGAGCTTGACCACCGTGGTTCATGTAATGAGGAGGCCATTCGATAAGGTATTTAGATTCAACTAAAAGTAACCAGAGTTTTTCACTCTTTAAATCAATGCGATAAGTTGTGCCCTTTGGAACTACAACATAATGGTTTTTACGAACCTTTAGTTCGCCATACTCTGAAGTAAAAGTAGCTTCCCCGTCTTGAACAAAAAATATTTCATGGCCTTCACCATTTCTAAAAAATTTATCCTGAGGAAAACTTTTTTCGGTTTTAATCATAGAGATCTTTGTATTCACTCCCCACAACAAACACTTTCTTGCAGTTAAAGCATCTGCCTCAAAAGGAATATCTGCAGAATGAATCAAATAGGGTTGCAGTGTTTTTTCAGCGCGCTCTTGAGGGATGAAGTTAAAGGGTGCAGCTTTGGGAGCATTTTTAACTTCCGTAGGATATTTACGCACATGCATTTTGCGCGACCACGGCCCTCCAAATCCATAAGAGCCATGGATTTCTTCAAGAGAAAGTACCCCTGGAATAAAATAAAACTCAGTGTGTGGAGTGGTAGGAAGTGAGCCTCGCTTCGTAATAACCATAGGCACAACATACTAATTAGAGGCACGCTTTCAATAGAGATAAATACTGCTGCATCGAGTTATTAAAGCTAGAGGGCGTGAATTTCGCACAAAGTGTGAAAGAGAGGGTGCGAGCACCCTTTAACGATCAAAATACACTGCGCCCTCATAGCCCGCTTTAGACATTAACTATTGTGATTGCGTTCAAGAATCCAAGCACCTTCGCCTGTTCGGTAATACTTTGGACGAAAGGCAACTTTCTGAAACAAAAAAGCTTCATAAAGCTTCAAGGCGCGCTGGTTCCATTCACCGCATTCAAGTGTCACTTTGTAAGAACGTGATGCAATTTGAGAAAGAAAAAGTCCCAATACAATTCCACCCTCTCCGCATCCTTTATATTTTACAGCCCAATGTGTGATTTCCACTTCAGGAACAATCCAGCGATAAAAAATAAAAGCGGTTATCTCGCCTTCTTTTTCTGTATAAAACACCCTGTCATCACTAGATAAATGCTGTTCATAAGTTTTTTTCTCCCAGTAAATTTCTCGGGAGTTCATATGGGCTTCGATTTTAAAAAAAATATCTGCAATCATTTCTGACGAAAGTTTTTTTTCAGCTAACTCGAAACAGAATTCTTTTAAACTTTTATCAAAAAACTTCATGTCCTAAACTCTTGCATATAGCGTTCGTTAATCTGAGTAGGGAATTGAGGTCCTCTAAAAATCCACCCCGTATAAATTTGAATGAGCTGTGCACCTAACTTCATTCTAAGCATCGCTTCTTCTACGTCCATAATTCCACCTACTGAAAGTATGGGAAGAGATGTATGTAATTTGGCGTGCTTTAAAGCATCGCGTGATATTTCCTTCAAACAAGCCCCACTCCATCCGCCAACTAAAGATTCTCGCTCGCCCTTGAGAGTATTGGTGAGCACAAAGCCGTCTATGCCCATTTGAGGAGCTGCTTTATAAAATGCCTCACGCGTTTCTAAATCCACTTCAGAGGCTAATTTTAAATAGATCGCTTTGTCTGAGCGATAAGCTTTAAGCTTCGTGAATATTTTTTCAATTTCTGACAATTGCTGCAAGTCTCGCAAACCCGGAGTATTGGGCGAGCTTACATTGATTACAAAATAATCTCCTTTAGCATGAAGAAGCTTATACGATTCACAATAGTTTTCTGCTGCCTCATTATGAGGAGTCTCTTTGTTAAGCCCTAAATTTATTCCCAACACAAAATCTGAGGGAACTTTGTAATGATCTAAGCGTTTGGCAATAACCTCCGCGCCGTCATTGTTAAAACCCATGCGGTTAAAGAGGGTTTCAGGCCCACGAAAAAGTCGAGGCTTGGGATTCCCCTCTTGTGCGCGCAAAGTCACACTTCCTATTTCGGCATACGAAAAGCCCAAGAGAGGTAAAAAAGGTACGAGTTCCGCGTTCTTATCAAAACCCGCCGCTAAACCAACAGGGCCTCTAAGAAGCTTACCTAAGAAAGGAATTTCCGCACTTTTTAAAGGTGTGCATCTCTGAGAAACAAGTCCCTCTACAAGCGAAGGACTGAGTGCAGCAAAGCTCTTTAGACTTTTAACCGTGAGATTATGTATCTTTTCAGCGTCAAAGTTAAAGAGAAGAGATTTGAGATTATCCCACATTTGTCTTGGCTTAGGTAAAACTTAGCTCTAATCCATTATACGAGCAATGGAACGTTTAATAAGTTTACTGGGGTTAGTCGTATTTACTCTTATAGCTTGGCTCCTCAGCACGAATAGAAGCAAAGTATCAAAGCGCTTGGTGTTTTGGGGGATTGGACTGCAATTCATCACGGCTCTTTTAGTTATCGGTATTCCAGCGCTCAATATTCCTGCTCCCTTAGGGATTATTTTTTCTACGCTCAATACGGTTGTGGTTCACGTTTTATCTTTTGGAGATAAAGGGGCACAGTTTCTTTTTGGTCCTTTAGTAGACAGCACAAAATTTGAAATGATTTTTGCATTTCGCGTGCTTCCAAGCATCATCTTTTTTTCCTGCTTAACTTCTATTCTTTACTACTTTGGAGTTTTGCAAAAAATTGTTTACGGCTTAGCTTGGATTATGAAACGCAGTCTTGGTACAAGTGGACCCGAGACCCTAAGTGCTGCAGGCAATATATTCTTAGGACAAACAGAATCACCTCTTCTCATTAAACCTTATTTACGACACCTCTCCAATTCAGAACTCTTATGCATCATGATTGGAGGAATGGCCAACGTGGCGGGTGGAGTACTCGCTGCCTATGTGATCATGCTTCAAGAAAGAATGCCCGATATTGCAGGTCATTTAATTACTGTAAGTGTCATGTCTGCACCCGCTTCTCTTCTGGTAGCAAAACTCCTTATGCCAGAAACTAAAAATGTAGATAACACCCTTAAAATGGATATTGAAATTGAAGATGCTAACGTTGTGGATGCAGCCACTCGTGGTGCGTCTGAGGGGCTTTACCTTGCACTTAATGTTGCGGCTATGTTGATTGCGTTTGTAGGTGTAGTGGCTCTATGTAATGGAATACTCGAATACGGCTTTTCACTTGTTGGAATACAAATGACTTTACAAAAAGTTTTTGGATTCCTTTTTCTTCCAATCGCGTGGCTCTTGGGAATTCCCAGCGCAGACTTAAGTGCTGTAAGCCAACTTTTAGGCGAAAAGATTGTGTTGAACGAATTCATTGCGTACTTCAACTTATCTCAAATGCCGCAACTTTCTGATCGAGGTTTTCTAATTGCAAGTTATGCTCTTTGTGGATTTGCCAATATTTCTTCTATAGGTATTCAAGTAGGAGGCATTGGAGCCATGGCACCTGAGAGAAGAGGTGATCTAGCTAAATTAGGCTGGAGAGCTCTCATTGGGGGCAATCTCGCTACCTTTATGTGCGCCGCTATTGTAGGCCTTCTTACCTAGCAGCACTTCTCTGTTGCTTTGGCACATGATTAAAGTCAACGTTTTCAGCTCGATCAAAACTTGAAGCACTTACAAACGAGTTTTTCCAATCAATTGCATTCACCCAAACATTAGCTCCAAAGGGGCTCAAATCATTTTGTGAAAGTGAAATCAACCCTCTTACGGATATCTTCCGAGCAGAAAGCTTAAGTCTGTAATCTTGATCCATGGCACGCACAGTATAGGAAGGGAGCAACGAAACTTGATGCTCTAAATTTTTATAATAATGTCTCAGGAAAATAATTCCACCCACATCTAAATCTTGTTCAGCGTTCAATTCTAAAAAACTTTGCTCGGCTTGATAGCCTTCCTTATTCAAAAAAACTGGAAAATCTCCATCAATCAAACCTAGAATCACAATTCGCTTAGCGTGCATAGAGACACGCCCTTTGATCTTAATTTCAGAACCTGCATCTAAGACAATTTCTTGAGTTTCAATATTACCAATTTGCTCGTTCTGAAATGTTGTGCCACTTCTAAAACTAAGAACACCTGCTTCTACGACATAGCGCGCTTCGGCTTTTGCCTCAGAAACTGATTCAATATTCAGCGAACTTGCTTCAGTTTCCTCTGTTGAAGATAAAAACCGTTGTTTTTTTTCGTTACAACATTTTTTTCTCTCTTGCATAGCATGCTTAAAAAGTCGGTCGTCTACTTGAAGTGCTGGCAGCTGAAGTGCAGCGCCCTCTTCCTCTAAAGTACGCTGAAAAAAAACAAATGCATTTAGCGAAAATACAATAATAAAAACGGGCAAGCCTAATAACCGTTTCACAGTAAGCTTTTCGGTACTTCTAAAGTTTAGGCTCAAAAAATTTTGACGGACTAAACGTTCAAAACTTTACAAATAGGGCAAGATTTTCCGTCACAGCCTCGAGCTGTGCAATGCTCTCGACCATAGTAAATAATCTGAAGGTGTAACTTGTTCCAAGAATCCTCTGGAAATAGTTTTTTAAGGTCTCTTTCGGTCTGAACCACACTTTTACCTGAAGAGAGCTTCCAGCGCTTAGCCAAACGATGTATGTGAGTATCAACTGGAAAAGCAGGTACCCCAAAGGCCTGGGCCATAACAACACTGGCAGTTTTATGACCCACCCCTGGAAGCTTTTCTAATGCCTCAAAAGTCGCAGGTACTTTGCCATCATGCTCTTCAACAAGAATACGACTTAATTCAACAATGGCTTTAGATTTTTGCGGACCTAACCCGCAAGGTCGAACCACAGATTCTACTTTAGCTGCAGAAATTTTAGACATCGAAAAAGGATCCTTAGCCAATTTCCACAAATGCGGAGTGACCAAGTTTACACGCTTATCCGTACACTGAGCTGACAACAACACAGATACTAACAAAGTATAAGGATCATCGTGATCTAAAGGGATAGGAGTTTCGGGATACAACTTAGTTAAGGTCTTTAGAACATAGTCGGCTCGCTCTAATTTTTTAGAGATCACGCCTCTTCCTCTTCTATAACCCTACGAACAAAAGTTCGCGCCCTTTTCATTAAATCATCCATGCCTTCGCCATCTTTTGCACTTACCCAAAGAGATTTTTCAATTGAGCCTTCAATAGCCTTCGCCCATTTTTTTTCTACTTTTTGCCGCTCTGATCTTTTAACTTGATCAGACTTTGTAAAAACTAAAAACCAATTCATAGGGCCGAGCCATTCTAAAATTTTTGCTTCATTTGCATCAAATTCGCGACGAGGATCAACCAACCAAATAATTTGTGTACGATGGTGAACAACTGTCGCCATCAGTTTTTCGCCCAAGAGTTCCCACGACTGCTGTTCAATAGCCGAGCGAACTGCGTAACCCCAGCCCGGTAAATCTAAAAGAAAAAACTCTTTTCTTCCCATAGATACCGCGGCCCCTACCAATCCACGCGTTACACCTGGAGTAGAACCTTTTCGGAAAATTTCTTGCGGATGTATAAGGGCATTCAAAAGCGAACTCTTGCCAACATTTGATCGCCCCATAACCATCCAAGTCGGAAGATCTGGAAGCTCCCATTCTTGATCAGCCAGCTTAGTGAGGCGAAGAGTTGCTTTACCTAAACCCATAATTTTACGCCGAACCGTAAGAGTGCAGACCGCTCAAAAGTAAATTTACGCCTAGAAACGCAAACAACATGAGCCCTAAGGTCACAATAAAAACTACGGAAAGAAGATCAGATTTCCAGCGCATCAATAGTTTTCCATGTAAATAAATCAACATAGCTAACCAAGTGATAAGCGCCCAAGTTTCTTTTGGATCCCAACCCCAACTTCGACCCCAAGAATAATAAGCCCAAATAGCGCCCGTAATTAAGAGAAGTGTTTGAGCTGGAAAAGCAAAAAGCATGTTTTTATAACTCAATTCATCCAAACGGGCAGCACTCGGAAGTGCCTCCACAAAAGCCTTCTTGTTGAAGAGACCAATAACGAGAAAGAGATCGAAAAAGAAAGTGGTAATAATAGCCATCAACAAATAGGGATTTGATTGAAAGGTTAAATGCGGGTTGTGTCTAATTGCCCATAAGATCCAAGCCACAAGAACGAAGAGCGAGAAAATACCTACTCCAAAAAGGATGTGACCTTCTTTTTCTTTGCGCTTACTAAAATAAACGGCTGCCGCTGCTAAAAAAGAAAGCATTGAAAATACAATTGGAATTGTTCCATAAGGAACTTTTTCCATACGCGTAATCACAGGCCCACCTTCATATTCGCGATAGACGTCTTTTGTGTAAGCCTTAGTCCCATCCGCCAAACTGTATTCTACAGTTCGAGCCATTTCTAAATTTCCACTTCGGTAAAATGCTTTTCCAGCAATCATGAGCACCATCATCACCGACAACAAAGACAACATGGCTCCTATTTTTTTAATAGGATATTTGTTTTTGATAAGTTGTAAAAACGCCAAGCTCGAGCCACTCATGATGGCCCCATAAGAGAAAACTCCAAAAGCCACGTGAATTCTATTCCAATAACTTTGCAGAGCAGGAATCAAAGGCTCCACAAGTTTGTTGGGAGTCATTACACTCATTCCCATCATTAAAAAGATAAAGGGCATCAAGAAAACTGCAACAAGCACGACACGCCACTTGAAAAGAGCGAGCATTAAAAAGATAGCCGCTCCCCATGCAAAAAAAATCAAACTCTCGTAAAGATTTGTCCAAGGTGGACGCTCAATCCCACCAATGTACCAGCGGGAAAACAAACCAAAACTATGCGCTAAAAAAGCAGCAACTGCGAGCACTTTTCCAAGAGTTACCCAACGACTTGTATGGACATTACGAATAGCACCAATAAACAATGCAAACATTGATGCTAGGTAGATGAATGCCGAGGCATTCATACAATTAACTGACCACTCATGTAACATGAACAGCTCCTTTTCCTAAAACGTTTTCTTCTAAAGATTCAGAAAGTTTTTTTAACTCAGTTTCAAAACTATAAGGCAATCGATGGGTTGAACCCGTCAATATCACGCGACGCTTACGCACGATAAAATGAAACTTTTTGTGCTGAAAAAATAATGCGTACAAAGTTCCCAAAATCATTCCCAGGCAACCAAACCAGTACACGGGAGCACCTGGATCGTGAGCGACTTGAAGTCCTGTAAAATAAAGAGGCTTATACTCATCTAAAACCAAAGCCCAATCTACATCTCGACCAAAATCATAAACTGGGTCGCCTTTGATGATCCAAAATGGCTCACCTGTGATTTGATCGTTTTTAACTTCTTGAACTTGAACTGCGGGGCCCAAGCCCTGAACGTCGGCTGCAAACTTAACTGGCACAAAGGACGCTTTAAATTTAGGAAAGTTTTGAACTTGCCCCAACTTCGTTGAAAAAAACTGCTGTTCTTCAAAGTAAGCGGAGCGACCGCTTCCCTTCAAAGAAGACTTACGAATAATTCTAAAATCGAGTTTGTAATCACCCAACTCACCATAACTCGCTTGGTAAAAAGTAAATTTACCCACTTCAAGTGGATCATTCACACGTATTGTTTTACTCGCAATGACCTCACCTGTGCCGCGATCAATAGCATTCAAACGAGTTGCAAAATCCTTGGGTCGACCGGGAAATTTGTCATAAAATTCCACATTAAAATGTGAAGCTTCTAAGCGAAAATCCATCATGCGCTCGTTTGCAACACCTTGGCCATTGGGTGGTCGCTCTAGCTTTGCAGAGCCACCTTCTTTAAACATTAAAAAAGTATCCACTGCAGAGCCCTCAGGAATATTCAAAAGACCTTCAAAACCATAAAGCCCAGACCATATAGCTCCCGCAAAAATCATCAACAAGCTGCTGTGAACTACGTAGTTAGCTATGCGTGCCAATCTATGCTTTTGCCAACTCACCTGCCATTCCTCGGGGGAATCTTTAAGTACCTTGAATTGAATCCAATTCTTAGAAGCCCAATTCCCAAAGGTAGCTTTTATGTGGGGATCTTCTTGTAAAAGCTCCCATTCATAAAGCTGTGATTTTTCTTTACGTTCTAGCGCTTGTGGGCTCAGGGCCACGGGTTTTGCAAAAGCCAGTTTCCACATGGAAGGCCATCGCTCATAAGAACAAATTATTAAATTTACCGCGAGTAGAACTATAAGCCCCACATACCAAAACGAATGATAGGCCCTAAAAAGTTGAATGATTTGTCCGAAACGCCAAAACTCGTATTCGTACTGCAAACCAGGGTCAATGTTAGAAATATTCTCTTGCATGAACAAAGTGCCCGGAATGGACAAAACCAGAAGCGCAATAAAAATTACAAAAGTAATCTTCACTGAGCCGAGGCTGAGCCAAATTTTATCCAATAAAGACCAGAACTTTGCTGTCATTTTGCTTCCATTCTTTTCCCATCCCAAAGGGGCTAGGTCAAACAATGTTTCAAAGGCTCAAAGCCCTGAATTAATGCCTTTTAAGCATACCTAAGAACACGTAATTGCTATGTATCGTGAATGAGACAATTTTGGTGCATTGGCCTCTCTGCTCTTTTATTTGCAAATAGCTATCTCAGCAGTGCAAATCCATACAATGAAGCTTCAAATAGCGATTCAGCCCCCCTCCGCTTAGCTTGCCAAATCCTAGATAAAAGTAGCTCAGTACCCTTGAATCTCACTCTAGAGGCCGAATCTGTAGCGGAAGATTTTGCAGAGACCAGCAAATTGGTCGCTTCCTTAGAACACCTTGGCCAAGAAAAAGCAGAAGTCCTTAAAGGCTTTAAACAGAGCTACGCCAAAAACGTCCTCGACCTTGAACGCATAGACTACCAACCTCTAGAGCTTCTAGGGCTTGCTGAATTTGATATTGCTCATGCAGCTTTCTTTTTTGCTAATGATGAAGCTGCGTTAGAAAATTCGCAAATTGAATTCAAACTTGTGCTTACTTCCATTTTTAAAAGCGTTGAGAACGGAAAACTTGTCTACGCAGGCTCTTACGGAAGCTACGATAATCAAAACGTGCTTTGCCGCCCTTAAACATTTTATTCTTCGTTTGTAGTTTCTTCAGCCGGCGCTTCTTTTAAAGTAGCCTCTTGAGCGGGAATACGTTGCTCAGGCGTCTGGGCAAGCTTGTTGCTGTATTCATCATAAAACTTATATTCAAAGTTACGAAGCTTATCGTAATTTTCTCGACCTTTAACAACTTCAATCAATCGAGGTGTTCCCATATCTTCATAAGCTCGCATTCGAGAAATATCCGACTCTTGAGTACTCACTTGAATTTTCGCAGCCATCTCTGTGAGATCTTTTACCAAGGGACCTTCAATCGCCATGAAGGTGACAATCACTCGTTCATCCATATCCAGTTCTTTGATAAAGAATTTATTAAGTGCAAGTGTCCATGCGTTTTTAACTAACTCATCATTTTTAATTTCAGAATAATCCTGCAAGTAAATAAGATTGTCCGTGTAAGTGTTCCTAAAAACACGATCACGTTGAGGCATAAATTTTGGCCTATTAGCGCGGGCTTCGTGAACGCGCTTTACAAAAGCATCCATAGACTGGGGATCTCTTCGAAAAGCGCTGGTACTTGATTCCCAAAGTGTGAGCGGTATTTCTGGAAAAACGGCTGAGATAATAAGCAGAAAGAGGGCAACTGCCCCTTGGGCGGCCCAAACTTTTCGTTTTTTCTGAGCTTTGAGAGTTTCTTCTGGAGACTGAACAAGAGCCACTTTGAGATGGTTTTCAACTTGTGCGCCTTTAACGGATAACAACACCGCTTTGACTGCACCTTCTAGATCTGACTTAAACGAGCTCAATAAAAAATCTCTTTTTTCAGCTTCTAAATTTAATTTACTTAAATGAGCAGACAAAAGTGAATCTGCAGAGCGTACAATTTCTTTAATCTCAAGAGGTCGTTTGGCTTCGCGCTCTCGATTCCAATTTTGTTTTAGGTTTTCTATAGCACTAAGCTCTTTTTGACGTCTTTCAGCTAAATCTTTTTCTTGTTTCTCGCCTTGAGCTGTAAAAGTTTTTTGTAAACGCGCTTTTTCAGAATTTTCCCAGGCTAAAAGCTCATCTTTTCTAAGTTTTAGTTCTGCATTAACCTTATTTCTTTCAGCACTTTCCCATTCCGCGTATTCATCCTTAGCGGCTTTAATCTGGGACTGCATCTTATCTTTCTCTTCCTTAGCATACGCTTGAAGAGTCTCTTGAAGTTCCTGAATTTTTGCTTCGTGCTCTTGATGAAGATGCTTACGAGATTCTTCAAGTTTATGAATCTCATGTTTTAAATCTTGCGACTGTTGAATCTCAGAACTGAGTTCACTCTTCAGGCGCAGGGTCTTGTCTTCAAGCTCCTGAAATTCTGCGTTCATACGTTTGAGTTTTGTCTCAGTAGTCAAAAGTTCAGCACGAAGACTATCAATGGCTGTTTCGCTTGTTTTTCTTTGTGACTCTAAAAGAGAGGAAGTCTCCTTTAAAGCATTGTGCTTACTCAAGACGAGCTGATGTTCTTTTTCTTCTATTTCTTTTGCTTTACGCAAAGAATCTAACTGAGAAGATACATTATCTAAAGCAGAGTGTTTTTCTTGAATCTCTTTTTTGATGCGTTCCAATTTATCAGAATAGGTAGCTAGGCCTTCTTCTTTTTCGGCAATAAGTTTGAGTGACTTATGAAGTTCAGAATGTGCATCTGACTCTTTTTGTAGAGCTTCTTTAAGCTTTTTCTCTTGTTGTAAGTAATTCTCATTTAAATCTCGCAACGTTCTTTCACGCTCATGACAATCAGACTCTAAACGTTCTTTCTTTTGAAGTGCTTCTTCAAAAAGCACTCGGCTTTCTTCTCTTTGATTGCGATAGGCTTCGGTTTCAGTCTTTAAAGCTTCAATTGCCTTTTTAAGATCACTCTCTTGCTCTGCGAATTGTGTAATTTTGCGTTCTAAATCTGAAACTATAGAGTCCAACTGTTTTTTTTGTGCGCTTTTCTCTTCAATAGAATGTTCAATCGCTTCTGAGTCTTTGTCTAAGACATCTCGTTTTTTTTCTGCACTTGAAACCTCTTTGCGTAAAGATTCAAGCTGCTGGGCCAAAGCATAAACTTCTTTGTTTTTCGTATCTGCCTCTGATTGAGCATTGCTGAGTTGGCGCTCTGCTTCGTACTGTTTTTGGCTCAATGTACGCAGGGTGCTATCTGCAGCACGACTTTTTTCTTCGATCATCAAGATTTCGTTTTCTGCAAGACGGATTCTTTTTTCTACTTCTAAGAGAGCTAATTCACTCTCTCGCTGTTTGTCATGAGCGCGTTGTGCACTCGCCTCAGCAATTTCACGTTGTGCTGCAAGTCTTTTATCCAACTCATTGGCTTCTGATATGGCCTTTGCTTTTGCTTGCGCAGCTATTTCTGAGTGAGCCACTGAGAGATGTGCGCTTGAAGGTAAATCCTTGGTTCGCGAAAGTTCTTTAGGAATTTTTTCATCTGTCTTTGTATTCAAATCTGTTAATTCAAAGTTCAATTCTGTTTTAAGCCCTATACGTAAATTAAACGGACTCACTAAGAGATAGGGCTTCTCTGGATCTAATTTTTCTCCTTTGAGAAAAGTTCCATTCGTTGATCCTTTGTCTGTTACAAAGCATCCCGTGCCCTCTAAAATTGAAAATTCTAAATGCAAAGAACTTAAAATCTGTAAAGGTACAACAAAATTAGACTTACTTGTTCGGCCAAGTGTAAATGTTCTTTTTTCGACTAGAAATTCCCATTGAGAATTTCCATCTTTAATAAGAAGGCGATAGCGCACGCCATTGGGTTTTGTTGTCATGAAGCTTTTTTGGTAATTTCACCCTCATTGCTCTGTTCAGATTCATCGCCTAAACGCTTAGCCCATTTACCTGAAGTGGCTTCTTTATCAACTGCCATCTGCGCGAGTGCTTCTACGGGATCTTTATGCTCATCAAAAGCTACTACGTTCAAAGGAACTTCGTTATTTTCACAACTTTCCCAAAGACGCGTTAAGCAACGATCATAAGTATCAACAATTTTTACAAATAACTTTTCAACTTGAACTGTTGAGTAAAGGATCGAAAGTAGAACTGAAAAGAAGATACCTACAACGGAAGTTCCAATCGAAAATGCAATTTTTAGTAGAAATGTATCCATGACAACTTTAGAAGCCTCAGGATCTTTGAGATCCAAATTTCCTAATTCTGGAAGACCTTGCATAATTCCTAAGAAAGTACCGAAGATACCTCCAATAATGAATAAGCCTGGTACTAAATTTAAGAAGTCATTGAGAGGGCCCAAAGGAATCCAACCAAAAAGACGGCTAAAAGCTGGATTACCGCTCATTACTGATTTGGATATTTCTAAGAAACGAGGATTATCACCATTATGTCTTAAAAAACGAACTTCTTTCAAAGTATCCTTCACAAAACGAGCGCAGCCATGCTGAATAGCAAAGAGTCTATCTATAGGGGAAGAAAGATAATCGAGATTTCGTCTTTGCATTATTCCACGCACTTCGAAAACTTCATAATAAGTACGCTCCAATAGTCTTTTACATGACAAATAAAAAGATCCTTTTGGAGTTGAATTTTCTCGAGCATCTAAATGTTTGATAAGTCGCTTTTCAAACTCTCTTGAAAACCACTGCTGTCGTTTAACCGTATAAATAACCAAAAGTTTTAAACTTAGGGTTACAACAAAGCCAATCAACATAAGTGGATAAACACTGTCTGAAAGTACATTGACTAGGCCGTTAACGATTCCTTCTGCGATATTTTGAAAAATACTCATATTCTTTCCTCATTCCCTATTCTTTAAGGTTAAAACGAACCATTACACGCTGAGATTTTTTGCAATTGTATTTTGCGCAAAATTCTTTCTCGGGCATATCTTCAGGCAAATCTTTTTCGGTAACACCCTCAGGTAAAAAACCTCTGCCGACAACTTTAACCATTGGCAAAAGTTTCTTTTGGTTTTCATAACTCAATTTTGTAGGATCAAAAATGTGTCTAAAAATTGAATTTGCACGATTAAAACTTAATCTTAAGTTGTAGTTAATTGCTTCTTGATTATCTGATTTCAAAGATTTTGGGTTTACGTATTTACCTTTATAAGTAGATGATGCAAAACCAATAATCTCTACGTTTGATATTTTCTCCGCAGTTTTAGGATCTTGAAACAAACTTTTAGAATACGCAGGAATAAGCTTATTGAGCGTTTTTACCATAGCTTCTTTAAGCTGAGCACTACCGGTATCAAAGTACTCTTCACCAAAATCAATGATGACGTCCCCTGTACCACCATCTACCTGCGCCTTAATGCCTGCGCTCGCAAAGTTTTTCTTAATTTGATCCACTAAATTTTTACGTGCATTTAAACGCTCTTGGGCACCTTTAAGTTCGCTTCCGAGAGCTTCTTTTTGTTGAGCAAGATCTCGGGCTTGAGCTGCCAATTTGCCTTGCTCGGCTTTAGCTTGAGCCAATTGTTGCTCTGTCTCTTTAACTTTTCCAGACAAACCTCCCAATTGTGCTTCTAGCTCTTTAGCCTTGGCTTCGGCTTGTTTTTGGAAAGCTGCCATTTGCTTTGCTTTAGCAGCAGCTCCCAAGCGTTGTTTTTGTAAACTATTTTCAAAAGCTTCTTTTTCTTGTTTAAGCTGCTGAGCATTTTGCTCTCGCATGTCAGCCAATTGCTCAGCGTAACTTTCTTTTGCCTGTTCAAGTTCGGAAGCCATTTGATTGCGCACTTTCTGGTTTTCAGATTGCAGCGCACTCACTCGTTTTTCGCTCTCTTTTTTGAGCTTCTCCACGGCCTGGTTCATAGCTTGCTTGCTAAGTTTTGCTTGCTTTTGTTGCTGTTCTAATTTTTTAATTTGTTGCTCTAACTTGTTATCGATTTCCTCAATCTTAGCTTCATTAGATGCGATT
>CAZIFW010000016.1:0-43342 GCA_964538275.1 uncultured Bacteriovoracaceae bacterium
GTTGCTTGTTGCGGCACGCGCAACTTCTGCAAAATATTCTCGTGCTTCTTCGCGGCTGGTGGGGCCAAGGGGTTCAATCAACACTCCAGTAGGGCCTACAGAAAGACCTACCTTGATAGCAGAATTATCACCTCTAGCTTTATTGGCTATCGCAATGGCGGCATCGATAAGAGTTTTTTGTTTATCCTCAATGTCGAATTTTTTAAGCTGAGGGCGTGTAATAGAAAACGTATTTGTAGTGAGTACTTTTGCGCCAGCTTCAATGTAAGCTTCGTGCACTGCTTGAACGTCTGCTGGTGCATTTAAATTAAGTTCTTCGAAGGGACGATTGATATAAAAGCCTCTTTCATAAAGCTCAGTTCCAATGCCTCCGTCGAAGATGATTATTCCGTTGTCAAACACACCTCTATGATTCAAGTTCTAAGCTCAACTTTCAAGAGAATGTGAGTAAAAAACCTCAAGTGATAGCATTTTTACAACTATTTTTATTTTTTAGCCTTATTACTGAGCTTAACTCTCAAGAGAGCTCCAATAACGAAGTCCTTATTGAAGTGGAGGCCACACCGATCAATGAAAGTTCTGGATCTTCACTTTTGTCCTTTGATGAAGTAACTCTTAAAAAAAATGCTGATTTAAGTTTGGGTGATTTTTTAAAAACTCAGCCAGGATTTCAAGTAACTACAAACTATCAAGGAATATCAAATGTAAGTCTAAGAGGTTTGGGTACAGGAAATATCCTTGTTTTTTGGAATGGTATTCGTTTAAACGATCCCCTTGATCCCACAGCAAGTTTTGATTTTTCTCGTATTCAACTTGGAGCTCTTCAAAAAATAGAAATTATTCGTGGTCCAGAAGCTGCCATTTGGGGTTCGGGTGCTACGGGTGCAGTTATGTTTATCACCAGTGAAAGCCAATCAGATGTAAATGGTTATAGGGGCGAAGTTGAAGGCAGTGTGGGGACCTATGAGACATACACCGGTTCAGGAAAAATTATTTTAAAGTCAGATAAATCAGAGTCTCTTTTTTCAGGACGACTTAAAAGAAGCCAAGGAATTTCTGCTGCGAGTGAATCACTTGGTAACGTTGAAAAAGATGGAAGGGCGGACGAGCAAGGCTTATTTTATAACTCCTATAAGTTAGGACCGCAGTGGGTCTTGAAGTCTTTGTTGAATGTATCTCATTCTAAGAATGATGCAGATTTAAGAGGTGGAATTGCCGGCGACGAATATGGAGCCCAAGATTCTCAAGCCACTGTAGCGACATCGATGCAGCTTCAGTACAAAGAACGTAGTACTTGGCATAACTTGCTGAGTATCTCTTATCAGAACGATCAGCGTTATCATGAAAACTCAGTCGAATATGCTCGATATAAAAGTCAGTATTCTTCTGTCAGTAACGAAGTTTTTTGGCAAATGCACGAGAAGCATATTCTTCGCACTGCTCTTGAAGGTGATTTTGAAACTGGTAAGAGCAACGAAACAACGGGTTTCATTAAAGCAGATAGACATGCCCTTGCATTGAGAAGCTCTTATGAGGCCAATTATTTTCCATTTATTTTTAAAACAGGTTTTCGTGGTGAAAAAGATATTGGCTCAAGTCGCAACCCGGCGTGGTCTTTATTCTTGGGTCCTAGTTATACCTTTGTACAAAGTGGAACCAATATTTCTGCTTCCGCAGGTCATGCTTTTAGAAGAGCAAGTCTGTATCAGCTGTATTCAAGCTATGGTAACTCCTCTTTAGATGCTGAGGAAATGTGGTCTTATGAAGCCAGCCTTTTGCAGGATTTGAAGTGGATCAAGAGTCAGTTGCACGTCACTTATTTTTGGAACCATGCAGATGAAAGTATAGATTTTGATTTTCCCACTATGAAGTATTTTAATGGAGGTGAAAAAGAGAATTACGGTTTCGAAGGAGTTTTTGAAACTCAGTGGGCTTCTTTTTTGAAAAGCCGCTTAGAGTACACGTGGACTCATACAAGTGCGCTCAGAGTTGCAGAACACAAAGCTTCTGGGCGTTTCGACTGGAACTTGGGATCTAAGATTTCGTTTACAAATGAGGTGCGTTATGTGGGAGAAAGGCAAGATATAGATCCCGCTGTTTATACACGCAAAAACAAACCCGCATATGTGCTCTTTAACGCTCAGCTTGCCTTTCAACTCTTTGCAAATCTTGAGACTCGTTTAAAAGTCGATAACCTCTTAGATACGGAGTATGAAGAAATAGATGGATTCGGAAGCCCAGGACGCTACGCAGAGCTCAGTCTCAAGTACCTCTTTTAGGGGCGGCTTCCTCACGAATTTAAGACGTTCGTTATCCATTTATCAAAAGTCTTTTGCCTTTGGTATTTTCTTGTCTCTCTTTATTCATATCTCCGCTTTTTATGGAATTTATGTACTTTCTAAGAAAGTGTTTGAAGTGATCAACAGCCGTGAAAAAGTTTTTCGCTTTACTTTACTCAAGGACATTCCAGGAGAGAAAAAAGCTGCGCTTGCTCCAGTTAAAAATAAAAATGGTAGTTCAAGATACATTACAGAACCTAAAGTAGAAAAGGAAACTCAGAACACTGATCGGAAAAATCCTTTAGTTGACCCAGATGCTTCTGTAGAAAGTTTTGATTCCTCTTCGTCTGGAGTGCGAGACCTTCCAGTTACTTATCCACGGATGTCTAGAATTTTGGGCGAAGAAGGTGAAGTTGTTTTTCTTCTAGAAAGTCACGGAGAGTCTCTTAGCTTTAAAAAATTAAAGTCCTCTGGCTTTTGGCGTTTAGACGAAGCTGCTGAAAAAGTGCTGATGGCTAAAAGTGAAAACTTTTTGAGATCAACATTTAACGAGGATGTAGAGAGAGTACGTTTTGTTTTTAGACTTAAAGAAGCTCAATCGATGTAATCAGTAGAAAGAGCAAGTTCTTTGGTGATTTTTAAATCATTCGAAACACGTTCAAGTTTTTTACCAATGCGATCCCAAGCAATTTTGCCCATGGGAACTCTCATAACGTTTAATGGTTTTTCAACAAGCTCAATCATGGCCCAAGCCGCGCGGTCAGGGTCTCCAGGTTGTGAGCCTTCAATTTCTTTAAACATTTTTCTTTTGGCTCCAACTGTGGAGGCGTAGTCCGGGATTTCTTTACAATATTTAATTGAGCGGCCTGCAAAATCAGTTCTGAAAGGACCTGGTTCAATGATATTTACCTTGATTCCTAAGTGGCCTGCTTCAAGTTGCAGGGCTTCGGATAAACCCTCCACGGCAAATTTTGAAGCATTGTACATGCCAAATCCAGGGCTAGGATCAAAGCCCGCGATGGAAGACATATTGAGAATGTGTCCATACTTTTGCGCGCGCATGTGGGGAAGTACTTCTTGAGTTAAAAAAGCGAGGCCAAAAAAATTAGTCTCAAACATTTCGCGGGATTCTTCTTCGCCTGATTCCTCAAGGGCACCCACGATGCCATAACCTGCATTGTTCACAAGCACATCGATGCGACCAAAATGCCTAATAGCTTCAGTCACAGCTGCTGCACGTTCTTCTTTGTTATTCACGTCAAGTTTTAAGATTAAAAGCTGATCAAGATTCCCTTTGAGATTTTTAATGAGCTCGGATGGGTTGCGAGCAGTAGCTACTACGCGAGCTTTTGTTTTAAGCAATGCTTCTACAAGGCATTTGCCAAAGCCTGTGGAGCAGCCCGTGACAAACCAAACTTTAGAGTTCGTCATTAGCTCCCCATTGTTTTGTGAGGAAGGCTTTCATATCTCCCCGCAGGAGTGATGAGTACATAATCAAGTTTGCGTTGAAGTTCTCGAATATCGGCAGAGCCAGCATACGTAAGACCACTTCTTAGGCCTCCAATAAAGTCGGCTATGATTTTTTCTTCGTCTTCGCGGTAAGGCACGTAAGTCGCCACACCTTCGGCCGTTTTCCAATCAGTCATAACTCCAATGAAATCTTCTTGAGCTTCGGCACTAGCCATGCCTCGGTATTGTTTAACTTTTTTGCCATCAACGGTTTTAACTTCTCCCGGAGTGGGGCGAGTACCAGAAAGCAAACTGCCGATCATGACAAAGTCAGCTCCAAAAGCCAGTGCTTTTACTATGTCTCCAGCTGCTTTGATTCCGCCGTCAGCTACAATGGAGCGGTCAACGCGCGCGCACTCACGAATAGATGTGAGAGTAGGGATACCAAAGCCCGTTTTAATGCGAGTAGTGCATACGCTTCCGCCGCCAATTCCAACTTTGATAATATCTGCACCACAGGAGGCGAGGTAATCGGCACCTGCGTAAGTGGCTACGTTACCTGCGAGGATACAGGCGTTTTCGCCGAGCATATCGCGTAAAGATTTAAGAGTTTTTCCTACATACCGTGCATGCGCGTGAGCGACGTCGATACAAAAATATTGAGCACCCGCATCGCGAAGAGCCGCAACTCGTTCGAGGTCTTTTTCACTACAGCCCACACTTACGAATGTTTTGTGTTTGCAGTTTTTGTACATTTTAACGTTGTCTTCAATGGAGCAAAAACGGTGAAGAACCCCAATACCGCCCTTGTCGCCCATAAAGTTGGCCATGGCATCTTCCGTAACGGTATCCATGTTGGAACTCATAATGGGGAGTTTGAGGCTCAGTTTGCCACTTTTGTCTGTGGAAGAGATTTCCACGTGTTTTCTAGACTCGTAGTGGTTGTAACTGGGCACAAGTAGGACATCGTCGAATGTAAAAGCTGCATCTGATCGCATAACCTAAAACTTAGAGTCCTAATCGATCTCTGTCTAGACCCATCCCAACTGTATGTAGGGCCCCGAAATTTGTCTGCTGCGGATCAGCGTGTAAAGGAGATTTCTGATTATTCGCTGTATTTACTTTGATATACAGGTTCTCACGGTGCATATGAAAAAGTTAAAATATAAATTGGGGTTATTGGCAGGATTTTTATTTGTTTCTATGTTGACGGCATTGACTCAACCTAACGCAAGTTTTGAGCTCCCGTACGAGGAAGAAAAATCAGAAGAAAAGTCAGATATTGATGAAGAAGAAGGGTTATCTTTGCCTTTATTTTCTATGCTTGAGTCAGAATTAGATTACGAGCCTTCTGATGATGAGATTAACACTGCAGCCGCGCTTTCAGCAGAGCAAATGCAGGCATTTTTACAGGAGGCTAAAACAAAGCCTAATGGTTATGTATGGATTCGAGCCTACATTGGTAAAAAATACGACTCTACTTATCCTGATCACAACTACGAAGGTGTTTCTATCGAAAAGGAATTCATGACTGTGACATGGTTCAAATTTGGTAAAAGAGTAGAATGGGATGCCTTTCCTATTTCATCCGGCAAATATCATTCGGATGAAGGAAGGGGAGCTTGGACTTCTGAGGGCAATTTTAGCATCATTCAGCGTATGGGCAAATATCACAAAAGTTCTATCTATAAATCTCCTATGCCCTTCGCTTTGGATCACGATGGAGTTAAAAAAATTCACGTTGGAGATGTTACCGGAAAGCCTGCTTCCCATGGATGTATACGAGTCCCGTCTTATGGAAAATGGACAGCTGAGGGTGGTAAAAACAAAGGTTATTTGTTGGATAAAATTGTTTCAAAAATTGGACTTTCCAATGTCTTAGTTTCTGTATACAGGCAAAAAGCTGAGTTAACTGATGAAATGCCAGCTTCTAAAATTTTAGAGCGAATGAATGCGCCTAAAGACATAAGTGCTTTAAGTTTTCATGGCTTTTAATCGTAGTTATAGTTGTCGTAAGTAGGTATTGGAAAATTTTGAAATTAATTTGCTAAATGTGTTCGGCAGCTTTTGCTGAGAAATCTTTTTTCTTGAGTATGGGCACGACGAAACTTTGCTTCATCATTTAGAACGCTGCTTTTTTTTCCCACTAAGTGTAAACGTAAAACTCCACTCAAGACATCTACAGACATTGGCTGCCATGCACCGGGTTCTACAAATGTACGATATCCTACAAGGGTGGACGCATTTATTGATTTCACAGATTCATGCACGTGGGGCGAAAGTGTATTCCGCTGACCTCGGCGGTTTAAGAACACAATGCGCGCAAATTTTTGATCCTCAGGTTTTATTTTTTTGAGTTCTGCAATTTTCTCTTTAAGCTCTTGAAAAGTCTTGAGCGGGTTAACTACGGACTCTATAGCGAGTTTTAAAATATCAATGCGCCCCTCGGTTACGTCTTGAGTGATACGAGGTAAGCCGCCAGGAAGACGTGCCGCCAGATCATGAGTTACAACTCCGTGTGGCCCTTTGAAGACCTCTACATGCGAGATACCCTGTTTTACGCCTGCAGCTTGTGAGGCTTTAGTGGCATAGTCCAGAATGTCTGCGGGTGCTTCGCTCAGAGGAATCCAATCTACATGTTTAATCAAACCTGAGCGAGATTGCGCTGTCGATTCTTCACGGTAGTAGCGCCACACGCCAACTGGAACGGATTCGATATGTGTTCCAAAGTTGAAAGAAATAACATCTACTATGTATTCCACTCCTTCAGCTAAAACTTGAATAGCTACAGAGGGGTTTACTTTTTTAGCTAAAGTGTTTTTCTTGCCTAAAATAACTTTTGCAACCGAAGCAATATCTTTTGCAGGAGTAATAAATACGGTATCGCTGCAAGAGCTCTCACAAGGTTTAGAAATAAATTGTTGTTGCGGAGAAAAATCTTTAGAAGCTAAAAAGCTTTGAATGGCCTGATCAATATCTTGGCCCTGTTTTATTTCCACGCTTGCTAAATAGTTTAGTCCCGCGCTTTTGAGGGCTTCTTGCAAGGCTACTTTGTGTTGACGAGCAAGTGGTTTACTCAGGTCATTGGTAGGTAGATCTAGTCGCTGAGCAAGCGATTCTGCGATGATAGTTCCTGATTCTTTACCAGGGAGTGAGGCCACTAAGTTGCCTGATCCAACAGTTCGAGAAATTTCTTCCGCGGTAGTTTGTAAATTCCCTTTGTGAAGAATTTTTTTAATATGAGCAGGGAAAAGCTCAAGAGCTTTTTCATAAGTGTCTTCGTCAGAGAATACCAATATAGGAGTGTAACCAAGTTCTAAGGCTTTAGCGGGAAAGTCTTCTCCGGCTTGAAATCCAAATGGGTCAACCAAAACGATGTGATTTTGGGCGAGCGCAGTTGAAACTACAAAAAAAGAAAATAAAAAAAGGAGTCTTCCAAGCTTTTGAAAAACTTTAGAGTTCGTTAGACCCATACAAATATTCTAGCACGCTTAAGTATATGTTTTCGTTGGTAATATCTGCCTATCCTGTAGTCAGTTAGGAGCAATTTTTGTCCCAAATGGAAAGAAATTCCTTCTAGGCGTAGTTAAAGCTCACGCTGATGCGTTCGCCTTTGCCGCGATTGACTTCGACCTCGTGTCTTAGCCAGCTTTCAAAAAGCACTAGGTGTCCCTTTTGTGGTTCTATTCGTGCGAAAGCAGCCGATGAATGAGCATCTTTGCGTGGGGGTGCCGCCATCATCTTAGAGAGGCGTGGATCTTCAAACTTGATCACGCCACTTCCTTTGGGGACATCTACATAGAATGTGCCGCTGATCACAGCCAAGGGATGCAGATGCAAGGAATGAGTGCCGCCGGGAGGCATTATATTAAGCCAGCAACTCACCATTTCGGGGGAGTAGCTCGGGTCAAAGCCCAAGGCCTTGATGTATTTTCTAACGTGTTTGTCGATATTTTTTTTTAAATCCACAAAGGTTGAGTTCACTTCGTGCAAGTTTGAGATCGACGAATAGCTTGTATACCCGTTTGCATAGTGTGATTCAGACCAATCGTGACCGTCATTATCATGTTCAAAAATCCTCAAAGAGTCCAACTTGACCTCTTTGACCAAGGAATTAAGGCTTTTTGAGTTTTTAATCAGTGGCGCTTCATAAATGAGCGTGGGAAAATAACTTAATAGAGGACTTTTAACAGCCATCTAACTTGTATACGATTTTCTGCAATGACTTTCGACCACGAATTTCGAACGCAGATCAAATCTAAGCATATTGATGGCTATGGGCATGTGAATAACGCTGTTTATTTGCAACTTTTCGAAGAAGCCCGTTGGGATTGGATCGCTTTAGGCGGAGGGAGCCGAGACATGGTTGAAGAATTGGGCGTAGGGCCCATTGTGGCTGATATCGAAGTTCGCTTTTCTCGTGAACTGAAAGAGGGCGAAAAAATAATTATCCGATCCACTCGCGAAACCCCACTTGCAAAAGTGTATTGGTTGAAACAAGTGATTTACAAAGAAAGTGGCGAGATTGCCTGTAAATCGCGATATCGACTCGCCTTTATGGATATTAAAAAACGAGTTCTTGCCGAACCACCTCAAGGGTGGATTGATGTGCTTACAAAAGATGTAAGAGAGGAATCGAGCCGTGCATAAGTGGGTACTCAAGAAGAGCGCAGCTAAGCGCTTTGAAACTGGACATCCGTGGGTTTTTTCGAATGAAATAGAAAGTGTCAAGGGACCAGACGAAGGCGATGTGGTTGATTTGGTCAATTCATCGGGGAGATTTTTAGCGCGTGGTTTTGCCAATCCGTCGAGTTTGATTTCATTTAGAAAGCTCTCTTACGCGCGAGATGAGATCACCTTAGATTGGGTAAAAAATAAAATTATTGAAAAGCGTAATTTACGTACAGCTCTAGGTTTAAGAGCAAGTCGTCGCATTGTTCATGGTGAGAGCGATGGCTTGCCTGGTTTTATTGTTGATGAGTTTGTTTCTGAAGGAAATTTATACTGGTCGGTGCACGTGCATTCTGCTGGAATGGAGCGAATTCTAAGACATGTCACGGCGGTTGATTTTTTCAAGCTCTTTAATGACGAATTAAATTTAAAGGGAATGGTTATTCGTCGTGATTCTAAGTCGCGAGCACTCGAAGGCCTAAAGACACTTGAGGCCGATATAGCGGGCGATGTTCCAGATGAAATGTCGATCGATGTAGATGTAGGAAAAATTTTGCAGTTCAAGGTAAATCTTAAGAGTGGTCAAAAGGGAGGTTTCTTTCTTGATCAAAGAAGAAACGTCGCATGGCTTAGAGCTCTTTTAAAAGATATTTCTTATGGATCCAAAGTAAAAATTCTAGATGCGTTTTCCTATTGCGGTCAGTGGGGTGTGGGTTTAGGTGAGTTGTTTGCTGAACAAAAAATATCCGTACACAGTACCTTTGCGGATTCTTCAAAATCTGCACTTGAAGCTGCAGATTTGAATGCTAAGCAATACGGAATTGAAACGCGCTGTTTGGATTTAGATTTAGTGGAGAGTGATTGGCCTGTAGAAGAAGATTTTGATGTTGTAGTGGTGGATCCTCCCGCGTTGATCAAATCAAAAAAGCATTATTTTGCAGGACGCCGTGCTTACTTAAAAGTATTTTTGCGAGGTTTAAAAGCGCTTAAGCCAAATGGTATTTTTGTGGCCTCTTCTTGTTCCTTCCACATGTCGCGGGAAGATTTGCGAGAGGTCCTTTTGGAATGTGCTCAAATACAATCTATTCAATTAAAGATTATGCACGAGTTTTCAAGCCCGCCAGATCATTTGAGAAGCCCTGATTTTCCTGAAGGGGATTATCTAAAGGGACTGGTCTGCGTTAAGCTCTAGCCCAAAGATGTCTGCTCGTTTAAACTTGGGGTTATGTTAAAAAATTCTTTATCTATATTGACCATACTTGCTGTTATTGCGTGTTCGACTCCTCAAAAGATTGTTGAAGCCGTAAAACCTGCAGATTCAAACATCGCGCCTACATTTAGAGTTGCTTATGGTTCTTGTAATGATCAAGAAAAAGCTCAGCCTCATTGGGGAGTTGTACTAAGTAAAGTGCCTCAAGTTTGGATTTGGCTAGGAGATAATATTTACGCGGATACTCGCGTTCCTCGTATCATGGAAGCGGATTACAAAAAACAACTTCGAAACCCCGAGTACCAAGCGCTCATGCGACAGGTAAGAATAGTTGGAACTTGGGATGATCACGATTTTGGAGAAAACGATGCAGGTGGAAATTTCCCTATGAAAAGAAAGAGCAAAGAACTTTTTTGGGATTTTATGCAAGAACCTAAAGGGAGTCTCTTGCGCACACAATCGGGAGTCTATCGTAGTGAGCTTTGGAATATAGGTAAACGTAAAGTGAAACTCATTATTTTAGATACTCGTTACAACCGAGATATGCTCAAACAGAATAATTTTCATGAGTATATTCCCACTGAGGGAGATATTTTAGGTGCAGAACAGTGGCTCTGGCTTGAAAAGGAAATGGCAGAAAGTAAAGATGTAGATGCTCTTGTCATTGCAAATGGAACTCAAGTTTTAGGAGAGGAGCATCGTTTTGAAAAATGGGCGAACTTTCCTAAATCTAAAGAGCGCCTTTTAAAACTTTTAGATGAAAGTCCTACAAAAATTAAAATTCTTTTAAGTGGTGATCGTCATTTCGGCGAAATATCTCAGCTCAAGCTTCCAGGTGGCTCTATGTTAACTGAAGTGGTTGCTAGCGGATTAACTCATAGTTACGAAAACGCTGATGAGCCAAATCCACTTAGAGTTGGTCCATTGTGGCCAAAAACTCATTTTGGATTAATGGATTTTTATGATGAAGCGAGTTCTTTGCGCGTAAAGTTATCTATTGAAGACTTAAAGACTCAAAAGAGCGTCAACAGCATCGAATTAAAGTAGAGTAAGAGGGGCATGTTTCAAGATTTAGGTGAACTCAAAAAAGATATTAAAGAAGTCGTAGATCCCCGCTTTGTAAAAGAAGAGATTAAGTCTTCTTGGAGTGATTTTTGGAATTTCCAGCTCGTAAAAGATGATTCAGGCAATGTTGTTACGCTGGGTATAGTTATTGTTGCTTTAGTTTGTTTTGTAGTGGGTATCTTTATTGCAAAATGGTTTAGCAAAAAAATTGTTAAACTTATTTTTAGTCGCTTTGAGTTAGCACCCAGCACTCTACACATTTGGAATTCGATGGTTTTTTATGTGTCGTGCTTATTCGTTACAATAATTGCTCTCAAAATAGCGCATGTGCCTCTCACTATTTTTACTTTAATGGGGGGAGCTTTAGCTCTGGGTATTGGTTTTGGAAGTAAAAACT
This sequence comes from uncultured Bacteriovoracaceae bacterium, assembly GCA_964538275.1. GTDB lineage: Bacteria > Bdellovibrionota > UBA2428 > UBA2428 > UBA2428 > CANIGN01. The sequence goes on from CAZIFW010000016.1 coordinate 11,072, forward strand.
TGGTTAATAACTTTATGAGTGGAGTTATCTTCATGTTCGAAGGCCCTGCTAAAATGGGAGACTTTGTAGAGGTGGATGGGTACTTTGGCCGGGTCGTGGAAGTGGGGATGCGTGCCACCCATCTTGAATTAGGTTTAAATCGTAAGGCGATTGTACCTAATAGCAACTTTTTAGAAAAATCCATTGTGAATTGGGGAAGAGCGGGAAGTCCTGTTTATCTAAATGTGGTGGTAAGCGTTGACTATGGTTCTGATATTGCACATACAGAACAACTCCTTTTAGAAATCCCTAAAGGTGTAAATCAGGTTCTTGATACTTTGCCTTTTAGAGTTCAAATGAAGAACTTTTCTGAGAGTGGAATAGATTTGGCTCTATCATTTCCAGTTCAAATTTATTCTCCTGCAGATAGAGATAACATCACGTCAGATATACGTAAGAAGATTGAAGTTCTTTTTGCAAAAGAAAATATATCTATTCCTTACCCGCAACTTGTATTGCATTCGACGACAAGCGAGAAAGCAAAGTCTCCCAGCTAATATTGAGGGAAAGTGATTCGGGAAGTTCAAGTTCCTCGCGCTCAGGGCATTCCTTAAAATTTAAAGAGTGAGCAACGAGTGCAATGCCGTTTGTATATTGCGGTAAGAGAGGGGCAAAGTAGAGTTCATCTCCCAGTATTGGGTGGCTATGTTTGGCGAGTTCAAATCGAAGTTGGTGAGAGCGTCCAGTGATGGGATTGAGTTCCCATTTAAAAACTTTTGTTTGATTTGAGAGTAGGGCAGTGCCCACGAGCCGAGCGTGAGTTTCAGTCTCGTCTCCATCTTTATGTGCATAGGATCTTTTTTTACCGCGCAGTATTTTACTTCTCCAAACAAAGTCTTCACCTTCGCGCGCATGAATTTTTTCTACAACAAAGGGGAGTCTTTCGAAAAGATCGAGTGATACTTCGCAACTTAGCGCCTTGTAAGACTTTTTAATTTTCTTCTTTTCGAACCAAGAATTGCAGATACTTTGTGTTTTTTTATCTTTTGCAGCGATAATAAGACCTTCAACTTCTCTATCTAAACGGTGCACTGGGAGTAGTTTTCCAAATTGATCAAGTACGGTTTCTTCGGGTTTTTGAGAGTGAAAACGAGATCGCACACTGAGTATGTTTGCAGCTTTATGTAGGACCAAGAGTTTTTTATTCTCAAAGAAAATAGTTGAACAAGATGACACAGCTTAGTTCTACGACGATGTGAGTCGAATATCCAGCACGCTCTAGCTTGTGGGACTTAATCTTTTTCATACGACTGCTAAACTTTTAGGCTGGGGGACTTAATCTTGAAAAGATTTTTACTAACATTAGTTCTGGCCGTTCCGCAGTTTTTACATCCATGTACCACTTTGAGTTTTGTGGATAACAACAATGATCGAATATTTGGTAAAGCCTTTGATTGGCACTTTGCTCATGGAATGCTTTTTGTGAACAAAAGAAATGTTCAAAAAGAAGCGCTCATGATTACTGAAGGAGAGCCTCTCCGTTGGGCTTCTCGCTATGGAAGTATAAGTTTTAACCAACATGGAAGAGAGTTCCCGTTGGGGGGAATGAACGAAGCAGGTCTGGTTGTGGAGATCATGGTGGGGCCGACTCAAGATATTCCTACTTCTCCTAACATTCGCAACGTAAATGAAGTTCAGATCATTCAATATCTTTTAGATTCCTATGCCAACATTGAAGAAGTTACAGAAGGTTTGCAGAATTTGAGAATCGCCCGTGTAGTTACAGATGTACACTATTTGGTGTGTGATAAGAATTCAGATTGCACCACTATTGAATTCCTAAATGGAAAATTAGTGCAACATAAAGGTGCAGATCTTCCTTACAATGCGTTCACTAACAGTTCGTATGAAGATTCTGCTCGCTATGCCTCTAACTACCTTGGTTTGGGTGGAACTCAGTTAATTCCATCCGGCTCAGGATCTTTAGATCGTTTTGTTAGAGCAGCTGCGGCAGCTAAAAATTTCCGCGGCGGAGATGCAGTGGCTTATGTGCATAAGTTTTTGAACGAAGTTTCATTGAGCGGAAGATGGCGAATCGCTTATCAAGGCATGAAAGAAATTCACTTTGTTCATGATAAAAATTTACGTCTGATGAAAAAAGTTTCCATGAAGCAAGATTTTAGCTGCAGCACACCTGTAAAAGTTTTTGAACTAGAGCGTGCTGTGGAAGGTAATATTCAGTCAGAACTTGAAACCTACACTGTTGGCCATAATCAAAGTTTGGTAAACGCAAACTTTCTGCTTCCTGCAAATTTAAGACGTCAGATGATTGAGTATCCTGAGACTCATACCAAGTGTGTTGAAGATTTGCTCGAAGAAGTAAACTGACATCTTTTAGGGGCTTCTGACACGCACTGCAATTGTGCTTTTTGAGATGCCCCCTTATAACTATAAATGTCTCAAGCGAAAGCTTGTGATTCGAGGATGAGGGACGCTGAGCAACCCAATAGAATTTTGTTCTAGAGGGAGAGGGGCTCAGCACGAGGGGAAAGGTGCCGTGGCGAAAGCCACGGTGCCGTTCCATTTTTTGCTCCAGTACTCCAATCGGGGTATCTTAAATTCATGTCACTAGATAACGAAGCACTCATGAGAAGAGCGCTCCACGAGGCTCGTAAGAGTCCTCGCAAGGTTAGACCTAATCCAAGAGTAGGCTGTGTTTTCGAGTTAGCTGACCTAGAACTTGTAGAGGGGCACCATTCCTTTTGTGGAGGGCCGCACGCCGAACAGGTTGTCCTTAAAAAAATTATAGATTCTAAGCTCAAATCTCAAGGTGCGCGTGTAGCCGTGACCTTAGAGCCTTGTTCCCACACGGGCAAAACTCCTCCATGTGCAGATGCGCTCATAGCCGCCGGGGTAAAAGAAGTTCTGATCCCTTTTGCAGATCCTAATCCATTGGTTTCGGGCCAAGGCATTGCAAAGCTCAAGGCTGCTGGAATTCTTGTAACGGAAGGAATCTGTAAATCAGAAGCGTTTGCAATGAACAGAGAGTGGTTGTGGGCTAAGCGTTTAGGTCGCCCTTTTGTAACTCTCAAAATAGCTTCTTCTAAAAATGCTGTGGGTATTGCAGACGATCGCAAATGGATCACAAGTCAAAAGGCCAGGCAACATGCCATGACACTCAGAGCGCGCGTGGATGTTTTAATCAGCAGCGGTGAGACTCTTAGAAACGATGATCCCTCTTTAACCGTTCGCGATGATTTGGGGGTGGTAGCTACAGAGCAGCCTCAAGTGAGGGTATTTTCGCAAAGCCAGAACATGGGCACTGCGAAGAAAATTTTAGAACATCCCAGTTGGCAGTGGCATCGTTCAACTGATTTGGAAGATTCTTTAAAATCTTTAGCGCAAGAAGGCTATTTTGATGTCATGGTAGAGTGTGGACCTTCGCTCAGTGCAGAGTTTTTGAAGTCGGGGCTTGTAGATGAGATTTGGCATTATGAAAAACAAGAGCCATTGCAGGGGAAGTGTTTTGATTTAAGTTCGTTGTCACAATTTTCTTTAAAAGAACAAATTGCTATCGATGCAGAAAATATTTTTTATAAATATTTAAGGAAGGACCGCTATGAAGAATCCTTCTTCAAGAAATAAGTTACTCGTTTTTGATTTTGATGGTGTCTTGGCACAAAGCCAATTGCAAATGCATGAGGCAATTGTGCATGTAGCCCTTAAGATGCGCTTAAAACTTCCCAGCGTTGAAGAGTTACGCAGCAGTGATGCGCGCTTGCTCTTAAAAAAAATGGGTGTTGGTAAATTGCGAGCTCTTTGGATGGTGTACCAGTGTCAGCGTTATTTGCAAAAAAAAGAAGCACCTCCCATCACTCAGGGAATGAAGGAATTACTTTTAGATATTCAGTCTTCTTTTGTTTTGGGAATTGTTTCTACAAGTCCTCGATCAAGAATTGAGAGCTTTCTTAAGCGTGAAGGCTTAGAGGATTGTTTTGATTTTATTCGCGCTCCTGTCTCTTTGTGGGGAAAGGACAAGGCTTTGTGGGACGTTTCTCTCTCTCATAAAGGCTTAAAACTTCTTTACGTAGGAGACGAGGAACGCGATACAATCTGTGCACACAAAGCGGGTTATCAGGTTATAAGTGTTCCGTGGGGTGCAAAAGATGGAGAATTTTTAAAATCCTACCGTCCTGAGTACTTTGTGGAGACTGTAGAAGTCTTCGAACGTCTTTTGAAATCCTTTGACTAGACGCGACAATAAAATTAGACACTGCATCATGAATCTAAGCCTCAATAAAAAAATTAGAAATTTCTTAGTTCTATCCATCAGTGTTTTTTCATTTTCTTTAGCTTCAGCTCAACCCGCAAGTTTGCCAGCTGCTGCGCAAAATGAAACTTGGAAAACAGTAAGTTTGAGCCAAGAGGATACTGTTGGAGCCAACACTCTTTTAGCTCTCGTGAGAAACATCGATGATTTTTCTCTTTGGCTAAAGGGCAATCCACTCAACGCCAATACACAAATCATGGTGAGACAGCCTAAAAACCAACCTGCGGCTAAAGTAAGTACAAGCCGAGTTTCATTGGTAGATGAGGCAACTGGAAAAAAAATCACAGCCATAGTTAAAGATACAGAGCAAATTTCCAAGCTTCGTTACATTATTGCTGAACGCGATGAAAAAGATCTTTCCTCCTATACTCGCGTTGCACTTGTAGGCGAAGAAATTATAACTAAAGTTAGAACTCGCAAAGAAGTTGAGGGAGATAAGAGCTCTCGTGATATCGTTGTTTCTTCTTCAGTTTCTTATAACTACATTCCTTTAGATGTTGAAGAGCAAAATCTCGATAGTGATGCGAGTAAAATGTACAAAGATTTAGCTGCTAAACTTTGGGCTGAGGATGCTCCTGCTTTTGTTGAACATGCAAGCGGCGCTAAAATTTTCCGTGTTCAAGATGCCGCAACAAAGTTAATTGTAGCAGCTTCTAAAAAATCTAAAGAAATCGCATTACTCATCGGAGACGCAAAAAAATCGGGCGCAGTAGAACTGGACACAACTTCTCGCAAGTCTGTAACTTTTGAAGAATCTTCTACGGGAGCAATTCGCAATATTGTTCTACTTGGGTTCATTAAAGTCCCCGGCGAAAAACTTGAAGCTCCCGATGCAATTTCATCTACAGTGGTAAAAATAGATCAAGGCTTAAACATAAGCATTGAAAAACTTAGGCCGCTCGACTCAGAAAAAGTAAACGTAGAAGCTTTGAGCTTTGAATAATTCCTTAGAGGTGCAAAAAATATGAAAAATTCTATGAATCAAAAAATCACAATCCTTAGCTTTGCTCTCTGTGCATTCACAGCTCAAGCCACTATCAATGTCTCTGAATATATGAAAGCTCCCGTTAGCTCTTGGGCTCAAATTCCTGCTTCAAACATTATTACCAATGAACTCAATCAAGAGGGCGACATCGGTTTCCGAGTGATCCACTTGAAAGCAAGAACTAAAGCAACTAAGCAAGCGGCAGTTGATCTAGCAGCTACGGGTGCTGTTCAGTCCGGTGATATTTTCTTGAGTTTCCGTCCTGAGTGGGATGGAACTTTGGCTTACGCGCACATGCAGTTGGGTGTTTCTCACGCAGCATTGGCGTTTGTAGTTACTGAAGGCAATAGTCGTTTCGTGCACACGCTTGAAACTCCCATCAACTACAGCAGTCCCATGAACTCTTCACACCACTACACAGATTTGAACGCGATTCACATCATTCGTCCTAATCTTACAGACGCTCAGAGAGCAAACCTCTCTGGTTGGGCTAAAAAAGTTTTAGCTAACCCTGGTCGTTACGGTTTCTTCTCTGACTACGGCAAGCCTTGGTACAAAAGAGCTGCGGGACGCACTCCAGTAGATCAAATCAAAGAACTTGCAAAAGTCACTACAAGCGGTGGAAGTTTTGCTTCATACTGCTCAGAGTTTGTTTGGACTTTTTTAGGCCTTCGTGACTGTGTTCCTAGCACCTATCGTGCAGGTTCCGGTTGTGAAAAACCAATCTTCTCATCTAGCCCTAACACGGCAGTAGCGGGTGCTATGACGGGTATCGTTCCCCGTCTAAACGGAGACGCAGGTTTAGTACAGGGTCCTGAAGCGGCTCTTATGACAAAGTCAGCTGCTGAGAGAACTCGTCAACTTACACAAGAAGCTTTTGTAGACATTCTAAGAAGTCCAGATCAACTTGCAGGTCGTATGTCGTCTGGTCACCGCGCGGTAGCAGAAGCTAATAGCGCAACTATGACTGCGATCAATCGTCAGTACTATGGAAATGGCGAATCATCACAAGTGGCTCAAGGAATCAACGCTCAGGTTGTTGACAACTTTTCGCCAACTTCGTTCATGGTTCGTTCAAACGCTGGCTTGGATGGCTTTAAATATGTTGGTACTGTAGTTTTCGACCAATAGGAGAAAACATAAAACTTTGAAAAACTTATTCCTGAACTTAGCTTTAGTATTAAATCTTTTTAATCAGGACGTTTTAAATGCAAATGAAAAAATCGGAGCGGGGGGCTTAGCTCTTCCTCCGATTTTGAGTTCTGAAAACCAAAAACAATTGGTGGATTCTAAACGCAGTTTGCTGCCTTCTACAAAATCTCTCGAAGCTGCTGCCACAAAATTTAAAAATGGCGACGTTCTCTTTATTCGATCTACCAGTGAGCAATCAAAAGCTCTTGAAGAGGTCACAGGTTCGAAGTGGACTCATGTGGGAATTTTGTATCGAGTGAAACTTTTAAAAAGTGGAGCGACCTCTCTTTTGCCTTCTGATTCCAAAGAAGGTCAGTGGATGGTTTTTGAAGCGGGCCCTCGAGTGCGATTTAATCCGGTGGAGCGCTTTGTTGGTCAAAAAGCATTTGCTGTTCACAGATTAAAAGAAGGACTTAGTGAAGCTCAAGCTAAGCAATTGTATAATGCAGGCTTAAGTCGAGTTGGAAAGCCTTATGATATTTACTTTTTATTGAGCCATGATGGCTCTACTAAAGATAACCCTGACTATTGCAGTGAGCTAGTTTGGTATGTCTATGCAAAGGGATTGGGCGTCCAGCTAGGTTATCAGGTTCAAATGTCATCCCAAAAACTTGAAGGTCCCGAAGCTCAAAAGCTTATAAAGCAAAGGTTAAGCAAAAAAGGTGCTCCTTTAAGTGTTGAAAAATGGAAAGAGCAATACGTTATTCCTCCGGAATCACAGTTTGTTTCTCCCTTATTAGTGCGTGTGGATACATAGTTTTATAACTTTACACGGGCCTTAACAATCTTTTCTAGTTATTGAATCTAGTCACATTTGCAATTAAGTCTTCATTGAGTCTCTTGGTGCATAATGAATAAGCTACGAATTTACATTTTGGGTATTTGTTTATTGGGTTCCGTTCAGTCATATGCGGCTGTCAGCGGATATCAGAAATACTTAAGCGAGAAAGCATTAGAAAATTTACGATCCCTAGAAGCAAGTCACATGATTTATCATGTATACGAGAATTTTATCGTTCCTCGTATATGTGAAAACTCGCGTGAAATCTTTGGAGGTAAAAACAAAAAATCTTGTCGATTATTGGGGCATGTTCCCGCAGATCTTTTTCAGCCTCTCAAGGGTGATCCCACCGGAATATTGTATAAGGCTAAGTCCCCTTATTTACGAAGTATGAACCCTAATTTTACGGGAGACACACCCGATTGGGGCCCCTCAGCTCCTCCTGGTTACCAAGTGAATTATGTAGGATGTTATAAAAGAGAAAAAATACGTTCAAATAAAAATGCCGAATGTTCTTTGTTCTTTATGATTTTGGAAGCAACTTCTAATCCTAAGTTGGCTCCTATATTGGCGGTGAAAGGTTCGAGTCACTCCGAGGATTGGAATAATAATTTATTTGTGGGTGCCCCAATTCTAAGAGAATTTGCCACGCTTTTTACAACTGAGTTATTCAAACAAATCAAAATTGGAGTTATTGGAAGCGAAGAAGAAAAAATGCCTCAGGATATTCATGGCCTTGCTCAGGTGTTAGCTCAGTTTTTCTTAAGACTGTCCGCTAAGTCCTACAGAATTATTTTTACGGGACATAGTTTAGGTGGGGCCTTGGCACAAGAGTTGGCTCGTTCTGTTTTTATTGCAACTCGAAAAGATTTATCTGATCCCTCCTCAGGTCCCACTGTGAATGCAATTACTTGGAATGGTTTGTCTTATACATCCATGATTTCAAGACTCAAAAAAGGTTTGTCTAACAAACTAGACCCGATTGTAAAAGCAGGGTGGAAAGAGTCAGATGCCTACTACTTGCAGAACTATCAAAAAGTTTTTGATGGTCGATTTCTTTCTGCTGTAAATTTTCACACCGCAGATGATTTGCTAACTTCAGTAGTTAACTTAAGTTTTTTGGGCTCCTTACTTAGAGACAAAAGCGCCAATGGAATGATTCATGCGGGTGATGATATCTTGCTTCTTACGAAACGTACGATTCAGGTGGGATCCATCAAGGGTCAAAAGTATGCTCACAGTACAGCAACAACACTCAAGGATGCTCTCTATAGTATGGGTCTGGAGTCTGATGGTAAAAATTTCAAGAGCATAAGTGTAAGTGAGCAGCGTGCTCAGCTATTGCCTCGCGCGGAAAGCGAAGAGGACTTAGCGGATTATAAGCAGAGTGGATCTTATTTTATTCAAAACGGTCTAAATTCAAGTGGCTTTGAAAAAGATGGTTCTATGAATTTTGATAGAACTATAGTTTATAACGACGTTAAAAAACATCAAAAGCGAGCCGAAAAGTTGAATAAAATGATAAGGGATTTAGAGATAAACGTAAGACAATATGGAAGATTGCTGGGCGGAGAAATGAGCCAACTTACGCAGTTTTTGTATCAATAAACTCCAAACTTTCCTGTTACTTAATTTACTTCTAAGGCAATTGTTCTGCTGCTAATGTACAATAAATCATGGCAGCGAGAGCAAAAATTCTAATTTTAGAAGACGATTCATTGGTTATAGCTTCTATGAAAATTCTCATAGGTGCCCACCATGATTTAACTTTTTATACTTGCGCACCTGATTTTTTAGCTGCCAATCCAGAACCATGCGATTTTGACCTCTTATTGCTCGATTTATGTCATCCAAAGGATCCCGAAGGACACGAGACTTTATCTTTATTTCCTGAAGTACAGCGTCGCTTACCAAATGCTGAAATTGTGATTCAATCTGGTCTCAAAGATATTGCAATCATGCGCCGTTGTTTGCAGTTAGGAGCTGAGAAGTTTGTTCTTAAGGATCACATTGCAGGTGAAATTCCAGTTTTTGTTGAGCACTGCTTAGATCGTAGATATTTGAGGCAAGAATTAGATAAGACGATAGTGGGGACTTCCAGCTCTATTGTTGATTTAAAAAAACGCTTGCTGGAACTCAGAAAGCAAAATCAAATTGTTGATGTTTTGATTGAGGGCGAAACGGGTTGCGGAAAAGAATTGTGTGCTAAAGCTCTGCACCGAGAGGGTCCCTTTGTAGGCATTAACGTTGCAGCTATTCCTGAGGATTTGTTTGAAGCAGAATTTTTTGGTGCTGAAAAGGGTGCCTATACTGGAGCAGGTGCCTCTCGTGATGGCTATTTGGAAAGTGCTGGAAATGGCATTCTTTTCATGGATGAAATTCAAAGCTTACCTTTAAACTTACAAGCTAAACTTTTGCGCGTACTCGAAACTCGTAGTTACTTTAGGGTGGGATCAACTGTAGAGCGTAAGTTCAAGGGACGTATCGTGAGTGCCTCCAACTTGCCACTCTTGGAATGTGTTAAGAGGGGTCAGTTTAGAGAAGATTTATATTATCGATTAGCGGCTACAAAAGTGAATGTGCCTCCGTTGAGAGTACGAGGTGGCGATATTTCAATTTTGGCTAAATATTTTTTGGCGAGTGCAGGAAACAAAAGTTTACAATTTACAGACGATGCTTTGAGATTTTTAGAGGAAGCTTACGATTGGCCGGGCAATGTGCGTGAACTACGCGTTTTGGTGCGTCGGATTGCGATGGAATCAAAAATGCCTTATTTGGACAAACCCGAAATTGAGGCTTATTTGCAGAAAAGCGAATCAGCGGTGGATCAATCATTGGCTGACTTTAAAGCACGGGCTGTTGCTCCCACCGCAGAGGGCTTTGTTCCACACTCTGAAATGAGTTTTGATGAAAACGTATCTGCGTTTGAAAAGTATTTACTCTCCCAGACATTGAAGAAAAACAACACAGCTCAAACGCGTGAAAAATTAAAACTTTCGCGCACTCGTTTTTACGAAAAACTCAAGCAGTACGGCATTCAAAGTAAGCAAGATACTGAGTGATTTTTATGCTTTTTCCTCTAGCGATTTTTTAAGGCTGAGCTAGCCTATGCCTAGGAGGGTTTATGGCTAAAAAGAAAAAAAGTAGTTCAAAGAAAATGGAAATGATTGTGGTGTCTAGCAAGGCAAAAGCATTGATTAAAAAAGCAGGTTGTAACACTGCAAGCGATGCTCTTGATGGATTAAACGCAGTTCTTTACTGGTATATTTCTCAAGCGGCTGCACGAGCTAAGGCAAATGGTCGCAAAACTGTTCGCGGTCACGACTTTACAGTTTAATTTTTGAGATTAAATATTCCGAAGGGTGGATCGCTCGATGCCACCCTTGCTCTTTTAATCATTAAAAGTTTTTTGATAAATAATATAAAAGCAGTGAGCTTTTTAGGCTCCATAAAAATGTTCGAGGCCAATTTGTAAAAACTAGTTTATTGATCAGTACTAAGTTGTATCCCATGGTGAGTTTGTTGTGGATGGGAACACTCAAAAAAGCTGTGGCTATCCAGAGTAGTAATATCAGTATCAATTGAACTAACCAAAATGTTGAATTGTGTTGGACGAGTAAAAGCATAGCACTCAAGAGTTCTGCCACCATAAGTGGTGCCACAATCCAGGTAATTTTTGAGCTATGAAAATTATGAAACGCTTTAAATTTATCAGGGTCGATGAAACGAAAGCTTGGGTAATGAACGCATTGAACCACCCAAATGAGTCCAGTGAGACAAAATGTGCTTAGAATTTGAAGCTCAAGTAATGCAGACATTTTTTAAAATAATTAATCTGTGAGTTCTATTTCAAGATGAAGCTCGGTTTTTACAGAGTTCAAAATAAATCCCGATTCGAAGGCACGTTGTAGGAGTCTTTTGGCCAGATCAGGATTGCTAGCTTTTTTGAGTCTTGCTTTGAGAAGACACGTTTTCATAATAGGTTTTTTATTTTCATTCAGGTCAACCGTAAGATCTCCGAGCACAGAGAGATCTTCAAACGAAACTTTTGAGTACTCCGCATAAACTTTAAATGTTGCTACAAGACAATTACAAAGAGCTAATACAAATAAATCTTCAGGGCTAACGCCTCCACCTGGACCTTCAAATTCTTTTGGCACATTACAAGCTAAAGAGTGCTGTCCTACTGTTGAATCCCAAGTTGTTTGAATGCCGGCCGGCCCCTGAAGCGAAGCTTGAAAATGCAATGGATATTGAATCATTCATTTAAGATATGTGGCACTTTGAAGGCTGCCAATTTACTTTTTTAAAGCGTTAAAAGTGGGTAGGGGAGTTTTGAGGAGTATTATAACTGTTCAATGGTGAAAATGGCGCGCCCGCCACGGCTCGAACGTGGGACCTACTGATTAGAAATCAGTTGCTCTATCCAGCTGAGCTACGGGCGCTTCCGGCAAAATAACGTTCCATTTGAGTGGAGGCGTTTAGTGCGCAACGTCTGTAAAAACATCGCACCCGAGCCTTCTTTGCAACAGAATTTCAGTCTAATATTCAATATTTTAGCGTCTCCGTCCTTTGGAACCTTAAAAAAGCTGACATTCTGAGGATAAAGTGTTCTTTAGGCTGAAAAGATCTTGCGTGGTGCGGCAAGGGCAAATAGAACTCCGCATTATGAGATTGTGGCAACGTGCAACAAATAAATCTTTAATCCTTTCCCTTCTTTCCCTCAGTTCATTCCTTCTGAGTAGCGCTTATGCAAGGTATGACATTGCGAGAAACGACTTCACAGAAAATACCTATGTAGGTCCCTCTGTTTTAGATGAGGCGCATATTGCTGAATGGAACTGGGCAGATTCTGACGAAGAAATGGCAGAGCTCGTCAATCACCAAAAAACAAATCTATTCTCAACGCGCATTGATTTATCAGCAATGGGAATCAAGTCTTTTGTAGTTCCAGATGTGAACTATCCCGTACTTTTTGAGCGCGATAGCGAGGGAAATATTCAGTTCAGTAACGCTAAAAACTCTATGGGATTAAATTTAATTCCTGTTGGGTCTGAAGCTCCTGTGTTTCGTATCACAGATGAAAACCGAGTTAAATTTCAAGAGCGCTTAGTGGACGAAGATGGCCGCGAACTTGGACGTACCGTTGATGAAGCTACTTTTGATCGTATTACTCAAGAAGTAGCAGAAGAGCGTCGTGCCAATGCCCCACTCTTAACAATTCGTGATTTTGATGATGGCGAGAAGCCTGGTATTGCAAGCACTGTAAAAACAGAACTCAGTGCAGAAGGCATGACCTTTAACGAAGTTGTATACAATAAAATTACAAAAGGTCTTCGCGATAAAATTGCTGAACTCCCCGGCGCTGGCGAATTTAATCAAGAATGGTTCGCTACAACTTATGAAACGGTTGTAAATGAATCAGACATTCGCAATACACTCACTGACGATCAAATGACAGCGATCTTCGCTCAACAAAAAGCACAGATGCTTGAGTACAATGGTGAAGATTTTAGCCCTGTTATTTTTGATGCAATGGCCGCAAAATACATAGCTAATATGAAAGCTGAGCAAGCTGCAGGCAGAGAATTAAATCCAGCTGTATTGTCCACCGCGGCTCAGCAATGGTGTGCAAACACTTACGGAATTGAAGAAGAACAACAAAAATGTACGAACTATTCTTATTATGTACGTTGGTCTATCGACGAGTTACTTCCTAAGACTTACGCAACTGGGACATTGGCTTATTCATACGAGCGTGCGGTTAACAACCGTCGCTTTAATGAAGATGAGTTTTGGAATGCCGTATGGGCTCACCGTGAAATCGTAGCGGAACCCAACCCCAATAGCGTAAGCGTTAAAGTTGTGGATCGCATGATTCGCCAATCTATGTTCCCGGATGCAGGGCCCGATGATACTCGCCATATGTATGCGATCGTGGGTCACACTGCTTCTAACGAAGCAATCTATAAAGATCTTCAGTCTTTAACATCTGTTAAAGTTCAAACTTCTATTCACCACGTGAGTGCATATTACGGAGCAAACGGATACACACGCCGTGGTTTCTTAGAAGGTGGACAACCTAACAACATTTACACAGTGACTGTTAAAGGTGTGGATCAAGAAGCTGTTAACTTAAACAACAAAATTTGGGCGAAAATTTACTATGAAAACCCCAATGATCACTATCAGTTCTCAGACGACTATGAGTTTGATGAATTTGAAAACACGACTCTTAAGCGCGTCCTTGATTTTGGTCGTGCGTGGATCGACAAAGAGTGGGTAAACCAACCTCTCAATGCAAAGTTCGTAAAATATGCACGCGAAATGAATCTTGGTTTAAGTCCTGCTGAATTGGCAGAACGTAAAAATAAGCCTTATTACAAGTGGCTCTTAGAAGATCCCGTCTTTGGTTTGTATTGCTTTGAAGGTGTAACAAACCAATTGAACGTTTCTCTAAATATTCCTCTTACTGAAAAATACATGCAAAGAATTTACGGCGAAGCGGAAGGAACTAAACTCTTCAACCTCGTGAATGATCGCTGGTTACAAGTTCTCTTGAACGAAGGTATTCCGGGCGAAAAAAATGCTGATGGCACATACACAGGCGAAGTGGCTAACTTTCACTTGAAAAAATTAGAGCACATACTTGGCAAGATGAAGCCTCTTTGGGATTTGAAAGGCACTCTTACAAATCCTGCTCAATTCACAGCGGCAAATCCTTTGGCTCCGAACTTGGATGAAGAAGGAAAAGTTTTGGAGTTTACTCCTAACCCTGTTCGTGACTCCGAATACAACAAAGTGGGTAATTCACTTGCTTGGGTTCCTCAAACAACAGGCGATATCGTAGCTGATTTGATTGAAATGTATGTTCCGTTCCACAAGACAAAAGCTCTTGTGAGTACAGCGGTTATCTTGAACTTCCAAACTGAGCATGAGCGTAGAACGGGTATTTCTAAGAAAACTTACTTAGGTTACGCACTTCCTATTATATCTGAAATGTTTAAAGCTGAAGCTTCTCTTATGTTAAAAGAGTTGCCTCAAGGGGCTCCAATTGAAGCAGCTAAGGCTGTTTACGTTGCTAAAAACAAAGAAGGCTTAACTCAAATGTTGTCTAAGCCTGATGATGAAGGAAATGCTCCTACAGCTGCGCAAGTAGCTCAAAAGGTTGAAGCAATTATGCCTGCTATTCAAGCAGGTGTTACTGCTTCTGTTGCGATTCCCACTGAAGATATCGTAGCTGCTGGTGGAGATGCGAAATACGCTGCTTGGTTGAATTTCAAAAAAGCTGCAAAACCTGTATTGGCTAAAGCAAACCAAACACCTGTTCAGATCACAGACGCTGTTCTTGCTCACATGCAAGATAAGAAGTTTGTGAAGTTCTACACACGTCCTGGATTGTTGCAGTCTATGGTTGCGGGTTCTTGGCCTACAAACCCACATATTCTCTTGAGATCAGTGGGAACTGTGATCAACGAATCTTGGACCAAGTTAGCAGTGCCAGGCACAGACCTTCCTAATTACGATTACCGCGAAAAAGAACAGTTTGTTCGCGACTTCGCTGAACAAGCTCAGCAGTTCCGCACACAAGAAGTTAAAGACGAAGCGCTTAAAGCGCATGCGGCTCGCTTGTATGACGGAAAAGTTATTGGAATCGAAGACAGCACATCGAACGATGCTGAACGCAGAGTTCGAGCAGCTGTAGCTCCTAGACAATAAAGTTAAAGTACAACGGCTCCGGAGAGAGCTTTAAGGTGCAAGGAAAGGCGTCCTCCTAACGGAGGGCGCCTTTTTCTTTTGCTCTTTATGGTGTTGAGGTCGTATTAGACTATTTAAGTTTGCGGTAGAGCTATTTGTAGCTAGTTATAGCCCATGCTTAAAAGGTGCCTCTTAAGTCTCGTAGCGTTTTTGGTTCTTTGTTCCTCAGCACATGCAGATATAAAGTGTGTTTTGGATTACAGCACGAACAGTATAGCAAGGGGAGGCGGGACTCTTTATGCCTTAGAGATTTCGCAGGGGTCTGAAACAAATACGTACGTCGCTAAATTTACTTACAAATCAGATAATAAATACGTTTTAGATCGAGAAAATATAACCTACGCTATGCCCTGTCAATCAGGAGCTAAGAGAAACAAAGCCCAACTTGTTTATTGCTCTAATTTGTCATTACCCTTCTCTGAAAATACTAAGCGAAGTCATATTTATGAAGAAATCCGTAATAGCGAAGTCAGTGAAGCTAAGCTGAATGGCGCAGATGCAAACGGTGATGCGCGTCTTGTACAAAACAACGAGTATCGTTTTCAAGTTAGTTCAGAACTTTTACAAGATAAAAAATTTGAATTTCTAAAGCCAATGATCAAAAAGATTCTGAATACTCAAGTAGGAATAATTGAGATTAATTTTCCCAAAAATACTTGCACTGGCTCTCTTTAGACACTCAATATACTTTTTAATCTTTCAGCGTTAAACAGAAATTTCTTCAAGATCAATCCATTTCATAAGTTTTGGGATCAGCACCCATTCAATATTTTTTGCAGATAAAGGTAGATTTTGTGAATGAAAGTAGTGGAACGGAAGTCCACTGGTTTAATGCTGCTGTAAATTCTTCAGCCGAACTTGTTTTAAATGAAATCTCGTACAAGATACATTACCCATCCAGGAAACTGAGTGACTTCGATTTTGAAACTAAAATTTTTGAAAATGACCAATTGCTAGCTAAATCTAGACCCCGACATACAGACCCTAGTTGCTTAGATGTGGTTGAGCGTGACAAAGAGTTTCTGTATTTCGATCCACTTGGTCATTCTTCGGGCTCAATACAATTTGTAAGGCCAACGAGTTGGTGTTGGACGAATGAGGATAAAGAGCTTCTTGTTGTCTACAAGTACACAACAAAATTTAGGGCGTCTAACAATAGGGTCTTAGCTTTAAAAAAGAATATTCCCCAAGAACATAAAGCAATCATTTTCGCGTTGATTTACGGGACATCCAGTCGCTCCGACAATGTACTTTCGTCTTGAGCCTGAATTTTAAGTCTCAGTTTTGATGAACAAGCAACAGGTCTTATATTAGGATCCAATGTACATACCAACAGGAGCGGAGGATACTAGACCTTGAATAGAAGAGACAAAGTTGGCAACAACCATAAAATAATCATGAGATGGGACATATATCGGGTAAACCGGTATTGAATACGTGGGTGCACTAGTATGTATTGAATGCATACGATAAAAAAAAGTGCAAAACCTAAAGTTAATGCTGCATGTGTTGGAGTCTTAGAAAGAAATTCCCAAAAAAGAAATGCTGGACAAACAATGACTCCATAGGCAAGGGGCACCCATAGCACACGAAATGAATCTACAAGATAAGATGGTTTAGAGAAATTAGCTTTTAAGCAGGGCTCTATCTGTGTATCCACAGTTCCAAAAACTTGCGAATAAGTTTTATCATTGTTTTGTAGGGTAGCCTTAATGTTTTTTGAATCTACTTTCAACACTTCTACTAAATGTTTTTTCTCTAAAATTACAGACCTAAGAGCAAGAGCATCAGATAAAGTATAGTTATCCAATATGACAAAATAAATTAATGAATCTATGAGTGTTCTCGGCGAAATTCTAATAGTTTCCATTTTTAAATTATTAGCAGGGTTAACCCCTTATTCAACATGCCTATCATTCAAAAAAACACTGAGCTTTTGACCAATGAAAAAACTCTGGATTATGTAGCGAAATGTCCGAGTGTTACGATTGAGTTGAAATCAATGCAGGCTTTCGAGCATTCGCGCTGAGGCATTGCGAGCGTAACAGCGTTCTCGACGATGTTAATTTTTGAAGAAGCTTAGAATCTTAATAATCGCTCTCCCCAGGATACATAATAATAAATGAGTATCGTAAGGAGGATTGTATGTTCAATCGATATCTAAGTGGACTCACCCTGCTGAGTTTATTTTTCGGAATGAGTCTCACTTCGGAGGCAGTCTCGGTCGGAGTTACCCAAGGTGGCAAAGAAATAAAGCAAAAGGCGCGCATCAAGCAAGGCATTAAAAGTGGTGAGCTCAACAAAAAAGAAGCCAAGCGTTTAGCAAAACAACAGAAAAAAATAAACAAGTATAAGCAGAAGGCTGAGCGTGATGGTTACCTATCAAAGTATGAAAAACAAAAGCTACGTAAGAAGCGTGCAATCGCGAGCAAGTCTATTTACAAAGAAAAACACGATAAACAAAAACGCCTCAAACACAAAGGTCGTACAAATGAGGTAGAAGTAAACGAAGCCGCGGCTGCTAAAGAACGCGAGGAAAAAGAAATTCAAGAAGCTCAGGCTCTAAGCATAGAGCCCGAGTTTAGATAGTCGTAACAGTAGCTATTTACTGTGCGAGATCTCTTACGACTTCGACACTGAGTTTGTAACAATTCTCTAGGTCTTTTTCGTTCAAGATAGCGTTATGGGTATGGATGTAGCGGCAGGGAGTGGACAGCACGCAGCACCTACTGCCGTGTCGAGTGAGACTGAATCCACCTGCATCTGTACCCCCGCTTCTTCTGACAGCAACTTGTGCGGGAATTTTTTTCTTAGCGGCAACTTTTAAAACATTATCTACAAGGTCGCGATTCATTATCGCTGAGCGGTCCATAATTCTCACCTGCACACCTTTGCCCAATTTTGTTTGAGCATCGAGAGGGTTCAGGCCTGGAGTGTCGTCTGCTGGAGCACCTTCTAAAAGAATGGCATCATCTACATCCAAGAGATGAGCTAAAGTGTGCGCTCCACGCAATCCCATTTCTTCTTGCACGGTGCAGCCTACAAATACTTCCGCGTTGAGTTTGCCTTTGGCAAGTTCTTTTGCAGCTTCAATCGCAACTGTTACTCCGGCGCGATTATCAAAAGCTTTGCCCATATAAAGTCCACGACCCATTTCTGTAAAATTTGAATAGGGCACGATAGGGTCGCCCACTTGAATGCCGAGTTTTTCAACTTCTTCTCGCGAGCTAGCACCCACATCAATAAACATGTTTTGAATATCCATCACCTTGTCTTTGGCGGCACCCAAAAGGTGTGGGGGAATAGAGCAAACAACTCCAATCACTTCTTTTTTGTTCTGGCGGGTGTGAATGCGCATGCGTTGGCTCATAACCGTGTGGCCCCACCATGCACCCAATTCGTGAAACTGAATCCAGCCATCGGGGCGAATGTTTTGTACAATGAATCCCACTTCATCAAAGTGAGCTCCCAAGAAGATCTTCTTTCCTGATTTAGTAGAGGAGTTTTTAAGTCTTACAGCACAACCGCCGAGGCGGTCTTCAACAATATCGCCCAGTTTTGAGACCTCTCGAATGAAAATATTTCTTAGTTCACTTTCGTGACCTGGAGCGCCGTGAGCCTCGGAAACTTCTTTTAACAGCTTTATAAGTTGAGCCATGCCGCACAGACTAGCGCGCTTCTGCTCGCATTTACACTATGAGAAAGAGTGCTGACGCGGCAACACTTAAGCTTTATTTATGACGAATATAAAAAAACGCTATTCCTCTTTTGCAAGTCCATGACTAATTTGGGTTCTGAGGAGAACGAGGGGTATGGAGAAAATGAAACGTAAGTTTGTGTCTGCGCTTGCGCTTGGAGGGTTTGTTCTTTCAGCTTTCTTAAATGCACAGCAAGTGAATGCTCAACAGGATCTCAGAATCCGATTGGCGTCTTACAATGTGGAGAATCTATTTGATCATCTTCACGACGAAGATCCCAATTTACCTCATGGAAAAGAAGACATTGCTTTTTTACCTTTAAACAATCCTCTTAAAGCTTTGTGTCCCGAAATTGCGAGTGGTTTTTATTTGCGTCAGTGCCAGCAAACGGACTGGACTCTTGAACGTGCTGCTTGGAAGTTAGATAACGCGGCCAAAGTAATTTCATATATCCGAAATAAGCCGGACGTAATCACTCTCTCTGAAATTGAGAACAGTCGCGTAGTGGGTGCCTTGGCTGAAAAGTTAGGTTACGGAAATGGCCACGTCACTGCTAACAGTCCTGATCATCGTGGAATTGATGTCGCGATTATCTACAACAAAGCAAAGCTTCGTAAAATAAGTACAAAAGAAATTGTAGTAAAAGGTGAAGATTTAACAAAACCTACTCGTAATATCTTGCGTGTAGAGTTTCGTTTCTTGGATGAGCGCGGCCGTTTAGTTCCCGCTAAAACCTTTTTTGTATATGCCAACCATTGGCCCAGTCAGTCTGCTCCTGCAGCAACTCGCATGATGACTGCCAAAATATTGCAAGCTGATGTAGACAGTGTTCGCGAAAATGTTCGCGGTACTGTTTTCTTTGCAGCAATGGGTGACTTCAACACAATACCTACAGACGCTCCTCATCCCTTTAATGATTTGTTAGTTAACGATGAAGAGTGGGACGGAGCTTTGGTGGATGCCGAAGATTATGCTCGCGAAAAACATCCTGCACTTAATCAAACGTTGTTGCCCGGAAGTTACTGGTTTAGCCGCGATGCTGCTTGGAATCGTCTTGATAGAATTTTCGTGAGTCAGAATTTGGCAGATGGTTTAGGGGCTGACGTTATCCCTTCGAGTTTCTTCATTTTAAAAGATGACCGCGTTATGCAAAGGGCTACTCCTCAAAATGGCCCTCATGCGGGACAAAACATTATGATTCCTAAGCGTTTTGATTCCTTTGCTCCTACTCAAGCTGAGATGGGATTCTCGGATCACATGCCCATAGGTATTGATTTAAAGATTCCGCTTAACTGATTGATTTAAGAACTCTACTTAACTTATTGAATTTTGCTGGGTTTACTGAAGATAAATCCAGCAATAACACCCGCTAAAAGTAAGAAGCCCACAAGGCTTACCAGTTTGCTAAGACCTTTGGGGGTGCTACTGGTTGCGACTTCTTCAGGGGCTTGGTCGTTAACACTTGAGATTTTACGCTGAAGTGTTTCGGGTGCCTTTTTGCCTTTGTATTTATGAGCTCGTTTAATATCAAGGTGTTCCTGCAAAAGTTCATCTGTTGTATGAGAGGTCGCGGTACCAACTACAGAGAAAGCACTTTCAATAGCGTCAGTTGTAAGATTAGGAGAGTGGGTAGGAGCAGCTGCTTGAGCGGGTGCTTCTTCTTTTACTTTTGTATCTTCTACAGTTATTGCGGGTACTTTATCTTTAGACAGACTAGGGCCTAAGCTTACTTTGGGCTGAGCCTTTTCAATTTTAAATTCAACTTTAGGCTTTAAAGCTGGGATTTTCTTAGGAGTAGCGTTGCTCGTTGGACTTGAAGCGCTGCTCGCTGCTGCTTGAGTTTCCTGTTTTACTTCTACTTTATCTTTAACGGGTGCAGTGCTTGGAGCGCTCGCTTCTGAAGTGGAGGCTAATGATCTGCCTTCATTGCTTGAATGAGGTACGTAAAGTTTTGTTCCCACTTCAAGGGTGTTGGGATTTTGAATGTTTGGGTTGATGGCCCAAATGCTTGGCCATGCTTTTGCGTTTCCTAAACGAGCTTGAGCGATCGTGCTCATGCTGTCGCCTTTTTGAACGGTTACGGAATCCGCTTCAAAGAGTTGTTGAGAGAGTTCTTTTTCAGAAAGCTTTTCGTTTAACGGCATGTTGGTGGGTTCAACTTTTTGAACTTCAGGTTGAGCGTCTTCTTGTGTAGCGGGAAGACGAAGAGCATCACTTCCAAGTTCGTTTTGTAAATTGCGAAGGGCTTCTTTCTCGTTGCGCTCATGAAGGCTGAGGAGGCCTAAGTCTTGCTCAACAAGAACCGCTGCAGAGCTTTGTTCCATTTCTTCAAGCTGTTTCATGACTTCGATGTTCTCATCGATGCTAGAATCTTTTGTTTGTTGAGTAGCGCAGGCGCTCATAAACAAACAAACACATACAGCTAAGAGACCTTGAGAAGTAGTGCGACTGTAATCAAAACGAAACTTCAACATATCATTTCCTCAAGATCTTATTCGGAGCAATAAAAAGATAAGTTGAGTAAAAAATCGCAATAGAGTGCAGATTTTCATAGGGAAAAAACTTTTTGCTCAAAAGTTTTCATAGGAGAAATTTGAATAAGATTTTGCGTGTACTCTTGTGCGAGCGCTTAAAAGATTGCGTCTAAGTGAGCGAATATTGTAGGTATCTAAGGGCAAAGTTTTAAACACGTTTAAAAGCGATTTTGAGCGGGCTAAGGGTGAAAAAACATCTGGTTTAGGGAACTTAGCGCTTAAACTTCACGTAGATTTGAGGCCTTTTGAGGCTATTCACAGTTGCGTTCGGCTCGTATTTTTTCAAAACTTGAACGCACCCATTGTTGCATTCCTTCAGCATCTTTGCGGAAGTCTGTGATTCTTTGGGGCTTTCCCCACTCCAAGGAAGCTAGCTTTTTAGGGGCATTCATACACTTCCACCATTGAGTCGTTAAGGTGTCGTTGCCCATGTAAGCTGTGTCTCTGAGGGGGCAATAAAAAATACGAAAGGGTTGGACAGGGACCCCCAAATCCCGGGCAAGTTTAAAAGCTCCCCATCTCCACGGAGTTCCCTCAACGCTGGAGGTGCCCTCAGGAAAAATACAGACTCTCTTTTTTTCGTTGATGATCCCATCTCTCATGGCATCAATGACACCCGCTCGAGAGGTCATAGAACTGCGGTCTACCCAAATGGTTCCCAATTCTTGTGCAGCAGCTCCAATGACCGGCCACATGCGAATCTCTTTTTTGGAGACATACACGTTTTCAGCTGCAGTCCAAACAAGCGGGATGTCTAGAAAACTCACGTGGTTACCCACATAGATGCAAGGTTCACGTAAGGGTTCTTCACCTGTGCTTTCAAGTTCAAAGCCCATGCTTGTGAAAAGCTCTCTAGACCAAGTTTGGTAGATATTTACAAAGTCCTCGCGAGGAGCGTTTCGTCGCTTTGCGCTGGAAAGCTTGAGGAAGTGTTTGGTGGTCATTCCACAGAGGGAGCCGAATTTTATGAGCTTAGAGAGTGCGTTCACTGCCCCATTGTCTCAAATTTTGGCAAAGCCTCAATATCGTTTAGCTTTTAATTATCCGTTCCTTTATCTATTTTTAGGACTTGGTGGATTAAACGCTGAGCATCGGGTAATTATTTCTATGTGGCAAAACTGAAAACTACGTTTGTTCCCGCGCCCATGGCGCAAGTTAAAACTGTTGTAGGAGAGCCCGGAGTTTGTCCTCCTTTGGCTGAGATCCTAAAAAGAGCTGAGGCTGCTGGAATCAGTGGTTTAAGGCTTGAGGAAAAAGCTCCCAGTGACGCGTTTATTGTTGCTCCGGCCGAACAGATTGCAAACTTACTCAAATGGTTGCGCGATGACTTGAATTTGGGTTTTGATTTTCTTCAGGTGGTTTCGGCTTCTGACTTTGTAGATGTTGCCGCAACTGAAGATCGTGAAGCGGTCACTGCTCGCGTAGAAGTTTTATATGTCCTTTATTCTTTCCCCATGCGTTCTTATTTGAACGTTAAAGTGGTCTTGCCTCGTGACAATCCTGTTATCGAAAGCGTGAGTCATTTGTTTCGCGCTGCCAACTGGTATGAGCGTGAATGCTATGACCTCGTGGGCGTGATTTTTAAGAACCATCCTTATTTAGAGCGAGTGCTTTTACCCGCAGATTGGGAAGGGCATCCTCTCAAAAAAGATTATGTTTTCCCAGAAACTTACAACGGCATGAAGGTGCCTCTCTAAGGTGATTGTATGGATACAGTAAATAATAATATACGCGTAGACTTAGAGGATTTAGATACCGAAGAACTCACGATCAACATGGGTCCGCAGCACCCATCTACTCACGGAGTATTGCGTGTAGAGATCGTATCTGATGGTGAAATTATCAAAGGCGCTTATCCAGAAATCGGATACTTGCACCGTTGTTTTGAAAAGCACTGTGAAGCGCGTGAATACGTGCAAATTGTTCCATTTGTAGACCGCATGGATTATATCGCGGCAATGAATATGGAGTTGGGCTACTGCTTGGCAGTTGAAAAATTGCAGCAAGTAGAAATTCCTGAGCGAGCTCAAGCTATTCGAGTCATTGTTTCTGAACTCAATCGTATTGGCAGTCACTTGTTGGCGCTTGGAACTTACTCACTTGATATCGGTGGCTTTACTCCGTTCTTGTATGCGTTTCGCGATCGCGAAAAGATTTTAAGAATTTTTGAAGAAATTTGCGGCGCGCGTTTATTGTACAACTACATTCGCCCAGGTGGAGTGTCTCGAGACTTAAGCAAAGGTGTACAAGAAAAAATTGCAGACTTTTGTAAGTACTTTGTTCCTCAGCTTAAAGAGATCAACGATCTTCTCTCGGGTAATGCTATTTTCGTAAACCGTACGGCTCACATTGGAGTGATCAACGCTGACACGGCTGTGAGCTACGGTCTGAGTGGTCCTAATCTTCGCGGAAGTGGAGTGAACTGGGACTTGCGCAGAGATCATCCTTATTCAGGTTATGAGAAATATGATTTTGAAGTCTGTATAGCTCAAGCCGAAGTAGGTGAGATTGGGGATTGTTGGAACCGTTACTACGTGCGCGTAAAAGAAATGTTTCAAAGTGTGCGTATTATTGAGCAAGCTTTGCAAATGTTGCCTGAAGGACCCACAATGGGTGGTATTCCCAAATCACTTAAGCCTAAGGGCGAAGTTTATCTTCAAACAGAATGTCCTCGCGGCACCTTGGGGTATCATATCATTGCGGACGGCACAAAGCGTCCTCACCGTGTAAAAGCCAAGAGCCCGTGTTTCATTGCAATTTCAACTCTCGATGAGATGTGTGCGGGGATGATGCTTTCGGATGTGGTAGCCTATTTAGGAAGTCTCGATATCGTATTGGGTGAGGTCGACAGGTAGTTAAGATGAAAAATTATTTTGGTAATATTTGGAATGCATCTAAAACAGTCTGTAAGGGACTCTCTATTACTTTTGGAGCTTTTCTTAAATCAAACGGACTCAAAAAGGTTCGCGATGGTTATGATTACGGTTCAGGTGATATCACTATCAGTTATCCCGAAGTAAAAGACGTTCTTCCTGAAAATTCACGCAACCGTTTGTTCATGCATGAAGAAGGTTGCATTTCCTGTAACCAGTGTGCGGTTATTTGTCCTGTAGAATGTATCACGATCGATAGTCGCAAGAAAAACGCTGACGAAAATCCGGATGCAAAAACTCCGGCTGAGTTTGGTTCAAAACCGCTTAAACTCAAGCTTTTGCGCTTTGATATTGATGAAGCTCTTTGTTGTTTTTGCGGACTTTGCACTGAAGTGTGTCCTACAGAGTGTCTTGTTCACACCACGGAGTATGAATACTCCAAGTATGACCGAGATTACTTAATTTATGACTATCTCAAATTCAAAGACGAAAACCCCCTCCCTAAGTAAGCAAGTCTGTGTATGATGATGTTGAGTGGCTCAACATCGGGATCTTATTCTTTTAGAGCGCCTTGCTTACGGGGGAATGGCTGAGGTTTATCGCGCCAAACAGTTGGGTTACCAAGGTTTTGAAAAGATTGTAGCCGTCAAAAGAATTTTGCCTCAATTTGCTTCGCAGAAAAATTTTAAAAAACTTTTTGTTCATGAGGCCAACTTGTCGGCAACTCTTGAGCATCCCAATATTGCTCATGTTTTTGCCAATGGAGAAAATGCAGGCTCTCTGTTTTTGATCATGGAATTTATTGAGGGACGAAACATTCGCCAGCTTTCAAAAAAAGCAGCGGAGATAGGCAAGCTCATACCCATTGAGGTTTCTTGTTATATTGTTAGCGAATTTTTAAAGGGTTTAGAATACGCGCACAATCGTAAAGACAATAAAGGAGTGCTGCTCAATATCGTTCACCGAGACATCAGTCCACAGAACATAATGTTGAGTTACGAGGGCAGTGTAAAAATTGTAGATTTTGGAATTGCTAAGGTGGCCTCTAGTGATGAGGCCAGTCGAGGTTCTATTGTAGGTAAATTTTCATATATGAGTCCTGAGCAAGCTGCGGGGCAAGCGATTGATAAAAGAAGCGATATCTATTCAGCGGGAATTATACTTTGGGAACTCTTAACGGGAGAAAGACTCTTTCATACAGACAACGACATGAAAACTTTAGCTAAGGTTAAAGAAGGTATTATTCCAAGTCCCAGCGCGGTTACTGGATATGTGCCCTCTGCTTTAGAAAAAATTGTAGTGAAGGCTTTAGAGCGAGAGCCCCATTTGCGATATGCAAGTTGCTTAGAGTTTTACAGTGATTTGATACGTTTTTTAAACACGCGTCGTTCTGGTTTTATTCCTACGGACTTTGCCAGTTTCATGAAGGAATTGTTTTACAAAGAGATTCACGAAGTCAAAGTAGAGACTGAAATTAAAATAGATATAAAAGCAGCTGATTTCTCTGCAGATAATTCAAAAGAGAAAGAAGAAATCACTCGAGTTTCAATAAACCCCAATGAAGAAACCGATGCCTATAGCGAAGTCACGCCTTCACCCTTCGAGCTTTCGTCAGCTGAAAATCCATTGTCAGCGCCACCGCTTAAAGAACCGGATACTTCAGTGCGTGTTCTAAAAGAAGAGCCTCGTTACGAAAATTCTATCCTTGTGCTTAAACCCGATGATGTTCCTAGTTCTCAAATTCGAGTGATGTATGAAGCTCCTAAGCGCAGGCAAACTTCGCTAAATTTAAAGCCTCGTACGCATCCTTTTGTAAAATTCTTGGTCTTTGCATTATTGTTAGGCGGAATTTTCGCTGCTTATTGGTTTATTCCTCAGGGAACTTTTAAAATTCCACGGATTCCTTGGCGTGAGATTAATAAACTAAAAAATGATTATTTGGATAGAAAAGCAAAAGAAGCCGACTCGAAGAGTTTATCCTCTGAAGAAGCTCAATCCAGTGCCACTGATAATCAGTGGTCAGCTGGCTCTAAAACAGAGTAAGCTTAATTTTTATGAGCGCCGAAGAATTTCCTAGTTTTCAGAAAAAAGAAAAACTCACGACTCAACCTGAAAAAACGTGGGCTTCTGTTCTTGTAGTTATTGGTGTTCTTTTGGGAACCGCTCTTATAATTTTTTTTGGATTTAGGTTTTTAGTGGGAGCTAAGACTCCGCGAGAAGAAATGCTTGGACGAGTGATGTCGGCCTCACCGAGTCGCCAGTCATCGCTTTTAATGGAGTGGATGCAGAATATTGATCACAGCATGAATTCTTCTGATTGGAAGCCAAGTGCTATAGAGCAGGTCGAACTTTTGCGTTTTTCTGTAACTAAAATTCCTGAACTCAAAACGGCGGGCACAAGCCCCGGTCTTTATGCTTTGCATGTAGCGGGTTGGGGGCCTTCTTTGGGTGAGTCCAAAGATTTGGAAACTTTAACTTCTAGCTCCTTGGGAGAAGAGGGCACTCTTGCACTGGGATTATTCTTTCTAAGACAAAAAGATTTTTCTTCGCGCGCAACAGATTATTTGCAAGCTTTTGTTTTTTCTCAAAGCGAAGCTTCTCGTAAGGTTGCAGCTGCCTATTTTTCACAGTGTGTGCAAAATTCTGAAATGGCAGTGGAGACTTGTAAGCAGCCCATTTTAAAACTGCTTTCTGATATTAACGACGAAGTCCGGTGGAATGCCTCCTTGGGAATACTTCGAGCACCGTCTATGCGATATTCAGACTCTGAAAAAGAACTGGCGGCTCAGGAGCTTTCTAAGCTTTATGCTTTGATAAAAAATTCTGATCCCGCACTCTTTACTCGTTTTCAGGCAACAGCTTTAGAGAGTTTAGCGACAGAGGTCTTTAGGGCACGCATGGTGCTATTGCCCGAAGAAACAAAACTCGAGCTAAAGGAGCTTTCGTCTTCTCACAAAGACTTGCGTATACGTAACATTGCTCGATTGCTGATTGCAGAGCAGAAGTAGGCTGACTGGGGCTCAGCTTGTAATGCGCCGCGTACGGCACATTAAAGGGCTTCCAAGACACTACTCTTTTATAAAGATTAACTTGCCTGACTGACTTTCACTGCGAGATCTCTCTTTGGCGAATCAGAAGCTGTTCAAAAGTCCAAAATTCCCTATGAGCAAAGCGTCTGCTTAAGTGGCGCGCTCGATTCAAAATTCTAAGAAAAATAACATCCTACGTAAAACTTGATTGATATATTGAACCCCTCGCGGCATAAAGAAATGGCTCATATAAATAGCAGGGAAAATTACGTTGGAGAATGCTTTTGGAGAATGTAGATAGTGGCAAGTAATAACAGCACAGGCACAGAAGATAATCTCAAATTGAATCGTCGTGAATTTTTGTCTTGGTTTTGGCTAGGATGGATTTCATTTTCTGTAGTTGTAGGTCTTATGCTTACAGCGCTGGGACGTTTTTTATTTCCCAACGTTCTCTTCGAAAAACCTTCTAAGTTTCGTGCCGGTTCTCCAGGCGATTATTCTTTGGGTGTAGATGAGCGCTTTAAAGACACTCAATCTGTGTGGTTAGTTAAAACTCCACAAAATACAATGTACGCTCTTTCTACTGTTTGCACTCACTTAGGTTGTACTCCAAACTGGTTAGCGAACGAGCAAAAGTTTAAATGTCCTTGTCACGGAAGTGGTTTCCGTCCCACTGGTCTTAACTACGAAGGTCCTGCTCCGCGCCCTCTTGAACGCTTTGCAATTACAATGGATGAAACAGGATCCATTGTTGTCGATAAATCAAAAATGATCATGAATGCAACTGACTGGGAAAAGTCAGATTTTATGTTGAAGGTTTAAGAAGATGAATCCACTCCGCTCGCTTTGGAATTACATACGCGAAAGTCAAATTTGGAAATCTGTTTTTCGTCATGGATTGCCCGA
The DNA here is from genome assembly GCA_964538275.1 of uncultured Bacteriovoracaceae bacterium. GTDB lineage: Bacteria > Bdellovibrionota > UBA2428 > UBA2428 > UBA2428 > CANIGN01. The sequence continues at coordinate 39,136 of CAZIFW010000016.1, forward strand.
CAATCCTCGCGATCAAAGTTTGGCTGTCCTCTCAAACGTGTTTCTTCACTTACACCCTGTTAAAACTCGTAAGTCCGGTGTGCGCATGTCGTTCACTTGGTGCATGGGTGGTTTGACTTTCTTCTTGTTTTTGATCGAAGCCGTTACCGGCATTCTTCTTATGTTTTACTATCGTCCTACGCTAGAATTTGCGTACAACGATATTATCGCTTTGCGCGAGCACGTTCCTTTGGGAATTTTACGTGAGATTCACCGTTGGGGGGCTCACGCGATGGTTATTACTGTGTGGTTACACATGTTCCGAGTTTTCATGACTGGAAGTTACAAACCCCCACGCGAATTCAACTGGGGTATCGGGGTTGTGCTTCTTGTTCTTACAATGTTGCTCTCATTCACAGGATACCTTCTTCCATGGGATCAGCTCGCAATTTGGGCGATTTCAGTAGGAGCAAACATGGCCGCTGCAACTCCACTTATGGGTGTTACGGGTCCTGGTTCAATGCTTTTACAAATTGGAGAAGTTCCTCTCGTCCACAGTGGTAACGATGCTAAATTTGGTCTTTTAGGGGGCCGCTTTATTGGAGAAGCTACACTTTTAAGATTTTACGTTCTTCACTGTATAGCGATTCCGTTTGTTGTGACTTTGCTGATAGCAATTCACTTTTGGCGCGTTAGAAAGGATGGGGGAATCTCTGGTCCTCTCTAGGACCGAGTAAGTTTTATGGTTCAATCTCTTCGCGAATTCGTCAACTTCATGAGTAACCCCATCATTTACTTCACACTTGTGTGTATTTTGTGGTGGGCCATTATGCGCTTTCACGAAACATGGGTGAAGCCGCGTGTGATTATTCCTATCACTATTGGATCTTTGGCCTTTTTGGCTTTTGCATTCACTGACCCTAACTTTTACAAAGAAGCTGTTAAGCCAGACAACATTCCTATTTGGATTATGACTGCGGCTACAGGTTTTCTCTTTTGGCTCGCAATGTATCGTGGAACTATCAACGATCAATTGATGGCTGAAGGTAAGCCCAATCTAGAAAAACAAGAATCAGACAAAAAAGTTTATACGTGGCCTGACCTCGTATACTCCGAGCTTATTTGTATGGTGTGTTTTACGGCTTTCCTACTTTTGTGGGCAGTTGTTTTTAAAGCACCCTTAGAAGATCCTGCAAATGCGGGTGTTACTCCTGCAATTGCAAAAGCTCCTTGGTATTTCTTGGGTCTCCAAGAAATGCTTGTTTATTATGACCCTTGGATTGCAGGTGTGGTTCTTCCTACAATGATTATTGTGGGATTGATCGCGATTCCTTATGTGGATTTTAACCCCAAAGGTAACGGTTATTACACAGTCAAAGAACGCTATACGGCGCTTTGGCTTTTTGGTTTTGGTTTCATCGTTCTTTGGATTTCTTTGATTTTCCTTGGAACTTTCATGCGTGGTCCGGGATGGAACTTCTTTGGTCCTTTTGAATATTGGGATTCGCACAAAGTATTGAACGAACCCAACATCAACTTATCAGAAATTATTTGGGTAAAAATTCTCAATGTTGGACTTCCTAAAACCATTGTTATTAGAGAATTCTTTGGATTTCTCACTGTAGGTTTTTACTTGGGAGTGCTTCCCTTTATTTTAGCTAAAACCAGATGGTTTGCGATCTATTTAGAAAAGATGGGGCCCGTGCGTTTCCATCTTATGATGCAATTATTTCTAGTAATGATGTCTCTTCCCATAAAAATGTACCTCCGATGGACCTTCGCATTTAAATATGTGGTTTCCATCCCAGAGTATCTCTTGAATATTTAGGTGATGATAAATGGCGGATAAACAAGACACAGTCTACAACTCAAAGCAGCTCTCCAAGTGGTTTGCCATTTCGTCTCTCATTCTTTTGGTCATCACCGTGTTGGCCTTGATTGGCGATTACGACAGACCTTGGAAAAACTACCAAAGACAATCTAAAAAAATCGCTGCAGCCGTGGGCGAGGAACGTCTCAAAGCAGCCGAAGCTGCCATGAAAAAATCTAAACTGGATGGCAAAATTGCAGATCTCGAAAAGCAATTGGCGGCAGTTAAAGAAGAAGAGACTACTGTCCTTAAAGAAATCGACGGCAAGATTAAGCAAATCACAGACGAGTACTATGTAAAAAACCAAAAATACCAAAACTTAAAGGGTGAGCTTCTTGCGGATCTTTTTATTTTGGAAACAGCCATTAAGAAAAATAAAAGCAATGCTCCTAAGTTAAAACTTAACTACGACAAAAAGACTAAAAGAGTTTCAGAACTTCAGGTCATAATGGAAGAGGTTGAGAAACGTTTAGAGCAAGCTAAAAACATGAAGCTTGATATTCTTTCACGCGAAAAAGGAATTGCTGAGCGCAAAGAAAAGCTCACACGCGAAATTGATCTACTCAATAAGCAAATTTTTGATAACGACGCTAACTTGCCCAATATTATTCGTAACGCGCCTTTGGTGGATTTCGTTGCACCTACTATTAAGATCAACCAAATTATTTTGACCGATCTTAAAGATGATTACTTCTTTAACAAAGTAGGCCGAGTTGATCGTTGTATGACGTGTCACGTAACGGCTGATCGTGCAGGTTTTGAAGATTATCCTCAACCGTTTACAACTCACCCTAAGCTTAAACTTATGGTGGGCGCAGACAGTCCACACCCAGCTACGAAAGTAGGATGTACGGGCTGTCACGCAGGGGTGCCTCAAAGTGTGGATTTTAAAAACACAGCGCACACTCCTAGAAATGCAGTTCAAGAACAAGAGTGGGCTGAGAAGTTTGGCTTCTACAGAAGTCACCACATCAAAACACACATGATCCCCGTTCAAATGACGGAAGGAAAATGTATTCAGTGTCACGCAAAACAAACTCAATTAGAAGGTGCACCTACCTTTAATGCGGGTATGCGTTTGATTGAACGCTATGGCTGCTACAACTGTCACAAGTTTGCGGGTCATTTTGAGCAGTTAGCTAAAGAGAAAAAGTCTGGACCTCAGCTCAATACAATTGCGGCTAAGTTAACTCCGGAATGGGTTGCTAAGTGGTTGTGGAATCCTAAATCGTTCCGTCCTTCCACTTTAATGCCTGCTTTCTGGCAAACACATAACAACTCTGATCCTGATTCATTAGAGCGTGGCAAAGTAGAAGTAGAAGCGATCACACACTTCTTGTTCAAACAGACACAGCCTTATGAACCTATAAAACTTGCGAGTGCGTCTGTGGGTGATGCTGCTAAAGGTAAAGAATTAGTGGGCAGTATTGGTTGCTTGGGTTGTCACGCAAGTGATGATTTCCCTCGTCAAAACCCAGCTTCTCCTATGGATCCAGGTTGGAAAAATCCGATTGTTCCTTTGCCTGGTCCTGAGTTGAACCAAATGGGTTCAAAAGTTACCAAAGAGTGGCTCACAAGCTGGCTTATCAATCCTAAACACTATTGGGAACAAACAAGCATGCCCAGCATGAAGCTTTCTGAAAAAGAAGCCTCTGATATTGCAGCTTATTTGCTTGAAAAGAAAAACGAAGCGTTTGAGCGTATGGAAGTTCCTGTTGCAAAAGATGAAATTCGAGATGAATTGATTACAGGCTACTTCCGCAAAACTCTTTCTCCTAAAGAATCGCAAGTGAAGTTAGCTTCTATGTCTTTGGACGAAAAGAAAACTTTCTTAGGTGAGAAGTTTATTTCTCACTATGGTTGTTATGCTTGTCACGCCATCAAAGGTTTTGAAGGTGCGCCTAATTTGGGTGCTGAATTAACTTACGAAGGTAGTAAAGATGTATCTAAGTTTGCCTTTGAAAACGTACACGTAGATCACACTTCGCGTCCTGATTGGATTTATACAAAAGTTCGTACTCCTCGCATTTGGGATGTGGGCAAGGTTCGTGATTTTGAAGCGAAAGCAAAAATGCCTCATTTTGGAATGTCACATGAGCAAGCAATGGCGGTTGCCACTGTTGTTGTTGGTCATGAGAACTCAAACGTTGAAGCCGCAGTTAAATTTAAAATTGATGGCCGATGGGAAGAAATTATTGCCGGCCAGCGTGTAGTGAATCGCTACAACTGTGTGGGATGTCATGCGATTGAGAAAAACAAAGATGGTCACATCCTTGCTTACTATAAAGATGACCTCAACTTAGGGCCTCCGAACTTGAATACCGAAGGGGCTAAAGTTCAACCTGATTGGTTGCATTC
>CAZIFW010000017.1:0-41587 GCA_964538275.1 uncultured Bacteriovoracaceae bacterium
GAACCTGTATTGGATGTGATTAAACGCAAGCTTCCTGTGTCTCTTCAATTTGGTATAGCTTCCTTTATTCTGACTTATTTGCTGTGTATTCCGCTGGGAATTTTTATGGCTATTAAGGAGAATACTTTTTTTGATCGCGGTGCCGCCGTCGTTCTGGGCATCATGTATTCCATCCCTCCCTTTATGTTGGCGATTCTCTTTGTGGTCTTTTTTGCGGGAGGAAGTTTTTACGATTGGTTTCCCATTGGTGGGATCTCCTCAGATAACTACAGTGACTTAAGTTTTTTGGGTAAAATTGGCGACCGTATCTATCACTTTATACTGCCAGGTATTTGCTACATGATTGGTAGCTTTACCTCACTCACCCACCTTATGCGCAATTCCTTACTTGAAGAAATCAAAAAGGATTACATTCGCACCGCTAAAGCAAAAGGCGTTTCTAACAATAACATTTACTTTAAACATGCTTTAAGAAATGCATTTATTCCTATTGCTACGGGTCTTGGTGGTTTTTTAAGTGTTTTCTTTGCTGGAAGTTTATTGATTGAACAAATTTTTCAGTTGGATGGTATTGGTCTCTTAAGTTGGGATGCCTTGCGAGCACGCGACTACAACATCATTATGGCCATGATTTGTCTTCAAAGTTTGGCGATGCTTTTAGGCAACTTATTTAGCGACATTATTTACGTCATGGTTGATCCAAGGATTGATTACAAATGAACACGCCAGAAGCTACATTTTTTACGGGTCGAAAATGGCAGGCATTTAAAAAAGATAAGTTCTCAGTGGCTTCCATGATTCTTTTGCTTCTGATGTGTTTTGTAAGTTTCACGGCAGAGATGTGGGCCAATAACAAACCGCTCTATATGAAACTCAATGGCAAAAGCTATTTTCCTACTCTGAAAAGTTACCACCCCAGTGAATTCGGACTGGAAGATTCCTTCCGTGCGGATTATCGCAAGATTGCAGAAAATGCTACCACTGTTGTATGGCCTCTTATCAAGTGGTCGCCGAGTGAAACAAATAACAAACCCAAACTTTACCCCGCGCCTCCCAGTGCCGAAAATCTTTTGGGCACCGATGATCGCGGCAGAGATGTACTCACTCGTATTATTTATGGCTTTCGCTATTCAATGACTTTTGCCTTAAGCACATGGCTTATTTGCTCTATCATGGCCATCATTGCAGGCGGACTGATGGGTTACTTTACCGGAAAAGTAGACCTTATAGGCCAGAGACTTTTAGAAATTCTAGAAACAGTTCCTGTGTTCATGATTCTTTTACTTTTAGTTTCTATTTTTCAACCAAACCTAGCGTGGCTTGTATTCATAGCTTGTTTATTTGGTTGGATGGGCATGTCGCGCTATGTGCGCGGAGAATTTCTTCGACTGCGCAATCTACCTTTTGTTGAGTTTGCAAAAGCACAAGGCGTGTCGCATTTACGAATCATTTTTGTTCACATATTGCCGAATGCTCTCACTCCACTTGTTACACTGGCTCCCTTTGTAATTGCAGGTGGAATTTATGGATTGTCTGAGTTGGATTACTTGGGTTTTGGTTTACCGCCACCCACTCCCAGTTGGGGAGAACTCCTTGCTCAAGCTAAAGCGAATATCACTATTGCGTGGTGGCTTGCTGTTTATCCTTCTACTGCACTTTTTATTACGCTCTTATTACTTACCTTCTTAGGTAACGGCCTAAGACGTGCTTTTGATCCAAAAACAAATTCGTAAAAGGTGCCTAGCACCTTTTCACATGTTGCACCCACCCTAATATAATTTGGATAGCCACATTAAGAAAATTAAAGATCGCACTCGATTGCAAGTTTCCATAGGAGGATTAGCCTATAGGGGCCAAAGGGGGCGTGGACTATGTTATCAAATGCAACTAAAGGGTTTCTTTTAAGTCTCTTCAGTATCAGTACACTTTCTGCACAAAGTTTTTATCATCGAACAAATGCAGCTAAGCGTGATTATGAAAGCGTGAGACTTCAACTTAAAAGTATTGCAGCCGCTAATCCTAACAATGCAGAGATTGTCGTCGTGACAGATTCAGATTCTGGTCGTCCTGTTGAAGGACTCAAAATTGGTAAAGGAAGTGTGTCGCATCTTATCGTTGCCACCCACCACGGAAACGAATTTGGTGCCACTGAAGTTGCTCTTGCAGCTGCAAAAGATTTAGCAGAAAATCCTGTAGCAGATCGCGCAGTATATGTAGTCCCTGTACTCAACATTCAAGGATACGATAAAAAAAATCGTTATGAGCGCGTTGGAGCATTTGGAAATTATGATCCCAATCGCGATTATCCGGGTCCGTGTGGGACTGAGGGTCCGTGGAAATTAAAATCGACTAAGGGTATTGCCAAGTTTGTGGAAGATAAAAAAATTGTATCGGCTGCAACACTCCATACGTATTGGCCCGCAGTACTTTATCCCTGGGGTAATAATGCGAGTGACTTTGCCACATTCTACGACAACATCTTTATTAAACTCGCTAACTCCGCAACTTTTAGAAGCGGATACGAAACGGGCTACTCTGGAGAATTGATTTATCCTGTAGATGGTACCTTTGAAGACTACGTTTATTGGAAGCACGGAGTTTGGTCGTTGCTCTTTGAACTGGGTGGTTCACATTATCCGAGTCAAAGTGACATAGATAAAATGATTTCTACAAATGTCCCAGGACTTCGTCGCATGATGGAAGACGCACCTATGGCTACAGCAGAAGACCACAGATTTGTGGCATCCTGCACAAGAAACAAAGGCATCGACCCACGTCTTGATTAAGAATGTCGAAAAGGTCTCTGACGCCTAAATAACACGCCGAAGCTTACGACAAAAAACAACAAAACCTGTTAGTTGAGTTGCTATTCAAGTAATCCCTTGAAGCTTAAAAATTTCTCATGAGAACAAAGGGTTGGAGTCGTAGTGTTTCCATTTGTCTATTTGCATTCGTTGTTAGCTGTGCATCCGCACAAAGCATAGAAGAACAACTACAAGGAGAAGGTGTCGTTGCAGAAGTACATGGTGCACCTCATGACCTTGGTCATTATGTAGCTACTGTGCGCGACAAAGAAGACTTCTTTAAATTTGAATACTATTCGCTCTTAGGCGAAAGCGCAGAAGTAAAAGAAGTTCTAGCTAAACTTAAACGTCACGACAAAATTCGTGTCTGGGGAGAAGCCGAAAGCTTTGGGCCACAAAAACACTTAAAGCTCAGTCGAATTGTGATTGAAACACCTTCCGAAGCATTACCCCACAAATACGAAAGACAGGCGCAATTTCCAGAGAGTTTCCCCGATGCGCAAACTCCTTTTCGCGCCCTTGTTCATGCAATTGTAAAAGATAAACGCTTACTCGTAGTGGAGTTTAAAGATGCAGTACTTCCTGTGCGTGTTCCTTCAAGTGTAGAAATTCCAGATCTATACAAGAACGATATTATCGAAATGAAAGCTGCAATTTCAACTCATCCCGGCAACCCCTCTCATTTAAGAGCTTTAGAAATCACTCAAAAAGAAGCCATTGTAGGAATTCACGAAAAACCCATGGAGAAGCAAGGTGTGCTTGTTAAGTTTCCTAAAAGTCCCATCGTGAAATTTGATATCTATGCACTTAAAGAAACTCTTGCTGACGGACTTTCTCGTCAATACACCTTGATCAACTTTGAAGACCAAGAGCTTTACGCGCAAATGAGAGCTAAACTTGAACAATACTGGAACGAAGGCGACCCTGCGCAAGTTCAAAATGGTCGCAACATGCTCATCAATCCAAGCGTTATCGTTAAAGTAAAAGGCATTGGAAACGTGGTAGATCGCGGACAAGCAAACCCACAAATTCTACTCGCCAAACTTGAAGACATTGAGCGCGTTGAACCTGCAACAGAGAAAACAAAAATCAAAAGTAAAAAGTAAAAAGTAAAATCAAGAATCAAATTAAAAGCATTCGCTATCAAAAATAGAGGCTGCTTTTAATTTGAATACATCCTGAGCTCCCAAGAATATTTAGAAGCAAGAAAATTGTACCTTGCCTCTCTTCCTTTTGTTGCCTCTATTACATTCGCAGCAACATATTTACGCACAATAGCAAATTCTCTACTACTTTTAAGTACACGCGAAAAGGCTAATGCATCCCAAAATTTTCCAAAGGGCTTGCCTTTACTGGCTTTTGTAACAGCTCTCGCAATGAGTGCTGTCACTGAAATCAAAAACGCTTGAAAAGCTTTCCTGTTAGAAAACCGCACGAGCAAATGGCAGTGATTTCCTACATTGGCAAAAGCTGCAATACGAACTCCAAACTTACGCGCTTGTTTTTGAATAATTTTATCTACAATTATCTTATGCTTGAGCAGACTCAGGGCGCCACTTGCTTTTGAAGATCTCATAACAAGGTGCAGAGGCTTTTTTGTATCTAAAGGCCTTCGAGTTTTTCTTCTCCCTTTTGCTAAATCTCCACCGTGACTTAGAGAGATTTTCTTATGGCCTAAAGACTGGAAAAAATGAGCCTGTTTCATTGCCAAAAACATACACCATACAACTGTATGGGGCAATATAAATTGAGAGATCATTCATTAAATAAGTTTATTTGTTGAAGCTCAATCGTCACAATTAAGCTTTTGAGTAGGCACATAAATAGTATAAAAAAATATATATGGATCCGTTTTTTGATTTTGTTCCATTGTCTTCGTCATATACAAAAAGACAAAAACATAAAGGAGCATTAGTTAAACCCGTTAAACTGATTCTCTTAATTTGCTTAGATCTAGTACTTTTAGGTATATTTATTCTTTTTCTTTTAAGTTTTGCCAAGCAACTTACTTAATTATTATCGCGGGCAAATTCCTGACGAGTGATTGTATAAACAGCATGACTGACAAAACGGTCATAGAGCCACTCTCTGTCTCTTAGAACAGCTTCGAGAGTGAAGCCCAATTTTTCTGCTACTTTTCTTGAGGCATGGTTATCCGTAGCAGCCCTTAAATCAATCATGTTCAAATCATCATAATAAGAAAAAGCCCACCCTATGAGCGCTCTGCTTGCAGCGGTGCAAATACCTTGCTTGGCGTAGTCCTGCGATATCCAATAACCCATGGGCATATAACGGTGAGTGCGCGCATGAAAACCAATAGCTCCAACAATTTCGTTTTTCTTGTAAATCAATCCAGAAAAGAGCTGCTGCGTTTCCCATCCTTTATGTAGATTCTGAATGTAGAGCTTAGAGTCAGCTGCACTCTTGGAAGTGTCGAGCCATGGTAACCATTGAGTTAAATATTTACGATTTTCATCTACGACTCTGGCGAGTTGAAAAGCATCTTCCTCAACTGGAATTCTAATCTCAAAATGTTCGTTTACTTTTATAACAGGACCTGGGTCGTGCATGCCTACTAGTCTATAGCGTCACAGACTTTTGAACCATTCGCTTCAACAACGGATTCGACTTGGTCCAGCATATTTCCACACGCTGCAGTAATTTCGGCTTCTTTACGGTTAATTGGTCCGTAATGAGCTCTCAAAACTCTCAGCATAACCATGGCGTATTCCGCTGCAAAAGCAGGACATTCTTTGTTCAGACGTTGGTATGTCGCCCCTTCACCTGAGCCAAGTATTGATTGACTCCTGCAAGTGACACCTTCTTTGAAGGTATTCAACATACAGCGATTTTTATTAGCTTTATATTCTGCGTATAGCTTCTTTAACTCTGCAGAAGCTGCAACTGAATTGTAACTGGTTTGAAAGAGGCCTGCTTCAGCTTGACTCGAAGGACGATTGCTCCCTGCTGACACATCCCAACCTTCGCAATATTTACCAGAGCTCTCACGCATACCAAGGCCAATGCCTAAAGTATAAAGTGAACGCAAAGTATTTGGATCAGAACGACTCACGCTCAAACCGAGCGCATCAAAACGAGATTTGTAATGAGCAAGAGCATCTTTAGAAGTATTTCCAGTTTGCGCGCGACTCATCAAAGAAGCCGGTGTTCTACGATCTGTACGGTTATCATCTAAGCGGCATAGACTTCGCGCATAAGTAAGCGCCATGCCTTTCATGTATCCCTTGGGAGCTTTACCCCTACTTTTCCAGCTGTAGGCTGCACACGAAGAGTTATTTGCAATTGTTAATATTTGATTAATGGCAGCAGCTCCATCGCCAGAAACAGGTTGCACGGGTGGAGCAGAAACACTTGAGGAACTACTTGAAGAACTGCTGCTTGATCCAGAACCTGTAGAGGGCTGTTGTGGAACAGTTACTGTTGGTCCACCACTCCCTCCATTAATCACTTGTCCAAGCGAATGCGCAAAATTTACTGAGAAGCTCATTGTTGTTATAGCGATCACATTTTTTAGATTCATATTTTTCTTTCTCTAGCTGCTCCTTGAGTGATCGGTGCGCAGAGTGAAAAATTAAAAATCTTTACAGAGATTTATTATTAAACCTGAAAAAATATGATCAACTTGTGATGCGGGAAGATTGAAAAAACACTTCACTAAAGTTCTTTGACGCTTTGTGAAAATAGCGCGAACGAATTTGTATGCTTTCCTAAGAATGAAAAACTAGAAAATAAGATTAAAGCTTATCGACGCGAACGCGAGCGAGGTCCACCACCACGATGTGAGCTTCCGCCACCACCACCATGGCCTCTTCGCGGCCCACCACGGTGTCCGCCGCCATTGCCTCCGCGATCATCGCGTCTACGAGGGCTACGTTCTTCTTCGTGATTACCGGCTAAGCCCTTTTGTGCTTCGTCATTGAAGACGTCGGGGAAGCGCATAGCTAAAAAACGCCCTGCAACTTCTGCGGGGGTCATTTTACTTAATGCTGCTTTCCATTCATCTGTGAACAAAACACTTACACGTTCATGAAATTTTTGAGCTTCAAACTCAGGCAACAATGCACTTATTTTTTTAGTGCCCACTTCTTTGCGGCCAGGAATAACGCCCTCTTTCATTTTACTGCGAGTAAGGCGCTCAATGCGATCAATTAAACCACGTTGGCTACGAGTCACTAAAGACAATGCAAGTCCTGATTTTCCACTACGAGCTGTACGGCCAATACGGTGTACATAACTATCAAGCTCTCGTGGTATTGAATAGTTCACGACGTGTGTAACATCTTTTACATCAAGCCCGCGTGAAGCCACGTCTGTGCAAATCAGCATGTTTACACGACGATCTCTGAAAGCTTGCATGGTGCGCTCGCGACCATTTTGATCTTTATCTCCGTGAAGAGAATCTACGCGATAGCCGCGTGAATTAAGATACTGACTTAAATCAGAAACCAAAGCTTTAGTTTGGCAAAAGATAATTCCGTAAAAATCCGGAGCGCTATCAATCAACTTACACAAGACTTCAGGCTTGTTTCCTTCAGCAGTGAGATAAAAAATCTGCTCTACCGTAGTAGAAAGCATTTCTGTTTGGTTGATTTGAACTTGTTGAGGCTTAGTGAGGTAAGTATCTGCAACACGTCTTACTTCACGGCTCATGGTAGCACTGAAGAGCCACGTGTTTGAATCGTCTTTAGAAATCTGACTTAATATTTTATCGAGCTCATCTTTGAAGCCCATAGAAATCATCTCATCGGCTTCGTCCAATACGAGAGTATGAATACCTTCTAGCTTAAGTGTTCCGCGCTCGATGTGATCAATCACGCGACCGGGAGTTCCTACAACAATGGCATCACCCCGTTTAAGACCGTAAATTTGATCTCCGTAACTTGCGCCACCGTAAACTGGAAGTGCTTTAACACCTAGGTATTTACCCAATAGATTGATTTGTCCAGAAACCTGCAATGCAAGTTCTCGTGTAGGACAAAGAATTAAAACCTGCACACCTTTGCGAGTGGTATCAATGCGCTCCAACAAAGGCACACCAAACGCAACTGTTTTTCCTGTTCCCGTAGCTGCAAGTCCAATAAAGTCTGTTTTATTTCCCAATAAAATGGGAAAAGCTTTTTGTTGAATCGCACTGGGAGTTGTAAATCCCAATTCGGTTATGGCACGCATGATGCTGGGGCTGAGGTTCATTTCTTGAAAAGTATTTATATTCATTTTTTGATTTATGCTTTCGCGCTATCTTTAGCGAGGGCTAGCTCGTCGATGTATTCGTCGTAGCTAATGTACTTGTCGTATATGATACCGGTCTCCAAATGAATAATTCGATTGGCAACGGTTTGTACAAGTTCGTGGTCGTGTGAGGTAAAAATCAACGTCCCCTTAAAACGTTGCAGGCCTTCGTTGAGAGCATTGACTGACTCTAGATCCAAGTGACTGGTGGGCTCGTCCATAAATAAGAGATTGGGCTGCTGAAGCATGATTTTCGCTAATACGCAGCGCACACGCTCACCCCCAGAAAGAACCTTGGTCATCTTGTTGGCTTCTTCTTTGCTAAACAACATTTTACCCAAAAAGCCACGGATAAAACTTTCATCTTTTTCTTCAGAATACTGACGCAACCAATTCACTAAATCGATGTCGCTCGTATCAAAGTAACTTGAGTTATCTACTGGAAAATAACCTGTGGTAATGGTGCCACCAATTCTATAAGTTCCAGAATCAGGTTCCATTTCTCCATTTAAGATTTTAAAGAGTGTCGTTTTAGCTACGTCACTTTTACCAATAAGAGCAATTTTATCGCCCTTCTTAACGGATAAACGAATATCTTTGAGGATAACTTCTCCATCGATCGACTTGCTGAGCCCTTCGATTTCCAAAATATCATTTCCAGATTCACGTTTTTGTTCAAAACCTACAAAGGGTTGGCGACGCGATGAGCGAGGCAAATCCTCTAGGTTAAGTTTCTCTAATTGTTTTTGACGAGAAGTGGTTTGCTTGGACTTAGAAGCATTTGCACTGAAACGCGCAATGAACTTCTTAAGATCTTCTGCCTTTTGTTCGTTCTTCTTATTTTCGTCACTGCGCAAGCGCATAGCGAGTTCTGAAGACTTTTTCCAAAATTCATAGTTACCGGTGTAGGTAGTGATTTTGCCAAAGTCTACGTCTGCAATATGCGAACAAACTTTGTTCATAAAGTGACGATCGTGAGAAACAACAATCACAGTATTTTCAAAATTTAATAAAAATTCTTCCAACCAAAGGCACACCAAACGCAACTGTTTTTCCTGTTCCCGTAGCTGCAAGTCCAATAAAGTCTGTTTTATTTCCCAATAAAATGGGAAAAGCTTTTTGTTGAATCGCACTGGGAGTTGTAAATCCCAATTCGGTTATGGCACGCATGATGCTGGGGCTGAGGTTCATTTCTTGAAAAGTATTTATATTCATTTTTTGATTTATGCTTTCGCGCTATCTTTAGCGAGGGCTAGCTCGTCGATGTATTCGTCGTAGCTAATGTACTTGTCGTATATGATACCGGTCTCCAAATGAATAATTCGATTGGCAACGGTTTGTACAAGTTCGTGGTCGTGTGAGGTAAAAATCAACGTCCCCTTAAAACGTTGCAGGCCTTCGTTGAGAGCATTGACTGACTCTAGATCCAAGTGACTGGTGGGCTCGTCCATAAATAAGAGATTGGGCTGCTGAAGCATGATTTTCGCTAATACGCAGCGCACACGCTCACCCCCAGAAAGAACCTTGGTCATCTTGTTGGCTTCTTCTTTGCTAAACAACATTTTACCCAAAAAGCCACGGATAAAACTTTCATCTTTTTCTTCAGAATACTGACGCAACCAATTCACTAAATCGATGTCGCTCGTATCAAAGTAACTTGAGTTATCTACTGGAAAATAACCTGTGGTAATGGTGCCACCAATTCTATAAGTTCCAGAATCAGGTTCCATTTCTCCATTTAAGATTTTAAAGAGTGTCGTTTTAGCTACGTCACTTTTACCAATAAGAGCAATTTTATCGCCCTTCTTAACGGATAAACGAATATCTTTGAGGATAACTTCTCCATCGATCGACTTGCTGAGCCCTTCGATTTCCAAAATATCATTTCCAGATTCACGTTTTTGTTCAAAACCTACAAAGGGTTGGCGACGCGATGAGCGAGGCAAATCCTCTAGGTTAAGTTTCTCTAATTGTTTTTGACGAGAAGTGGTTTGCTTGGACTTAGAAGCATTTGCACTGAAACGCGCAATGAACTTCTTAAGATCTTCTGCCTTTTGTTCGTTCTTCTTATTTTCGTCACTGCGCAAGCGCATAGCGAGTTCTGAAGACTTTTTCCAAAATTCATAGTTACCGGTGTAGGTAGTGATTTTGCCAAAGTCTACGTCTGCAATATGCGAACAAACTTTGTTCATAAAGTGACGATCGTGAGAAACAACAATCACAGTATTTTCAAAATTTAATAAAAATTCTTCCAACCAGCGAATGGCATAAATATCCAAGTGGTTTGTAGGTTCGTCTAAAAGCAATACATCAGGATTTCCAAAGAGAGCTTGTGCAAGAAGTACTTTAACTTTTTCGCCCCCGTTGAGCTCTTTCATAAGCTTGGTGTGATACTCAGTGGGAATTCCCAAACCAGCGAGCATAAGGGCTGCATCCGATTCGGCTTCCCACCCGTTTAATTCTGCGAATTGAGCTTCAAGCTCTGAAGCTTTGATTCCATCTTCTTCAGAAAAATCAGGCTTCGCATAAAGCGCGTCTTTATCTTTGATGAGATTAAAAAGTTTTTCGTTGCCCATCATAACAACGTCCAAAACTGTAAGCTCTTCGTAAGCAAAGTGATCTTGGCGCAAGAAAGAAAGCGTTTGCCCTGGACTTCGGTGAACTTCACCTGTGCTAGGTTCGATATCACCCGACAAAACTTTTAAAAAAGTAGATTTGCCAGCTCCGTTAGCTCCAATAAGACCGTAGCAGTTCCCCGGAAGGAATTTAACGTTTACTTCTACGAATAGCTTTTGACTGCCAAAACTTACGCTGACATTAGATGTACTGATCACGAGTCCGTACAAGGTATAACTTTATGGGACTGAGACAAGGGAAAAGCATGTATTTCCTATGAAAAGTCTCTGAATTTTGAGGGTTTAGAGCGAGATAAACCCTTTAAATGTAGAAAACTTAGACAGCATCTAAGCCAAATACCGTGTGAAGCTCATTGAGTGCGCGTTCAACGTCTTTTTCAGCAATCACTACAGAGACTTTGATCTCACTTGTTGTGATCAACTGAATAGGAACATCTATTTTCTCTAGAGCTTCAAACATTTTAGCAGCTACTCCTGAATGAGACTTCATGCCCACCCCAACAATAGAAACTTTCGCTGCTTTTTCTAGTACCACCCGAGGCGAATGAGGCTTGAGAATTTCTAGAGCCTGATTCATTTCAGTACGAGGAACACTCACACTAAAAGTACTGTTGCCACGTGCACTTGTTGCCGATTTTAAGATAATGTCCACGTTGATGTGAGCATCTGCCAAAGGTTTAAAAATTCGAGCCGGAAATTGTCCGTCTGAATCTTTAATCTTCATTTGAATCAAACATTCAGAAAGTGAACTGGTGACTGAGGAAACAACAGGAGCTTCGATCATATTTTCTTCTCCAACTATCATAGTGCCCGCTTTTTCGGGCTCAAAAGTAGAACAAACTCTTAAAGGAACTTTATATTTTGCCGCAATTTCCACACTTCTCATATGAAGAACTTTGGCACCTAAACTTGCTAACTCCATCATTTCTGAAAAAGAAATTTCAGCGATAGGTTTAGCTTTTTTAACAACACGTGGATCAGCGGTATAAACCCCAGGTACATCGGTATAAATATCGCAACGATCAGCATCTAATGCTGCAGAGAGAGCCACACCCGAAGTATCAGACCCTCCGCGCCCCAAAGTGGTGATGTATTCAAAACCGTTTTCGTCGTCTTCGTGAATGCCCTGAAATCCTGCGACAATAGGGACAAAGCCCTTGTCGATATAACTTCGCAATAAATCACTGCGAATACTTTCAATACGCGCATCCGAGAAAATTTCGTTGGTACGAATTCCTGCTTGGAATGCCAACATAGGCATTGCGCGAATACCTCGTTTTTCAAGAGCCACGGCCAAGAGTCCGCAGGAGACCTGCTCTCCCGACGCTAAAATCATGTCCATCGCAATACGATTGGGTTCGGGAGTAATTCCTTGAGCCAATGCCAAGAGACGGTTGGTTTCGCCTGCCATTGCAGAAACTACAACCATAACCTGATTGTTCTTCTTTAACTCAGAAGCCACAATCGCTGCTACGCCTTCTATTCTTTCAAGCGATCCTACCGAGGTGCCGCCGAACTTTTGTACAATGAGTGCCACACTCATCTTTTATCATGTAAAATGAGGACTATGAAGAGCGACTTTCTCGTTCATGGCGATGGGTCTGGCGGAGCGCCTCAGTTGATCTTCATCGAAGAAGCTGCAGTTGAGCATATCTTAACTCGTTTTGATCAAAGCAATACCTTGATTGTAAGTAGCCCTTTTTACCAAGAAGCCTTTTCAAAAAAGCTTAAAAACGCTCATTTGGTTGTGATTGATTTTCCCTCTATTGAAAACGTAGAAAAAATCATGAAAGCCCCCTACTTTCCCTCACTTGATACAGTGGTTGGGATTGGCGGAGGAGTTTCTACGGATATTGCAAAAGCTGTGGGAGTAAAAAAACAGCTCTACGTATATCCCACTATTTTATCTACAAACTGCCTTAGCAATAACCGCTCTGTACTTGGAAGCGGAGTGGGTTCTTTTTCCTACCCTTCAGGTAATCCGAAAGAAACTGTGGTGAGTTTCTTTGATCTTATGTCTCAGAGCCCTGAAGTGAGACAATATTGGACCCAAGCTGGCTATGGAGATTTCGTAGCCGAGCTTAGCGCCGCCATTGAACGCGAACTCATACAGAATGGAACGGCTAACGAAGCAGAAAAAATCACTCAACAGGATCCCGAAGTATGGCAAACCATTCAATGGGTGGCCCAGTTAAACCCAGCAGAAATCTACCAACGACCCTTTATGCAGCGTTTTGCTGAAATTCTACATTCAACTTCTTCTAAAGTTTTAGCCGCAGGCGGAAACGCTCAAAGGATAGGAAGTGAGCACGATCTCTATAAAGCACTGCTTACTATAGACCCAACACTGAGAACAAAGGGCGCCCCTCACGGCACTATCACCGGGCTAGGAACTCTTTTAGTGACAAAAGTCTTTAAAAACAAAACTCAGAATCAAATATTTTATTCCACGCTTAGAAAAAGTTTTGAAAACATGAAGATACCTCTAAGTTATGAGGGTCTAGACAAGATCTCTTTAAGCCGCAATAAAATGATAGCAGCGCTTGATCTACTCAAAGCCGATCCCGACTCGGACCGTTATTTAAGGCAGTATCTTGATGAAAATGGATACACTCTTTTAGATGAAGTTTTTGGTCCACAATAGGTACCTTTTTCAGCTCGAGTGCTATTATCTAAAGCTGGGTGTCTAAGTTTTTAGGTCTTTTGCTTTTAAGAATAGCTTTATGGCTTCCACTTCCTGTGGATTGGAGCCCTTTCATTGTTGGGGCTGTCGACATTCTAGCTTTTCCGCTACTCATCACTTGGATATTTAGTAATCCCCTCAAAGGTCAAATCAGCAAAAAGTTTAAAGATTTTTACGCTCATGCCATCAAGGCTCAACAGCTGGAACGTACGCAAAGCTTTTTTGAATTTTGTGCCCTTATCTTTTTAAGTATTTGGGTATCCCGATGGCGTATGGGGCTAGACTTTAGCCTTCTTCAAGCCCCCACAGATTTTTACTTGTCCATGTTAGATGCTTCGCTCTTCTGTCACTTTGTATCAGGAATAACAAAGAGTAACTTTTTCTTAAAAGTCTTTATCAACACCCCCCTAAACTCTTCACGCTCTGTTCTTATTCAGTACTTTTTTGCCATTACTATTGGTGCATTTTTATTAATGATGCCCATTTCATTAAACCCCGGAAAATTCATCTCTCTATCGGATGCACTTTTTACGGCTGTGTCTGCGCTCTCCGTAACGGGTCTTTCAACCATTAATCCTGCAGAAACTTTTAGTTTATTTGGATTGAGCGTTCTCCTTATACTCATCCAACTAGGTGGCTTAGGCGTGGTTATTATTATTGCAGCCTTTTCTTTTGCTCGCTACAAACGCGTCACACTTAAAGACACGGGAACAGTACATGAACTTTACGGAATTCCTAATCTTGTTAATGCTCCAGATTTTTTATTGCGAGTATTTGGCCTAACTTTACTCTTTGAATTCATAGGTGCTGCACTGATTTATTTTTCGATGAACTCAAAAGTTCCAGACAGAGAATTCCATGCACTGTTTCATGCCATCTCGTCATTTTGCAATGCAGGCTTTTCTAGTTTTCAGTTCAATTTAGAAAACGCACCTATGGGTGGACTTGGTTACACTACAGTTTGTATGCTCATCATTTTAGGTGGCCTAAGCTTTCCACTCTTGTTTGAAATATTATCAGAACCACGCAAAGTTTTACGTGGCCAACTCACTGCCAACGCTCGGCTAACTTTAAATATCACACTTTTCCTACTTGTATCTGGCTCCGTTGCATTTTGGATATTTGGCATGCTCCGCGCGCACAACGGTTTAGACCCTTGGACGCTTCTTCAAGAATCTATGTTTTATTCCGTCGTCTCTCGTACGGCTGGCTTTAACAGTGTGCCCGTTATTGAATTTGGTGTCTCAATTCAGGTCGTTCTTATTCTCCTTATGATTGTAGGCGCGGGCCCCCTCTCAACTGGGGGAGGAATCAAAACAACAAGCTTAGGTGTCTTACTGGCTACGAGTATAAGTTTTTTAAGAGGTAAACCTGGGGTAACAGTTTTTCACAGAGAAGTGCCTCATGCTGTTGTTATTCGAACTTTATCTGTAGTTTTCTTTTACTTTTTCGTAAGTATATTTTCTATACTTCTTCTTATTGGAACCGAAAACATCGATCCACTTCCCATTGCCTTTGAAGTCATTTCTGCGCTTTCAACCGTTGGTTTAAGCATGAATGTCACTCATGAATTTTCTCTCTTTGGAAAATTTTGGCTTATGTTTTTAATGATTACAGGCCGCCTTGGACTGGTAAGTATTCTTTATGCAGGCTTGGGACAATCTAAGCCTTCTAAATTTCGCTACCCTGAAGGACAATTTTATGTGGGGTAATTTGATGTGGAGTAAATTATGAACAACGAACGCATTTTAGTTATTGGTCTCGGAAGACTCGGCCTTTCTTTAGTAGAGAATTTAGCGGGCAAACAAATTGAAATCATTGCTGTTGATGAAGACATGGATCGCGTTGACGAAGTCAAAAGTCTTGTCACACACGCTATTCAAGGCGACAGCACTGAACTCGAGTTTTTAAAGCAAGTTGGCGCTGATAAAATTGACCATGTTATTTTGTGTATGGGTGAAGATCTTGAGTCAGCCATCCTTACCGTTACACTTTTGCTAGAGCTTGGCGTGAAAAAGATAACCGCTAGAGCCTCAAATGCTCGTAATGCAAAAATATTAAAGCGTGTGGGTGCACATGAAACTTTCTTTGTAGAAAATGAAATGGGTAAAATCATGGCTTCTCGTTTAACCCGCCCTTCTGTAAAAACAGAAATGGAATTAGGGTACGGACTTAAACTTGTAGACTGGATTCCCCCTGAGTGGACCCACGGTAAAACTCTTGCAGAGCTCGCATTCCCTACTAATTACGGTGTTCAGGTTGTAGCGCTGTTTAATCCAAATGAACCTCATAAAATTGATTTTCCAACTTCAAAATCAGTTATGCAAAGAGGAAGTCATTGTCTTTTGATTGGCTCAGATACGTCTATTGAACAAGTCTTGAATATTTAAAAAAATGCAAAGCACTCGTATTGCCCCTACTCCTAGCGGACATATACACCTTGGAAATGCTTTTAATTTTAGCCTTACGCAAAAAATTGCAAAGGAAAGAAATGCCAATATTTATCTTCGAATAGACGATTTTGACTTTCATAGAAGTCGAGATGAATACGTAGAAGATATTTTTGATTCATTAAATTGGCTTCAAATTCCAATTCATTCGGGACCCAAAACACTGGAAGATTTTAAAAATAAATATTCTTTAAAGTTAAAACAAGATGTTTATAAAAAAGCTCTTCAAGTTCTTATAGATACCCATCAAGTCTATGCCTGTGAATGCAGTCGCAGCCAAAAAGAAAGATTTTCCCCCCTTGGGGCTTACTTGGGTCATTGTCGTGAAAAAAAACTTTCCTATATAGCTGGAACCCATAGCTTAAGACTTCGTTGCCCACAAGAAACTTCAATTCATACGAGTTTGCCTACATTAAATATTTTCCAATCTGACACATTCTACAAAAATAACTTTTATTGGCTAAAATCATTGGGAGATTTTGTTCTTTGGACCAAAGAAGACTCTGCTGCATATCAACTCATGAGCACAGTTGAAGATTCTATTTTAGGTCCTAACTTTATAGTTCGTGGAGAAGACCTTGCAGATTCTACCGGTGCGCAATACTTCCTTGCGCAATGTCTTGGAACTTTTTACGCAAAAAACTTTTCTCAAATTGAATTCTTACATCACTCTTTAATTAAAAACCCCAATGATCCCACCCAAAAGTATTCCAAGTCTCAACAGGCTTATTCATTAAAAACTATGCGTTCTGAAGCATATACTTTTCAAAACTATCTAAAAGAATTTGAAGAATTTTCTAAGAATATTTTGAAATAAATAATCAGCGCTGAGTTCTATAAATACTCAATTGCCCCGAAAGATAAGTCGCAAATAAACAAATAATCAACGCATAAGGTGCTATGGCCAGGCCAAAAATTTCAATTGCCATCACCGTGCAAGCAATAGGAGTTTTTGAAGCAGCCGCAAATAAAGCCGCGAATCCCAAAGAAGCGGCAAAACTCGTAGAAAGTGGAATATATAAAGTTAAGGCACTTCCTAAAGTACATCCCATGAAAACAAGTGGGATAAACTCTCCCCCCTTGAAGGCGCTGCCAATGGTGATCGCAGTAAACACTAATTTTAAGATGGGATCCCATAAGGACCTAATTTCTAAAAACGAATCCTGAATGTACTCAATGCCCAAACCGCTAAAACGAAATGTGCCTTCAAAGTAATAAAGCACAAGCAACAACAGGCCTCCTAAGAAGGGGCGAAGTGGTGGATAAGGTACAAATTTTGTTTGAATACTCTCCACTAAGTGAGTTGTGCGAATAAAGACTCTGACAAGAAGAGCAAAAACAACAGCCAGTCCTAAGCAATATCCTAATACACTTAACGAAAAACTCGGGACGCTAACATTTGGATATAAAGTATGAGGGGCCTTGAGCCATAAAGTGATGATGTAGGCCGTATAAGCAGAAACAACACATTCCAATACTGCATGGATACGAATGCTTTTAGAGTAAAGCACTTCCATTCCAAAGATTGCCCCTGCCCACGGAGCTCCAATAGCTGCAGCAAAACCCGCACCTGCACCAGCCATCAATAATTTTTTTCGTTCTAACACGGACACTTTAAAGTAATGTCCAATTTGATCGCTTAAGCTCGCTCCCATTTGCACTGCAGTGCCTTCTCTTCCTGCAGAGCCCCCAAACAGATGAGTAAGAATCGTTCCCATAAATACAAATGGGGCCATTCGGAGTGGGATAACTTTTTTTGGATTATGAATCTCTTCTAAAATTAGATGATTTCCACCAGAAACATTTTGACCGTAGTGATGATAAATCCATCCAATAAAAAAACCTGCTAGAGGTAAAAGAAAAACAATCTCTTTATTTTGAATTCTTGTTGTTGTAGCCCAATCCAAAATATATAGAAAAAGCGTCGCACTTAAGGCAGCTAAAACTCCTGCCAATGAGCTTAAAAGTATTCGACGAAAGAATTCTTTCCCATAAATATAAGAATTCTTCATCATTCAATTTTACTTAAAGCCTGTGAGAGCGCAACCATGAATGGACATCGTAAGCAATTTCAGAAGCGTAATCCAACATTAGAAAATGCTTCGCGTTCTTATAAGTTTTCACCTGAGCATTTTGAATTAAATTCACGTGTAAAAACTGAGATCCTAATGATGGATCACTTAAGCCCCAAACAACTAATTTAGGAAGTTTAGTAGCCAATCCATCTTTGACTCGCTCTGTACGCAAAGCATCTAACTCAAATCCACGCATCACTCTATGAAAACGAAATTTCCCACACCCTCTGGAGAAATCTTTATATAAGCTCTTGAGTTCTTCGCGAGATATCATATCGTTGCGATCAATACCTTTAGAGCGAAATTCTTTACTGAAATAAAAGAAAGGTAACAAAGGTGCCGCCACTGCGCCCACTACAGGAGTTCTAACCAAACTCATAGGAAAAACCGGGCTGAAAGCATCGGGTTTTAATATAGTATTGAGTATAACCACGCCTGATATATTCAAAGTTTTATCTTTTAATAAAGGTAAAGTTACAGGCCCAGAAATATCATGAATCAAAAGTACAAAATCTTTATCAAAACTCTTTAAATAGGCTTGCAAACATTGCTCTGAATCAGTCCAAGAATATCGCTTATTTCTGGATTTCCCGGTACCTGGCAAATCCACAGCTATTATTTCTCGGTTCGTTAAAAGATGTAATTCATCAATTAAATTTTGATAAATCAAAGAAGTCGTCGGAACTCCATTGATCATAACCAACGGAGACAAAGTGCTTGAATTACCTGACTTGCGAACATGAAGTTTACAAGTGGCGTTAACCTCTAAAAGTTTTTCAGAAGCAAAAGAGCCTAGTGCTAGAAAATAAGAGGAACTAAAAATTAAGCAGAAGTAGATAAAACCTTTAAGCTTCATGGGTTGCCTATTATACCATGATGCATGCCCTTTAAACGCATATATACTCTTACACCCAACCCCGCTTTAGACCTCAACGGAGTTGTCACTCGTCTTGTAGAAAACGAAAAAAACTATGTATTTGAAGAAAAACGCTATGCGGGAGGAAATGCTATCAATGCAGCTCAAGTCATTGCCTCACTTGATTGTCCCGTTACAGCCAGCGGCTTCATAGGGGGAGCCGTTGGAGAACAAGTAAAAAAACTCATTGCTCAAGCTAATATAAAAACTGATTTTGTTAACGTAAGCGAAGAAACGCGCGTAAATATTACAGTTTCTAATCAAGAAACCCACAAACAAACACGATTGAGCTTTATGGGACCCCATCTTTCACTCAATGAGAAGCAAAAATTGTTCAAAAAAATTACTAAGCTTCAAAGTGGCACTTTGCTAATACTGGGCGGTAGCTTTCCACCCAACTTTTTACTTAGGGATGCAAAAACAATTTTAAAGATGGCACACAAAAAGAAAATTCCTTGCATAGTAGACGTGCCGTCCAAAGACCTCAAAAAGATTCTTTCCTCTCGTCCTTTAATGATCAAACCTAATCTTTTTGAATTTCAAGAGCTTGTTGGCAAACAACTCAGTAGCATTCCTCAAATAATAAAAGCCGCTCAAAAACTATTAAAAAAATCCCCTATCATCTGTATCTCCTCAGTAAACAAAGGGTCATTGCTTATTACTTCAGATAAAGTGCTTTTTGCCTCTGGCCCACGTGTACCGGTTAAGAGCACGGTTGGTGCTGGAGACTCTATGGTGGGTGCCATCGCAGCTGGGCTAGTGAGTCACAATTTTGAATACGATTATTTTTACAATTCAAAAGCCAAAAAAACCAATGACAGAGTGAAAGATTGGGAAGAAATTCTTAAAACAGGAATGGGAGCAGCTCTCGCTACCATTACACTTCCCGGAACTGCCTTAGGGCAAAAAAGAGAAATCCTAAAGTACTCTAAAAAAATTAAGATCAAAGCTATATAACTTTAATAATATTATTTTTTTCTTAAGCTATCTGAAATTTCGTTGGTGTTTTCACCCTTATTCGGAAAATGAGGCATAACAGTTTTTTCTATTTCTTTGAGTGCTTGAAAAAATTCATCGCCCGCTTTATTTCGATTGAAATCTTGAGCCAAAATTTTTCCTAAATTTGACCAGTACTCGCTTGTCACATGAGGGCTAAAGCCTTTATCCGCTAAGACTATAACGGATTTTTCAAATTCAAAGACAGCAATTAAAACCCCTAAACGGTCTTTAGTTTCGTGAACGCCTTCATTTAAAAAGAGTGACTCGGATAATTGAAGCGCGCGCTCGTGTTTTAATTCAACGGGGATAAGTAATGAAAACAACGTAAGTCTTCTTAAGACAAAAGCAATTGCAGCCCCCAGAGCAATCCATATCATTGCATCTAAGAACAAAGTCCAGAGCGACCATAAAGGTAAATAACTTGCTACAATACGCGCAGGTATATAGGCGGCAATATATCCATAGACATATGACCAAGCTGTATAAGCCGAAGCTTTTTTAACAATAACAGGAACTATTTCAATAGGGCTTTGGGCTTCAATTTTTTCAATAACATCTTTAAGTTTCTCTTCGAAATTAAGCGTGATTTTACTTACCATGAGCTACTTGAGCCTCCGCCGCCAAATGATCCACCACCACCGCTCCAACCGCTACTGCCACCACTGCTCCAACCGCCGCCACTACCACCGCTTCCCCAAAATCCACCATGAGAATATCTATAGCGTCTAGATCCATACGCGCCCACGCCTACGAGACGTTGAAATATAAGTATTCCAATACCCATAACAATAATGACAATTAACTCGCTTAGAGGAGACCCCTTACCACTGCTACGTTTATTTAATGACTTTTTTAATCCTTCAGCTTGTGGCCCCTTGCCCGCTAAAATAACCAGCTGCTGGAGCGCTTCTTGTATACCTAAAGCAAAGTTACCGCTTCGAAAGCGAGGACGCATGACATTATCTAAAATGCGCCCGGCAAGAATATCGGGAATATCCCCTTCTAATCCTCGCCCAACCTCAATGCGCATACGTTTTTCTGCGGGCGCTATAAGCACAAGCAATCCGTTATCTCGATTTTCAGTACCTAACTTCCATTCACGAGCTGCACGGTAAGAAAGCCCTTCAATATCCTCACCCTCTAAGCGGGTAACCCAAACTTGCATTTGCAGTAAATCTTTTTGCGATCGTATGTAGCTCTCTAGTTGAGTGCGCTCAGTTCCATTTAAGAGGCCCACTTCATCAATCACTGGGGAACTTAAAAAGGGAATTTGTTTTGCAGCTTCAGCTGAATTTAAGAAAAAAATTAAAAGCGCTGAAAAGATTATTCTAAAAATCAAAAGCTAACCTCAGGATTTTTTGCATCTTCTTCGCTTACAGTAAACTGAGCTTTCTTTTCATGCTTAAACATTATGCTGTTGGTAATGCTCGTAGGAAAAACAGTTACCAAGTTATTAAACTTTTTTACATCTTCAATGTAGTTGTTTCGTGCAACAGCGATTCTATTTTCGGTTCCTTCAAGTTGAACTTGTAAGTCCCGAAAGTTTTGGTCAGCTTTTAAGTTAGGGTAATTTTCACTCACTGCCATTAGGCGAGCAAGAGCTCCACCCAATTGTCCTTGCGCTGCTTGATATCTCTTAAGGTTTTCCTCAGTTAAATCTTTTGCATCCAATTTAATTTGAGTTGCACTCGCGCGAGCTTGCATAACACTTTCTAGAGTTTGGCTTTCATGCTTGGCATAGCCTTTGACCGTATTCACTAAATTTGGAATTAAATCACTTCGACGTTGATATTGGTTTTGAACTTCAGCCCAAGAAGCTTCTAGCTGGTTAAGTTGCTGCGGTATGCTTTGAATACCACAAGAAGTTAAGAGAAGGGTAACAACAAATGCCATGAAAGAGTTTCCAATTTTCATGTGCACATTAAAGCAAATAATGGGCTCAAAGTACAACCCTAGCACTCAGAAGTTCAATTTTTAAATGCTCAAAGATAGAGTGCGTGTTCTCGGTTCTAAAAACAGACTTTATTTTTTGATTTCGTCTTTAATTTCGTTAAATTCTTTAACTTCGTAATGAAGTTCTTTTTTATCAATCACTTGCTGCATATCAGTCGTTTCGCCTTTTAGGCCTGTTTTTTCTTGAATATCTTTCATTCTGTTTTCAGCAGCAACATTACGCTCAACTACGGCCTTTTCAGCTTTATCAAAGACATTGGCCTCTTGAGCAATACCCAACAAAGTCGCTACGTTTTCATTATAAAAATCTTCGCACGCTTTGTAGGTTACATTAAAATAATAAGTTGCGTCTTTTATAATCTTTTCGTGCCACGACATAGCACTTCTCTCTGCTTCTATTTCTTCCTCAGTTTTAAACTTATCTAATTCCGATTGAGCCAAGAGTGGAGACAGTCCCATGCCTAAGAAAAAGGACAAGAACATCAGATGTTTTATAAAAGCTTTCATGTAACTAATATAATTACAAACTGGAGAGCATTCGTGAAGCACAAGAAATCATAAAAATAGGGCATAAAAATTGACACTTACAGAATGACACCTAGAATACGTTCACTAAGGAGCAACTACATTGCCCACAAAGTTTGCACTCGCGGTGAATGCAGGTACGCATTGTAAGTCTAAGTCGCGTGCAAAATAACTCGTTCCAGTATGACCAGAAGACCTAATGTCCCAAATCTTATCGAATGACCATTCCCAAGTTACCCAATCGCCTGGCTGATATGTTCTAGTTGTTCCTAGAAATCCTTTATGCCCAGACGAAGTTTCTGTGTAAGCAACAATGCTGCCTGTGTCATCTTTCTCAGAACAATTACTGTCGTAAAAAATTTCACTCATAAATCGAACTTGATAACCCGTAGGACCAGGAGTGCCATTTGCCTGTGGAGCTTGAATCGGAGTAGGAACGTACACATAAGGAATAGCTTTGTTTTCTCCATTTTTGCATGTGATTACCTTGTACCAAGCACTGGGGTTACCAAAGTATGGAACTTGAACTGCTTCTTCCTCGTAGGGTTGATTACAACTTCTGAAACTAGCGTCTGTGTAGCTAGGAGTATTCGCATCTAAAGTTAACTGAACAGATGTAGAGTTTTGTGATGCAGTGAAAACACTTGTTGGATAACCTTCAGTATAATAGGCCTCATTAAAAACCCAGGTATTATTAATACAAGGAACGTACGTGTAACCCGTACCACCCGAGTCTTGAGTGAAACTTAAATAGATAAGTGATTCACTATTAAAACAACTTCCCCATAGAGTATAATATCCACCGTAGGAGCCGTTCACAGTAGCGTAGATTGTTAGACTTCCAACAGTGCCCACCGAACTTTCAGAAGAACTAGAAGTACTGACCGAAGATTCAGAACTCGATGAGCTTAGAGAACTTGAAGAACTGATCGATGATTCAGAACTCGAAGAACTTAGTGAGCTTGACACTGAACTTGTAGAATTATTCGAGTTATTAGCACTAGAAGAAGAAGTTCTAGGAACTGAAATATCTCCTCCATCCTCATCGTCGTCTATAGAATCATTTCCAGAGGTTGGATTCCCGGAAAACATTGTAGGGATACTTACAGGATTGTTGGTGCTGAGTTTTTTACCACAGGCCGTTGCAAAGAATCCAATGAGGCTAAACAATAGTGCACGGCAAACGTTCTTCATACTTAAATTCTAAACCTTATTACGTCTAGAAATATAAGTTTTACGTTAGTAGCGCGAAACACAGCGCGTGTTGAATTAACCAAAATTTAACAAAATGCTATATGACGCTGTTTATTTGCTAACTTTAAACACCCCTACTCGCTTCAATGGGTGGGCGTTTATGAAAAACTACTGCCAATTTTCCTGAGGTTGGTAGAATCCACCTTTCGGAGCTTGTCCATGACTTCCGCTACCAACATCACGGTTCACACCACCCGCTCTTTCGCGCTCAGCTGTTGCACTGTCAGTAGTGTAAAAGCCTCCGCCTGGAGCAGAGCCATAGTAAGTCCGTGGTTGCTGCCTAGCTAATCCTATACCGCTAAAGGTACTGCTTACACTATTCCAAAGCCGAGAGGGAGCAGAGACAATGCTCGACATAGCGTCAGCTTGTGGAAGGGAGAAAAAGTTTAGTAATTCATTTAAAAATTTTGAGTTTTGAAAAGCTGTTTTCTTAGACTTTAAAAAATTCTCTTTGAGCAAAGACTTTAGACGCTTATCGTTTTCCTGAAGTGAGAGCGTTGCGTCCAGACGAAACTCAAATTCCTTGTTGTTGAGAATTAATTTGTTATTTAACGCTTGGCCAAGATCAAGAGTATCTACGTTTTTTCTGCCTTTTAACATAAAACGAGTGCGCTCTATAAAAAACTCTTCTCGAGAGGGCAGCCCGTTCATAGCTATTATTTTCTTGAGATAGTTCCAGTTTTCAATGTTCAAATTTTCCAAAACACTGCCTTTTCTTGCATCATCTAAATCAAGCTTTTTGGAGATTGTCGCATCTTGAAACTTTATAAAATCGTGCAAAATTTGCAGAGCATATCCCTCGGATTTCTTATTCTCTGCTGAGTGGGCAGAAAAAGTAAATACATTGATACAGAATACACACAAGATCTTAACGAATCGCATACATTCAGTTTAAAATAGATTTGTAGTTTATATTGTTAAAACTAAGTTAAGAAAATAGATTGAAAGCATCAAAAGCTATCGACCAACTCAAGAAAAAGCCCACTAAAGATCAAAATCTGCTGTGCAGACAGTATTCTCGAACGACATCATGTCTACTGCTTCAGGATTGGTTCTTACTTTTAAGACACCTTTGTATTTGGCTGATGCAGGATGTCCGCTTGAATCCAGAGTTAGCTCAACTGAGGATGATTCAAAAATAGCAACATCATCACCCGCTTCGGGAAATGCGATTCTCAATCCCAAGAACTTCTCGCTATGCCATTTATCAGTAAGCACTGCTTTTTTAGCGAATTGTGCATCGGGTGTACCTACTTCGGGAAGATTTTCCGCATAAATAAGTTCGCCTTCGATTTTTACTTTGGGATTGCCAACACCGTAAGCAGAAGAAAATGCGCTTACTTCCACGCTGAGCTGATTGCGCACACTGCCTTTGCAAGTAATAGTTCCGGCTACAGAAAGTGAAGTGATGGAGAAGAAGGAAAGTACGAGGGTCGTTAATTTTGCACTTTTTAACATATTGAGAATACTCCTTACGGCGCATCTTATTTCATGACAAAGGCCCTCCCCATTAGCAAAGCAAAGTTGTCAAAAGATGCCTTCAACCCATTAAGAACATTTGGAAATTAAAGAAAGTTCAATACATAAGTCCCATCGCATTCCACGTTGTGGCCGTGTTCGCACTGGGTCCAGTCATTCCATTGGCAATCTACCCAACTTGTGTTTAGGTTGCTTCTCAATTTAAACTTCAGTTGTCAGAATGAAAAACATTTTTCTAAGGTTTCTTAATTTTTCTGAACGCGTAGGTAACAAGCTCCCAGACCCGATAACTTTATTTCTTGTTGCGATCGCCATTCTTTTTGTAATTTCTGAATTTTTTTCAGGAGTACAACTCCCCCACCCTCTAGAAGAAACAACTATCACAGCTCGGAGTTTATTTGATCGCGATCTACTACAAAAAGTATTTTCGGAAGCCCAAAATAATTTTGCAAAATTTCCTCCCTTAGCAGGAGTTTTAATAATCATGATGGGCATAGGAATTGCCGAAAAAAGCGGGCTGGCATCTGCAGCCCTGAGAAGAATTCTTTTGAAAATACCTCAGCAGTTTTTAACTTTTGCTGTAATTTTCAGCGGCGTTCTAAGCAGTCTCGTTATAGATGCAGGCTATTTAGTAATTACCCCTCTTGCGGGGTTGGCTTTTGCCTCGGTGGGCAGACACCCCTTGGCAGGTATTGCTGCTTCGTTCGCGGGAGTGGCCGGTGGCTTTAGCGCAAATATTTTCCTCACACCTCTTGATGTCATATTAGCTGGAATATCCAGTGAAGCGGCAAACCTTGTAGATAAAACTTATAAAGTTCATCCCGCCGGCAATTATTATTTTATGTTTGTCTCAACCTTTCTACTTACAATACTTGCGACATGGGTAAATTCCAGATTTGTTGAACCACGGCTCGGCAAATGGACAACAACTGAAAACTTTACCTCTATGAACATGAATAAATTTGAGCCTCGCGAAACTAAAGCCCTTAAGCAAACGTTTTTCTTTGCAATTATTTTTTTAGGAATAGCCTTTTTCCTAATTTATCCCGAAGGAGCCTTCTTTAGAGATGCAGAAGGCAAGTTCAGCAATTTATACAGCTCACTCATCCCGCTGCTCGCGCTCTTTTTCTTTCTAATCGGATTAATATATGGAATTGCCAATAAGAGTATTCGTTCAGACAAAGACGTCGCAAAAATGTTGAGCGATTCACTGGGGGGCATGGGCTACTACATCGTGCTCTCGTTTGTAGCGGCTCAGTTTGTTGCTTATTTTTCATGGTCAAATTTAGGTCCTATACTGGCCGTTAAAGGTTCGAGTCTATTCAAAGAATTAGGTGGCCAAGGCCCGGTTTTGCTTTTACTTTTTGTATTCACAACGGCTCTTATGGATTTATTTATTGGAAGCGCCTCAGCCAAGTGGGCAATACTCGCTCCTATATTTGTACCTATGTTTATGATGATGGGAATTGCCCCTGAAAGCACGCAGCTCGCATACAGAATCGGCGATTCGTCTATAAACATGATCTCACCTTTGTTGCCGTATTTACCAGTGGTTCTAGTATTCGCGAGAAAGTATGACAGCAGTGCCGGTTTTGGCACATTGCTATCTTGCCTCCTCCCTTATTCCATCGCCTTCTTGTTTTTTTGGAGTGCACTCATGTCTATTTGGATGGGACTTGAATTACCCTTAGGCCCCAACGTCCCGCTACACTGGATCAGACCAGATCACTAGTTTGTATATGGATCAAATTATTCGTTTGGCGATGCGTCTGCTTGCTGAGACAATCGCTCCCTGAGATATTCCTGAACGAGCAGCATGTTTGTAAGATCGAATTCATCTCCAGCTTTTTGATCTTCTATTCCGTGGATCAGATCACGCGTTATGCCTCTCCCTGCAATTGAGGGTAAGTCAAAAACAAATTGTTTAACGGTGAAGAGAAGAAACTTTTTTTTCACCCTCGGAGCAGTAAAGGGCCTGATGGTTTGTCGCTCTAAACGAAGAAATAAATTCTCTTCGATTTCATTCGGGCTTAACTCCTTACCGTAGTCCTCCCATTTGCTTGAACCATCATTATGATTTCCCAATTCCGGATTCTCAGCGATAAACCAGTTATTCCTCAGAAGCATTCGCTCTGTTATTGAGAGCCCTACATGAAAGGTATTCATCAGCTTATCGATAGCTTTAATCACCGGAGCCGGAACACCCGCAAACTCGTGGATTTGGGTAAGCGTGCTTCCCATATGAGTATGCCAATTCCAATTGTAGGGATTGGCTAAAAAGCCACCAATCATTCTGTAGTTGTCTCCCGACTGTATGAGCATGATCAAATCTTCTTGCACGAGGCTTCCTGCAATCTCCAAAGGATGCTGTTGAGGCTCTTTGATGTTAAAAATTTCTCCGGTAATACGGCTCTTAAGAATTCCAGTGTCGGGGGACCAGTCATAATATGTCGCAAAAACTTCGGCATGATGTGTCTGCATATTGTGAACCACATCGAGAAGTATAGATTGCGAGACCTCGCGAAGTTGAGAGATGTCGTCTTCGCTAAAGTCATACTTTTTACCTATATAAAATATTTTCTTTTTTTCTCCCCCGTTTTTAATCCGTTGATGCTTCATCCAAATCTGTTCGGCATACTCATGATCAGGGCTCAGCCATTCTTTATGCTTTGGAAAGGCACTATTAAACTGCGGCCAAGCTCCCTTGAATTTTGCGGAATCTAAAAAAGCAAGGTTTGTTGAGAAGGATACTCTTTGAATGGAACGTGCTGAGGTTCTCTTCTCGTTCTTAAGCACTCCTAAAGAACGCGACACCGCGGCACGACAGCTGGGCTTTTTATCTGCACTTGCGAATGCAAAGGCAACGAAAAAAAACGAGAGGAAACGAATCAATAAAATCTTTGCACCCACGTATAGAAATACTTAATAAAAAGGCATTTATGAGGTCAAAGCCGAAATACTACGATTAAGGTCAATTATGCTTTAAAAAAGATACGCGCGAAGGTATCCGAGCCTTGCGCTGACGAAGTATGTGGTGAAAAGATCAAGTTGGTGGACGCGACAGGGATCGAACCTGCGACCCCCACAATGCCATTGTGGTGCTCTCCCAGCTGAGCTACGCGCCCGTTAATCGGTGCTTTAGATTTAATATAAGTTCACTTGAGCCACAATGGGTGCAAAACTTTACTTGAAAAGTGAGGTCTATCAGGGGCAAGCTTGCATGCATGAATAAGGCCTTAGAATCACTCTTTGAATTTCTTCGTTTCCCCTCAGTTTCTACAGATCCAAAACGCGCAAAAGATGTGAGAGATTGCTCAGATTGGTTGATGAAAACACTCAAAGATATTGGCCTCAGTGTTGAGCGCTACGAAACAGGCGGACACCCTGTTGTGGTTGCAAAGAACGAACATCAAAAAGGCAAAAAAAACATTCTTATTTATGGTCACTATGATGTGCAACCCGAAGATCCTGTAAATCTTTGGTCAAATCCTCCATTTGAACCCACTGTTAAAGACGGACTTATTTATGCGCGTGGTTCTGCTGACAACAAAGGCCAAATGCTTGCGCACGTTATGGGTGTTAAAGCTTATTTAGAAAAAAATAAGGAACTCCCTGTGAATCTCACCTTTATGTTTGAAGGCGAAGAAGAAGTAGGGAGTGCCAACCTCAAACCCTTCCTGCAAAAACACAAAGCTGATCTGCCCTGCGATATCATTCTCGTTTCAGACACAGGTATGGTTGCACCCGGCGTGCCTACTTTTACTTATGGCTTGAGAGGTATTACCTGTCTTGAAATTCAAATCACAGGTCCAAAAATGGATCTTCACTCTGGAAGCTTTGGCGGCGCAATCATGAATCCCATTCTTGCGCTTACAAAATTGATGAGCACCTTCCACGATGCAGAAGGTAGAGTTCTAGTTGAAGGTTTTTACAAGGGCGTTAAAGACCTTCAGAGTTGGGAAAAAGAATCTTGGAGCAAACTCCGAGAACCCGATGCTGAGTTTCTTGAACTCACAGGCAGTAAAAAAACTTTTGGAGATAAGAACTTTAGCTCTCGTGAACGCACATGGTCTCAACCTACACTTGAATTCAATGGCGTAGGTGGTGGTTATCAAGGCGAAGGAAGTAAAACAGTTATTCCTTCAAAAGCATTTGTTAAAATTTCTTGTCGCCTAGTTCCTGATCAAGATCCCAAAGAAGTTCATAAAGCTGTTTGTAAACATATTGAAAAACATATCGCTCCTGAAGTGAGTTACGAAATTTTGTTCCAACATGACGGCCAAGCTTATTATATGGACCCTTTTTCTGAGTACGGTAAAGCGGCTCAAAGAGCACTTGAAAAAACCTTTGGCAAAGAAACTGTCTTTATCCGTGAAGGTGGCAGTATCCCCATTATTCACGCATTTAAAGAGGTTTTAGGAGCCGATACCCTACTGTTAGGGCTTGCCTTACCCGATTGTCGAGCGCACTCTCCAAACGAGAACTTTCCTATTGAAAGCTACGAAAAGGGCATTTTATTGAACCAACATTTATTAGAAGAATTAGCTAAATAATTCGCCATTTTCTGGTATAATGCTGCGATGCGAAAACCTGGAGGAAGGACCTTAATCAAGAGCATACTCTTATGCTTTTGCTTAACTATAAGTCTTGCTCCATCGCTCCATGCCTCCACTACGTGTAAACGAGCTCTCGTCTATTACAAGGGAAGTCTCGTTTCTCGCGAAGATACTTCCATGCGCTCTTTTCTTGCAGAGGTGCTTTTAAAATATCGTGAAGGCTTTAGAGGAAAAGACGAAAGTGGCACCAATGAAAACCTTAAACACGTAAGACGCATGGTTAATCTTGTTCGAGAAAATTCGAGTGAACTCAAAGAGCACGGAATAGACCCAGCACTGCTAGAGGTAGGAATTTTTCTATCTGATGTGGCTAAAAATCCAAAACTTATAGAAAAATACAAAAGCCAATATGGAGATAATGCGTTCGCTGCTTTTTTAGATCATGCCCGCCTAGGATTGATTGAAGGACTTGAACTTAAAAGCAAACACAAAATTAGCGACGAACAATGGCAAATTATTCAAGAAGTTATTATTGGTCACGACGGCCCATCAACAATAGGAACTTGGTGGCAAATAAACTTTAAGGCTGTTGTTGGAAATGATTATCCCGAACTAACACCTGGCTCAAAATATGCTTTTATCCATGCAATACTCGATCGTATTGACCAAGGTGGTCTATACCGAGATGTACGAAAAACCTATCAGGGGGGAGTTCGTAAAATTAGTTTTGACCAGCTCAATATTAGATTAAAAACTCCCACGCCCAACATTCTTGGAGAGACGATTGAATATGCACTCACACAAATATATCCAGGCAGCCGTCTTCAAGTAAGCGACTTGCTTAATAAACAAGGCACCTTTTTTAAAAATGGAATTCCCCTTTTTCTATTCAAACAAATTGAACTTTTCGATATGAGTTACAACGTTAG
Source organism: uncultured Bacteriovoracaceae bacterium (assembly GCA_964538275.1). Lineage (GTDB taxonomy): Bacteria > Bdellovibrionota > UBA2428 > UBA2428 > UBA2428 > CANIGN01. Next base: position 30,510 of record CAZIFW010000017.1, read on the forward strand.
AAGGAAAGTAAAAATCATTGAAGATGAAATTCATTTTCAAGATAAAAATGGCAACTTCATTGTAATTTCAAAAGTTGATGAAAATTCTTATGAAGTTACTGGCATGAACAAAGTACTTACAGTAAAAGAAGCCCTTACTTTCTTTTGGAATAATCTTTAAAAACTTATACTCGCTCTTCTGGGCGAAGCGCCCTAATTGATTCAGGTAAATTACTTAAGAGCCAAAGATGAATAGCTTCTTTGTTTTTCTGATAGAGAATTCCAATATAAATAACAAGAACTCCTATCAAAGCAAGTGCGAGTGGAAACACAAGCGAATCCTTAAATACCTTATGAGCCAAATGGCCAATGTAATAGAACACTCCCATCGAACCCAATACAATAAAAATTCTTCTACTCAAAAAGACAGATAAAAAAATAAGTCCTAAATTTATAAGGCAATAAACAAATTTTCCCAGTTCAGTATTAGAACTCATTGATGAAAGCGCTCCCCAAAATATAAGTCCTCCAAAAAGATAGCCCCAAAAAGCAAAATCCTCTTTTGTACGCCTATCTATAAAATAAGTTACAAAAAGCATCGTCATTCCAAAGCACAACGAAAGGCTTCTTTTAAATTCCCATGAATTATATTCAGCACCCAACAACCAAGGCACCACGTCCATGGATAAATACCAAAGCGCTAGGACTGCTGGAAAAGTTATAAAAGGGAAACGAATCACACGTATGACTGCACATGCAACAAAGACAGTAACAAGCTCCATCAAAACAAAGTTGCCTTTGATGTAAATATGATAATCCTTATAAGAAGAAGGAATAGAACCCGAAGGCCAAAAACCTAAGCCCTTTTGAACGCCGTATACAATTAAAGGAACTACGGCCACTGAAGTGGCCACTAAGATACCACCAGGAATTTTATATTCATCTTGCTGCCATAAATTTTTCCCAACAATAAAGAAGGCACCTGCAAAGAACGCAGCAAAAGCTGCTATTCCAAAGCCACCTAAAGATTCCCACGCACTTACCATGAACCAGGACATGGCCCCGATAACAATCAAACCACCTAAGTAATAAAGCACGTGCCCCAAACTAAAACGTGGAGATTTAATGACGTGAGTCAAATCAGGAATCTCATTGGAAACATTTTGCCTTTGCTGATCTAGATATTCCCAGAGTTTGAATGCTTGTTCTTCTGTAATGAGACCTGCTTTAACAGCAGATTGAAGTAATTCTTTAGAAATTTGCATACCCCAGGAATTCTAACGCGCAATTCTTTACTTTGTAATTAAACCTTAAAAAGTTACAATAAAAAAATGCGTTCTCAAAATCTGGCTCTTGCTCTATCACTCGTCCTAGCATGGCCTCTGAGCTATGCCGCTCCTAGAATTAGTGTTAGGCGCTTTATTAAAAATTGTTTAATGGTGCTTAGTGAGCCAGCTCAAATCGCTAAAAGCATTGATTTCAGAAATGATTTCGCATCTGAATTAGATAGAATTCTTCAATCACAGTCATCTGTAAAAATTTTAGACCTCGGATCGCATGATTATCATCCATGGACAATTCAAATTTCCGATGCTCTTGAGCAAGATAAAAAAATCACTGACTCAGATCCCTCTATTCACCCCTACGTATTACAAAGAGGAGAGATCATTCCCTTGCCTACACCGACCCCCGACCCAAAACTGGAGAACAAGTCGTTTAATCTTATTTATGACGCCGGACTAGGGCCCGCTTCAAAGCTCACTGGGCTTTCAAAGTCATTACATTACGCTATCGACAATCTTGCCCCTGGGGGAGTTTTCGCAGTAGCTTTTCCATACGCAAAAAATCCACTCACGAGTACACCACAAGAAGTTTCTTCAAAAATTGTAGAGTCTATATCGAGCGATAAGGGCTTACTTCATGTCGAACGTAGATATAATTTCTTAAAAGCCTACCCTTCTCCAGATCGTGGGCCTGATTTTATAAGACTTGATGGAATTTATATTCGAAAAAAAAATGGGAGATTTGAGCCTCTGATTACTTGGATAGAAAAATCAATGCCTGAATTTGAAATGATTGCCGCACCATTAGATCTCGGAAGTGGCGCTTTAAGCTTTATCGACCCCTTCATCCATACGACAAATATGCTTCACTTTAATCAACTCATATTAAGAAAAAAGCCTACGACTACGAAACCCACACAAGAGGCTGCATCTGCAGCCAATGAAAGACCCCGCCTTAGATATGTCGGTACGATTGGTTCAGACAACCCTCAAAGCATAGCAACTCTTCCCTTTCATTTTTTTGATGAATTTTAAAATGTCTCTAATGCTCGAGCATTCTTACATATTACAAAACGAAGATACAAGATCGTAGCCGTAGTCGCTTCCTTGAGAATACGTTTGGGATGAAATTTGATCCATCGAAAAAGTATGAACCACGGGCCCTTCTTGGCTACAACCCTCTTCTTCGCAATCAAAGTATTCAATTTCTTTAATTGTGAGTTTAATGATTTCATTGTTCTCGTTTTTTTCAAATTGAATATTTGAGTGTTCATTAAAAGTAAAAGATGCGCTGGATGTCCCAACATTGTGAAAATGTATATAAGCGTAAGAATTTGTGTAATCGGTGTATTTAGAATTGCAATTGCTTGTACTTAAGAAGCTGAATATTTTTGAAAACTGAGACTCTTCTTTTTTTGCCTCTTTTTTAACGTAAACGCTCTCTACAAAAGCTTTTGCATCTAAAAAATCTGATTCATTGGCGAAAGAAATAAACGGTAAAAAAAACGCAGCAAGACATTGGACTTTAATTTGATTTTTAATCATGTGAATGGAACCCCTTCTCGGTACTTCTTTAAAGTTCTCGGCCTTAACTCTGTCAAAAGCAATTTCGACTACCTTTGATTCTGGGGATTAATGTTATTTAAAGACTAGATTGCCTGTATACATCCTAAAGTTTGGCTGACAATTTTTGGCTTTTTTGTATTCCCAGCGCCACTTAAAAGCAAAGGCCGCCCATAAGTATATGATTTTAAAGGCCTTAGCTAGAGGGTCAAAAATTCTAGCCTAGGCACCGCTTTTGCTATCTAATACATACGATGTCAGCGAAGAGAGATTGGGACTTTCCGGTTCATTTTTACTACGGCAATGCTGCGCACGACCTATCGCACTTGCTACCTATAGAAGACGATGTTGAGCTCACGCTCGAAGCGCGTCTTGATAGCGTAGAAGATCTTTTGGATTCCATTCAAAAGCACGGCGAAAAGATTTCTTTTTATCTAAGAGATATTCTTAGAGTAACTCACTAAGAGCTTTGAATACTTTTTACGGTGTGGTCTGAATTGAGTTCAATTCGCATCACACTTTTTACATCTAAATTTTCTTTAAAAGCCGGATACTGATTAAGAAACTTTTCAAATTGTTCGGGCCACTCAACAATACCTAATTTTAAATTATCGTAATCCTCTAAACCCATGCGCAAAAATTCAATGTTCTCTTCAACACGGTATGCATCCATATGCAAGACTACTTGGCCTTGATGAGCATAAGTAATCACTTTTAAAAAAGTAGGGCTTTGCACTTCATTCGCAGGAAAATTTAAATGTTGAAGCAACTCTCCGGTAAGGGTGGTTTTACCTGCTCCCAAATCGCCACTTAAAAAAATCCAAGGCGTTGTTTTTTGCTTTTGAGCCCACTCAAGAATTTTCAAGCAAAGATCATCAAAGTGAGCCACTTACGCGTTTCCGTTGATCTCTTTTTCTAAAGTGACACAAATAGAATCGGCAATCTCTTCGATTACTTTTTGCTCTTCGCCTTCAATCATCACGCGGCATAAAGGTTCAGTGCCTGAGTAACGCACTAAAATGCGGCCGCGGCCGTTTAATATCTTGTTTCCTGAATCAATTGCCCGCGTAGTTTGAGGCAAATCTGCAATAGGTGGCTTTTTAGCAACGCGAACATTCTTTAGAATTTGTGGAACAGGCTGCACAATGTTTTTGAGTTCACTCAAATACTTACCTGTGCGTTTCATCACTGCAAGGACCGAAAGTGCAGCGATAATTCCATCTCCAGTCGTAATTGTGTCACGGAAAATAATATGTCCCGATTGTTCGCCACCAAAGTTGAGATTTTCTTTGCGCATAAGATCCATCACTTCGCGGTCGCCCACTCCCGAAGTAAGTACATTGATTCCACGTTCTTTCATGGCAATCTCAAGGCCAATATTACTCATCAATGTTGTTACAAAAGTATTTCGCGCCAATAGGCCTTGCGACTGCAAATCAGCAGCTAAAAGTCCAAGGACCTGATCCCCATCTATAATGGCTCCAGTTTCGTCTGTAAGAATGACTCGATCGGCATCACCATCTAAACTGATCGCTAGATGTGCCCCATGTTTTAGGAGTTCATCTCGTGCAGTTTCAGGATAAAGTGCGCCTACCTCGTGATTGATATTGGTCCCATTGGGCTTATCACCCAACATAATAAGCTCAGCACCCAGTTCCGAAAGTACAGTAGGAGCAAATTTGTAAGCGGCTCCATGAGCTGCGTCTAAAACAATTTTGAGACCTTTTAAATCATACTGACTGGGAAAAGATGATTTTGCATGAACGATGTAGCGGCCCATCGCATCGTCGATACGTTTTGCCGACCCTAAATGTTCACCTACGGGAAGACGTTCCTCAAAATCGTCGTCTAAAACCAAAGATTCAATTTCTTCTTCAATAGCATCTGCCAACTTGTAGCCGTCATGACCAAAGATTTTAATTCCGTTGTATTCAAAGCTGTTATGAGAAGCACTCACAACAATACCCGCATCTGCGCGCATATCGTTTGTAAGAAATGCCACTCCAGGTGTGGGCATGGGACCTACTAGCAATGCAAATGCACCTTGGCTCGTAACTCCTGCAGCAAGCGCTTGTTCAATCATATAACTGCTTCGACGAGTGTCTTTGCCGATCAATACGATACTCTTTTTGTCACTCCTGAGACTGCGACCTTTAAAATAATGGGCCGTTGCACGCCCCACTCGAAGTGCAATTTCTGCAGTCATAGGATGTCGGTTCGCAATACCGCGAATACCGTCGGTTCCGAAAAGAGTTCTCATAGCCTGAAAATTAGCATAAGTACCCTAGGGTGCCAAAAGGTACCTAGTTACTTTTGGGAGGCACCCGCTACCTTTTCACTCATAAGAGAAGGACTTTCACTCTCATTCACGAAATACATTGCCGATAAAGACTCAGGGTAAGTTTCTGTGTCGTGAAAGATACAGCCCAACGAAGCATATAAATTACGAGCTACATGATTTTCTTTCGATACAAAAAACTTAATTTTTTGAACACCCAGCTGGATAATCAACGGACGTAACAATTCAAGAGTTTTGCGACCTAAACCCTTACTTCGAAATTCTTCCTTGAGCCAAAAATCAAAGCCAAACACTTCTTGCTCCTCTTTATTAAACCTAAGCCAGATATATCCAATGCTTAGCCCCATATACCTTAGCGAATAACATACATCATAGCCCTTTCGCGTAGGTGGATTCGGCCCAGCTTTCTGTAGAGCTTCTTCACGTGTAAACGAATCTCGATTTATGAGGTCATTTATATAGCCATGATAAGAAAAAGCAGAATAAAAGTTGAATTCTTCATCTGTCATAATTTCTAAACAGAAAGAATCAAGAAAAGGCACGTTTTAAAGATTAGATCACCAGACTTCAAAAAGGTAGCGGGTACCTCCCAAAAGTAACTAGGTACCTTTTAGGGGACTATGACGTTCAGCAGTTTGCTAGGGGACTTGGACGTTGATGAGGTCGGCCGAGCGATCGATGATACGGATTTCGGGGGAGAGTTTCCAAGTAAGGCGCGGTTGATAACTCCCCTTCTTGAGTTCGGGAATTTGTACCCATACATCTAGATTGGGAGCTTCTAAGTTATCCAACAAAGCAGCAGGACCTTCGAGTAAAAAATCTACACTTTTAGGGCGAATGCGAAAACGCTTGTCATCGCCCGATATCACTCTCGAACGTGAAGCTGTTCCCACTCTAAGCTTTACAGGAATTCCTTTAAAATGTTTACGCTTTGATGGACCTTGTAAATTCACTTCCACATGAACGGTAGAGATTTTATCTGTAAGTTCCACACCCCAAAAATCAGAAAGATTTAAAGAGGCTTCAAAGTGTTGATTCAAAGAATTGTCCGTTAAGTAAATAATTTCTGATGGAAGGGAACTCAACAAACCTAAACGAATGCGAGAGCCTTTAATTTCCACCATGCTTGGCTGCACGACTATACTTTCAATTTTATAATCTTCCGGTAACTGGGTGGAGAGCACGGGGCGAATAGCAACACGCTTGCGCACCTCACGATCTAGGAAGACTTTTAAAACAGGAGGATTGATCATGGTGAGATCAATTCCTAATGGAATTCGAAATTGCTCTGCTCTAAAACTCACTTCATGTTCGCCTGTACCGTATTGAGATAAATCCACAGGAACAACAAGCTCTTGTTTTTGAAATTCAGCTACAAAAGGTGCAGGTCCGCGAACACGAATCGTAATTTCTGACTGAGACGGGCTATAAAGGGTAAGCTCTTTGGGAAGTTTATATTCTACTTTTACAGTTTTGGTGGCTTCAATACGCTCACCACCCACCACTCGAAACCAAAGTCCCACTGAAAAGAGCAAAGCTACAAGGGCCACTAGGCCACGATCGCGTAGACGACGGAAAAAGTAGTCGGTCATGACTTATCTCTCTCCTTGATTTCTCTTTTAGTCGCCTTCTTTCTCAAAAATCTACTTTCCATCAAGCGCGCATAGAAAGAGCCAGTGTTCTCTCTTCGCTCGATGAGATCAAAGGCCATAAGAATTTGTTCCTTTAAAGCCACAGGAGATAAATTTTGTGCAAGATAACCTTCAAGCGCTAAACCAATTTCGCCACGCTCTTCGCTCACTACAACAACGACGGCATCTGATTCACGCGATAAACCTAAAGCCGCACGGTGACGTGTACCTAAATTTCGCTCCACGTTTCCTTCTAGCGATACAGGAACAAAACATCCCGCAGACATAATGCGATCTTCTTTAATAATCACGGCTCCATCATGAATGGGAGAATCTGTTTGGAAAATTGAAACTAATATCTCGGCACTCACACGTGCATCAATTTTCACTCCGGCATCTGTATAGTTTTTTAAACCGTGTTGGCGTTCGATAACTAAAAGAGCACCAATTCTATTCACAGCTAATATGTGTGCAGCCTTACAAACTTCATCCACTGTTTGAAGAAGCTTGCTTGAGCGCCCCGAAGAAAAAGCGAAAGGGCCTCGACCAATGTTTGCAAGAGCTCTGCGAATCTCGTCTTGAAACAAGACCACTACAATAATGAACAAATATTCAAAGACTTGTTTTAAAACATAATTGAAAACGTATAGACGAAGACGTTCACTGATAAAAAATGCTGCCAAGAGTACCAAAAGGCCCGACAACACCTGCAAAGCGCGCGTGCCGCGAATCAACAACAGCAAGCGATAGGTGACTATAAACACCAAGGCAATATCGAAAAGATCTTGCCATCGCAGCTGAGTTGGAAAAAAAGACAACATAATCTCTTTGTATGATAGCAATTTGCTTAGCGAAATAGAACAAATTGATTGGCTTTAACAAAAATTAATAAATGACAAAAAAAATTTTATGCTTTTGCAGGATCAGGAAGCTTCACAATACCTGAAGCTTCTTTCTTTTCACCTGAAACACTCGCAACTTCTTTGTTCTCAGAACCTGCAGCAGGAGCAGAAGATCCACCGGCAGGTGCAGGCAATTTCTTCCCTGCTATCAACAACTTGAACTGTTCTGAATCAACAGTTTCGAGTTCCATCAAGGCTTCTGAAACTGCGTGAAGTTCTTTGAGATGTTTAGTCAACACTTCTTTAGCTCTGCGGTAGTTACGCTCAACGATGTCGCGAATCTCGCGGTCAATAAGTTGACTCGTCTCTTGGCTGAAACTTTGAGTGCTCCCCATTTCTTTACCTAAAAACACATTATCGTGACTTGATGCAAAGTTGAGTGGTCCTAAACGATCGCTCATGCCCCACTCCGTAACCATTCTACGAGAAAGATCCGTTGCTCGTTCAATGTCGTTCGATGCACCTGTGGTGAAGTGATTAAAAATTAACTCTTCAGCAACACGTCCGCCCATCATGTAACTGATAATGGCTTCCGCTCTACTTTTGGTCATTGAGAACTGATCATCTGTAGGAAGTGTCATTGTGAATCCCATTGCAGGGCCACGCGGAACGATTGTAATTTTATGAACAGGATCATTGCCCTCTACAAAATGCGCCACAAGAGCATGACCCGCTTCATGATAGGCCGTTGCACGACGCTCTTCTACACGTTGAACCAAGCTCTTACGAGGGTTACCCATCGCGACTTTATCTTTAGCTTCTTCAAAGTCTAAAGCTTCAACAACATCCGAATCTCTGCGAGCTGCAATCAATGCCGCTTCATTCACTAAGTTGGCAAGATCTGCACCGCTAAAACCGGGTGTTCCACGCGCAATCACATCCAACTTAACGTTTGGAGACAAAGGAACTTTTGCAACGTGAACTTTTAGAATTTCCTCACGACCTTTAACATCTGGTTTTGGAACCATGACTCTTCTATCAAATCGACCTGGTCTCAAAAGAGCTGGATCAAGAACGTCTACTCGGTTCGTTGCAGCTACAATAATAATTCCTTCTGTACCTTCAAATCCATCCATCTCTACAAGAAGTTGGTTCAAAGTTTGTTCGCGTTCGTCATGGCCTCCGCCAAGTCCTGCACCACGATGGCGGCCTACAGCGTCGATCTCGTCAATGAACACCAAACAAGGAGCCACGCGTTTTGCATTTTCAAAGAGTGAGCGCACTCGACTTGCCCCCACACCCACAAACATTTCTACGAAGTCAGATCCGGAAATAGAAAAGAAAGGAACACTTGCTTCTCCTGCAACAGCTTTTGCTAAAAGTGTTTTACCCGTTCCTGGCGAACCAATAAGCAAAACTCCTTTGGGGATTTTACCACCAAGGCGAGTGAACTTTTTAGGGTTCTTTAGGAACTCAACCACTTCTTGAAGCTCTACTTTTGCTTCATCACAACCTGCAACATCCGGAAAACGAACCTTCGTTTGATTTTCCATATATTGTTTAGCGCGGCTCTGTCCAAAGCTGAGTGCTTTATTAGATCCTGATTGAAGCTGACGCATGAATAAGAAAAATAAAAAGATAATTAAAAGTGTAGGAACCCAAGTAATAAGAGCTTGTTGCAAAAATGTTGGTTTTGCTTCGGGCTCGTAATCAGGAGTTAAACCTTTATCACGTAATAGATTGATATAAGGCTCAGCGCGAGTGTCTCCAATAGTTTCAAATTGAGCACCACTTCTGAATGTGGGTTTGAACTGCCCAAAGATTTCTGTGTTGCCTCGGAAAGTAACTTTTTCAATGTTGCCTTCCTGAACTTGCTTCACGAAATCGCTGAAACTAATTTTATCGCGACGAGGTTGGCTGCTGGGTGCCTGCGAAAGCGCCCAAATGCCAATACCTAAAATTGCGATCCAAATAAAGAGGGTTCTAAACTGTTGTCCCTTCATTCTTTCAGGTTAGCAGAGACTCTTCGAAGAAGCATTCAAAAACCAGACAGGGCCCTTTATGTGTGTAACGATACGCCTCCATAGCGCCCACACCTACAATTGCAAAGATTTCATGTGGACGCTCTCGCGAAGAAAGCACGGGCCACGAGCGCCTAAAAGGCTTCGGCATTTTTACAACACTTAACATCTCATGAGCCTCTTTAGGGTCTTCTCTGCGTATAGAGCGCACCATCAAATCTTTGGGCATGAGAGACCAATTTAAACAAAAATTGAGATCTTCTTGTGCGCTTGGCACCCTTAGACATAAATAAACACTGAGATCGTAAACTTTATAAGCTTCGGGAGCTTTCGTTAAAAAACTCCATGCCAAAGAAGCGCCCAAAAATGATCGTCTATTGAGTTCAATGGGGAGCTGTCGCGTCCACTTGCTGCCAAAATCTTGCTCAGGATAAAAAATCCAGTGGTCTGAATGCTTAAGAATCACACCCTGCGTGTGCACCACTTCTTGGCCCTCTAAAAGTTCTTCGATCAAATTTGGATTCGGTTCAAGTCCGTTTTTAGCAAGCCAAAGGCGAAAAATTCTTCTTTGCAAAGTGCGAGGCCATTTTTCAAGCCACCCCATGGGAAGCATGCGTGGAGACAAGCTTTCAAGTTCAGATTGTAACCAAGCACCTAACTCTTCTTCCTCTTCCCATAAACGTTGAGCTACTAAAGAAAGGTTAGAAACACTCGACTGACGAATTTCTTCTAAGAGTGGAAAAAACTCATTACGAATGCGATTGCGTAAATACTGGCCACGAGCATTGCTGGGATCTTCAACCCAAAACAATCTTTGATCGCGTGCATACTCTAAAAGATCATTGCGCGGAAAACGAATAAGCGGCTTGATCCAAGCTCCTTCGCGCGGAGCCATTCCCTTAAGGCCATTGATTCCTGTCCCTGAAATTGCACGCATTAAAAAAGTTTCAGCATTGTCGTCTGCATGATGAGCTGTTGCTATTTTGTTGGCCTTTAAAACTTTTGCGAGTTCCATGAGAAGTCTTCTGCGGTGACTTCTAAATTCATTCTGACTCATTTTGAGACCATCAGGTACAACGAGTGAATGCGTCTGAACTCCGATACGTGCACCAAATTGGCGCGCCCACTCTGCTTCTTGGGTAGAAGCCAAACCGCGCGTGCGATGATCCACATGGGCAATGTGTATTTGAATGCGCAAAATTTTTGCAGCCTTAGCGAGCAAATAAGCGAGCACTGTAGAATCAAGTCCGCCCGATACCGCAACAAGAACACAATCACCTGGCTCGATCAATTGTTGCTCGCGCGTGAATCTCAAAAAATCTTGAAAAAGTGCGTCCTGTGCTTGAAGCGCAGGCTCAAATGTCGGCTTCATCTACAGCGTCCTCTTCTGACTCATACTCATCGACGTATTCTTCTTCGTCAATCTCTGCATCAGAGGCCGCTTCGGTATCCTCGGCAGC